>JAICUY010000015.1 GCA_025935615.1 Steroidobacteraceae bacterium
ATGGCCATCGCCAACGAGCGCTGGTTCGGGACGCTGCCGGCGATCCTGGCCACGCCGGCCAACCGCGTCGCGCTGTTCGCCGGCCGGTTCCTGCCGTTCCTGGCGAACGCGCTGTTCGTATCGGTCTATGCCTTCGTGGTCGGCGTCGTCTTCCTCGGCGTGCGAATCGACCTGGGCTCGCTGGGCGTCGTGGCGCTGGCGCTGATCGTCACCGTTTTCAGCTGCACCTCGATCGGCGCGCTGCAGGGCTCGATCTCGCTGCGACTGCGCGACGGCCTGTTCGGCGCGAACCTGCTGATGATGGCCTTCCTGCTGTTCTGCGGCGTCAACATCCCGGTTTCCGAGCTGCCCGGCTGGATGCAGGCCATCAGCCAGGTCCTGCCCTTCACCCATGGCCTGGAAGCGGTTCGCCAGGCGGCCGATGGTGCCGGGCTGGGGCAGGTCGGCGGGTTGATCGCCGTCGAGTTCGGAATCGGGGTGGCGTACGCGGTCGTCGCCTTCTTCCTGTTCAGCTTCCTGGAGCGCAGCTCGCGCGCCAACGCCACCCTCGACGTGCGTTAGCGACTGCCGGCGCGGTCGGTATCCGGGCCGGGGCGGTCCCGACCGCAGGCTTGGACCGATTCGGAGCGATAGCGACTGCCGGTGCAGTCGGTAACCGGCCGCGACCGCCGCCTGGACCCGATTCCGATCGGTAGTGACTGCCGGCCCAGTCGGTAACCCCGCGGGGAAGGTCACGACCGCAGCTCGCACCCGATTCCGCTCGATAGCGACTGCCGGCGCAGTCGGTAACCGGCTGGGACCACCGCGACCGCCCAGCCTGGACCCAATTCCGAGCGGTAGCGACTGCGGAGGCAGCCGTAACCCTCGGGCGCCGGCGCCCACGGCGCGCGCGATTACCTGGTGAAGTATCGGCCCGTCGTGGCCAGCGCCCAGATCACGAACGCGTAGGCCACGAGGACAATGATCCCGAAGATAGGCCCCGACGCCATGTCGGGGTCGCGACTCGGAATCAGCGCCAGGACGCCGATCAGACCGCCGATCACCGATAGCACGATGGCCAGGATTCGGGCCCAGCCCTTGGCAGAGAAGATGTTGATGCCGCTGAGAACTTCCAGGATGCCGAAGGCGATCATCACGCCACCGAAGACGACCAACACGCCGGCAAGCGCGCCGCGCGTTGCGCCGGCGATGTCCAGGCCGGGAAGCTGCGTCCCGCTGCCAATCAGCGACGCGCCGAGCAGGAAAAAGAGCCCAAGGATCGCGGCCAGCACACCCAGCACGATCAGCACGATGGCCGCAGCCGTCACCGTTCCCGGTCGAGCGGGGGCCGGCGGCGCACCCCATCCAGCCTGACCGTACGGCTGCGGGAAGCCGGACTGAGAGCCGGACTGGGAGCCGGGCTGGAAGCCGGACTGGGAGCCGGGCGGCTGGTACCCCGGAGGCATGTAGCCGGGCTGATCAGGTGAGGCCGGCGCGTCCGCGCGCCGATCCGCATCGGGCTCGTCCGGTCGGTCGGTGGGTGGCAGCGGCGGCTGGGTCATCGGTCCATCCCTCCAGTGCGACGGCCGGGCGCCGTCGGACAGAGTCTAGGCCAGCAGTCCAAGGTCAGGTGCGTTCACGCACCTTTCGGTACCGATTTCGCGTGCACGCACAAAGTTGCCGACGCTAAGGTAGGCAGCCCAAATCCGGCCACGCCCGCCGGCTCGCCCACCCCAGGAGCCTCCACAGACCGATGCATTCGCCCGCCCTTCCCCATCGCTTGCTCGTTGCCTTCGTGAGCCTCAGCCTCGTGCTCGGATTCGGCTGGTCGCCGCGCCCCGCCCAGGCGGCGACCGGCGATCCAGTCCTGCTGAACGAGATCCTGGCCTCGACCACCGGGGCCGACGTCGAGTTCGTCGAGCTGTATGGGACGCCGGGGACCAGCCTCGGCAACCTGAGCCTGATCGTGGTCGAGGGCGACGCGGTCACGACCCAGGGCCTCGTCACGTTCCGCCTCGATCTCGCCGGACAGGTCATCGGCGGCAACAACTTCTTCCTGGCCGGGACCACGAGCGGCCTGCAGGACTTCTACGACGTCACGCCGAACGTCGACTTCACGACGGGGGCGCTGCAGAACGGCACCGAAACCTTTGCGCTGGTCACGACCGCATCGGCGCCGGCTCTCGGCGACCAGCTGAGCGGCAGCGAGGTGGTCAAGGATTCGCTCGCCATGACCGATGGCGGCACAGGCGACACGACCTATCTCGGCGCGCCGGTCTTCGGGCCGGACGGCACCTTCTTCCCGGCCGGCGCGCACCGCCTGGCCGACGGCGTCGATACCGATACGGCTGGCGACTGGGCGCTCGCCGACTTCAGCCTGGCCTCGACCACCAACCCGAACACGCCGACGACGGGCACCGCGCTCGACAACCAGCCGGTGGTCGCGGACTGCGGCGATGACCTGCAACTGGTCCAGGGCGACGCCGGCAGCACGTCGGTGAGCGCGACCGATGCCGACGGCACCGTCTCCGCCATCGAGATCAGCGACGTGTCGCCCGCCACCGACGCCATCACGCTGACCGACCTCGCCGCAGCCACTGAACCCGGCGGCACGGCGACGGCCACGGTCAGCGTCGACGGCGCCATCGAGCCGGGCAGCTACGAGGTGACCGTCAGCGCGACCAACACCGACGCGGAGCCGCAGACCGATTCGTGCGTGCTGTCCGTCGACGTCCTGGCGGTCACGACCATCGGCGCGGTGCAGGGCGCGGTCGCCGACCAGGACGACCCGACCACGCATGCCTCACCGCTCGAGGGTGACACCGTGGTCGTTCGCGGCGTGATCAGCGAGATCGCGCTCGCCCGCACCAGCCGCGGCGCCGACAACTGGACCTTCTACCTGCAGAACACGCTGTCGACCGATGACAACGATCCGCTCAGCTCGGACGGCGTGCCGATCTTCAACAACACCTTCCGCACCATCCGCTTCTCGGACGGCAGCACGCCGCAGTACCGCCCCCAGGTCGGCGACGAGGTCGTCGTTCGCGCCCGGGTCAGCGAGTTCCACAACCTGACCGAGCTCGGCAGCCCGTTCATCGAACGAGTGGTGCGACACGGCGTGGACCTCGGCGACGAGCTCGCATCGGTCGAGGCGAATCCATCGCACGACCTGCACGCGGCGCAGCTGTTCTGGGAGCGCCATGAGGGAATGCTCCTCACCGTTCCGGCGGGATCGCTGGTGACCGCGCCGCGCGACGTCTTCGCCAGCACCGCCGATGGCGAGGTGTGGGTGATCCGCGGCGACGACGACCTGGCCCAGCGCGACGATCCGTACGCCCAGCGCGTCTTCCGCGACTTTCACCCGCTCGACGATGTCCCTGACCAGGTCTTCGACAACGAGAACGGCGAGCGGATCCTGCTCACCAGCCACGGCCTCAAGGGAGCGACCGGCGACAACACGACCCTGATCGCGCCGGCACGCACCTTCGACTCGGTCGGCAACGCCCTGACCGGTGCGGTCAACTACTCGTTCGACAAGTACGGCATCGAGATCACCGAGCAGCCGGCACTGACGCATGGCGTCGATCCGGCCGACAACGCGCCCCCCCAGCCGGCGGTCACGGGCGAGGAGTTCGCCACCAGCGACTACAACGTCGAGAACCTGTACGACTACCGCGACGACCCCAACGACGGCTGCGACTTCCCCGACGACACGGGTTGTGACGGCGTCAGTCCTCCGTTCGACTACGTCCCCGCGTCGGAAGCCGACTACCAGCATCACCTGTCCGACCTGGCCACCCAGATCGCCGGACCGATGCACGCGCCGGACATCCTCATGATCCAGGAGGCCGAGGACCAGGACATCTGCACCGTCGTCGATGATGCACTCGCCTGCGGCGAGGCCGACAACGCCGACGGCCGGCCCGACACGCTGCAGGAGCTGGCCCTGACCATCGCCGATGCGGGCGGACCGACCTACCTGACCGCCTACGACCGCGATGGCGCCGATGACCGCGGCATCGTGTCCGCCTTCATGTACCGCGCCGATTCGGTCGAGCTGCTGCCCGCTTCGGCCGACGATCCGGTGCTCGGCTCCTCGCCGACGGTCGAGTATCGCGGCGACGCCCTCGCCTACAACGCCCAAGTGTCGAATCCGAAGGCGCTCAACGCCGATCTGCCGAGCGACGTCGACACGTCGACCGGCGTCGACGGCTCGAACGTCTACACCCGCGCGCCTCAGGTCGGCCACTTCCGGGTGTGGCGCGACGGCATCGGTCAATCGGTCTTCACCGATCTGTATGCCATCAGCAACCACTTCTCGTCCGGGCCTGATACGCGCGTCGGCCAGCGCACCGAGCAGGCTGCCTACAACGCCGCCATCGTGGCGGCCCTGCAGCAGGCCGATCCGACGGTCCGGGTGGTGAGCGCCGGCGACTTCAACGTCTTCCCGCGCCCCGACGACCCGTTCCAGGACGCGCCGACCGACCAGCTCGGACCGATGTACGAGGCGGGGCTGCACAACCTGTTCGACGTGCTGGTCGATGAGGTCCCATCAAGCGCCTACAGCTATACCTTCGAGGGCCAGGCACAGACGCTCGACATGCAGTGGGCCACGTCGGCGCAGTTCGACGACCTGGTGCAGATCCGTGCCGCTCACCTCAATGCCGACTACGCGGCCGACTTCGACGGTGACCCCGCACGCGGTGCCTCGGACCACGACCCGCAGGTTACGCGCTGGAACACCGACGTCACGCTGGATCGGCTGCGTGCCCTCGTCGACCACGACGTTGCCCAGGGCACGGTCAGCGCAGCGAAGGCACCGCTGCTCTACGACCGGCTGGACCGTGCGGCCCGCTTCCTGGCAGCCGGGCAGCTGGGGGCGTACCGCTCGCAGCTGGTGGCGTTCGGCGACCAGGCGCAGGACCTGGTGCCGCGTTGGGCCAGCGCCGCGGCCGCATCGGCACTCGAGGCAGAGGCGGACCGGCTGGCGAGCCTGTGAGGGCTCCCCGCACGGCGATTCTCAGGTGAACGCAAGCCGGCGTAGGACGCTCGTCAGGTCGGCCGCCATTCCTGTGTGAAATGGGGCTAGCTTCCGCTCCCCAACATCGGCTGCCACGATGCCGGAGCGGTGGCATTCGAGAGGCGGGCGGTGTCGCTGCCGTCCGCCGCCGCGGTCTACACTTCGACGGGCCGCCGACAATCACGACCCGCTGTCCGGCCTGCGCCACGCCGACGGCCGATGCATCGCGAGCCGCCGAGGAGCGGATGTTCAGGCCGTCGACCAGCACCTGGGCAACGCTGCCGGGCCGGCAGCGGCCGTGCGGTCGCGGAAGGACCGGGCGTCGGAGAAGGCGTGGCGGTCGCACTCGGCGCCGTCGAGGGCGTGGCAGCTGCCGGCGGCGTCGGCTCGGGCGGTAGCGTGCAGCCGCCTACGAGGATCGCGATCGCGACGCGCCTCATGCCCGACGGGCAATGCCGCCGATAAGCAGCGTCACCAGTCGCACGACCACCAGGGCCGAGCGCTCGTTGACGTCGAGCGAGGGCACCAGCTCGGTGAATGCCGCCCCGGCGATCGGTGTCCGCGACGCGAGCCCGAGCAGCAGGTCCCGCGCGTCGTCGTAGGTCAAGCCGCCCGGCGACGCCGCGCTGACCCCGGGCACCAGCGACGGATCGAGGCCGTCGAGGTCGAAACTCACGAAGACCGGCGCTTCGACGGGAACCTGGTCCAGCAGCCAGGCAACGCCGCGGTCGTGGAGCTGGTGCGCGGTGACCAGCAGGTTGCCGGCCCCTCGCGCGTCCGCGACATCCGAAGCGCGGGCGCTGCCCACGCCGCGCAGCCCGACCTGGACGATGTGACGCACGTGGTCCATCTCCGACGCGCGGCGCATCGGCGACGAGTAGCCCTCGCGCACGCCCTGCACCTCGTCGCGGAAGTCGAGATGGGCGTCGACCTGCACTACGCTGAGCGGCGTGTCGAAGGCGCGCAGCACCGGGATCGGCACCGAGTCGTCGCCGCCCAGGACGATCGGCACGCCGCCACTGCCGAGCACCGCGCGCACCGCCCGTTCGGCATCCTCCGCTCCCGAAACGTCGCCACAGTCGACGACCCGCAGCGGCCCGGGAAGCATCGGTCCGTCGAGGTCGAAGTCGTGGTGATCGACGAAGCGCGCCAGGCGCTGGGAGCGCGCGCGAATGGCGGCCGGCGCATCGGCGCAGCCATCGGTCGACCCCGGATAGGAGACGGCCCGCGGCACACCGAGGATGGCGACCTCACAAGCATCACCGGGAGCTGCCTGCGGCAGGCCGAGGAAGGTCATCGCCCGCCGGCTCGGGCACAGGCGCCGCAGACGCCGACGACGGTCATGTGCGACAGGTCCACCTCGAAGCCGTCGACCGATGCGAAGGCTGCCACCACCGCCTGTGCCTGACCTTCCGCGATCTCCCAGCGGCCGCCGCACGCCGAGCAGTACAGGTGGCCGTGCTCGACCGCCGGCTGGACGTGGAACTCCTCCCGGCCGTCGGCGCCATGGCCGTGGCGGACGAGGCCCAGCTCCTCGAGGACGTCGAGCGTCCGATACACGGTCGACGGCGTGGTGGTCGGGTCCTGGTCTCGGCAGCGCTCCACGAGCTCCGCGGCGGTGACGTGGCCGCTGGCACCGGACAGCGCCGCGACGACGCTGCGCCGCTGCGGCGTCCATCGCATGCCCCGGCGACGGAAGAGCTCAGGGAGATCGGACCAGCGAGCGGGAACGGCGGGACGTGGACGGGTCGGCACGACCGCAGTATACGAGTCATCGGCCTTATTGCGCATAGTTGCAATAAGCGCCACAAGGCGAGTAGCATGCGGCCCGATGTCGATCCCCCGCCGGCTGCTGCCGCTCGTCTGCCTGGGGCTGCTCGCGCTGCTGGTCAGTGCCTGCGTCAACCAGTCGGCGCTCAGCCCTGCCGCGGGCGGCGGAACGCTGCTGCTCACCGCCCTGCTGCTCGGGATTCGGCACGGGATCGATTGGGATCACATCGCGGCCATCGTCGATATCACCAGCACCACGGCCGCGGCCGATGCCGCCGAGGAGGGGCACGCCGAGCACCACGCCGCGTCCAGCGGACACCACCACCGGCATGGCGGCGCGACCGAGCTGGCGGCGCATGCCAGTGAAGCGGCCGGAGGAGTGGCCGGCGGAGCGGCCGGTGCAGGGCCACACGAGCATCGGGTGGCGCTGACGCAGCGCCGCTTCCTGTCCGAGCAGGGCCACGCCATCCTGCTCGGCACGCTGTATGCGCTGGGCCACGCCTTCGTCGTCGCCGTGCTCGGGCTTGCGGCGCTGATGTTCAGCGCGGTGTTGCCGGCGTGGGTCGACCCGATCATGGGGCGCGTGGTCGGCATCACCCTGATCGTGCTCGGCGTCTGGGTCTTCTTCTCGCTGTACCAGTACGCGCGCCACGGGCAGGAGTTCCGGCTGCGGAGCCGCTGGATGCTCGTATTCGATTCGGCCCGATACGGCTGGCGCCGCCTCCAGGCACGCCTCCACGGTCACGAGCACGTCGAGCCGGTCGAGATGAGCTCGTACGGGGTGCGCACCGCCTTCGGGGTGGGGATGATCCACGGCGTCGGCGCCGAGACCGGATCCCAGGTGCTGCTCATCGCCGGCGTGGGTGGCGCGGCCAGCCTCGGCCTGGGGTTGCCGATGATGTTCGCCTTCATCCTGGGCCTGCTCATCAGCAACACCGCGATCATCGTCCTCTCGGCGACAGGCTTCGTGGCAAGCCAGCTCCGGCAGCGGATCTACGTGGTGGTGGGCGTTGTCGCCGGCGCCTTCAGCCTGCTGGTCGGGGTCCTCTTCCTGTTCGAGCAGGAGGGCCAGCTGCCGAATCTCGACTCGATCTTCCGCTTCATCGGCGGGAGCTGATCCCGCGCTTGCATCGGACGGTTAGGCTCGGCCGATGGACTGGTATCCGTGGATCGTGTTCCTGCACGTGGCGGGGGCCTTCGGGTTCGTCTTCGGCCATGGCGCATCGGCCTTCGTGTCGCTGGCCATCCGGCGTGAGACCGATGCGGAGCGCATCGGCGCCATGCTCCGCATCTCGCAACTGAGCCTGATGGCGATGTACCCGTCGCTGCTGCTGCTGCTCGCGGCGGGCGTGGCAGCCGCCTTCGTCGGCGGGTGGTGGGGTGCCCTCTGGCTGTGGCTGGCAATCGGCGTGCTGGTGCTCGAGCTGGTGGTGATGTACGCGCTGGCGGCCCCGTACTACATGGGCCTCCGGCGCGCGTTGACTGATCCGGGCGTCCCGAACGACGAGGTGGTCACCACCATCTCCTCGTCACGACCGATCGTACTGGCCTGGGTCGGCATCATCGGTCTGTTGATCGTGATCTGGCTGATGGTGGTCAAGCCGTTCTGAGGGGCGCCGTCCGAATGCGGCGCTGATGCGTCAGGTGCATACAGCGCGGCGCGGCGGCGGCGGGACGCCGAGCGTGATGCATCTTGCGCATCCCCACCCGCGCCAACGCCTCGTCGCGCCGGTTTGTAGTCGTCCCGCGCATGCAGCCCGGTCGACGGGAACTACATGGTCGCGGCGCCGGCCGGCATCTCGACCCGCAGCGCCTCCCCGGTCTCGACCAGGGTCTTGAGGCCCGACAGGATGAGCGGCCAGCCATTGGCGACGCTGCGGTACGTCTCGGTCTCGGATGCGAAGCCGTCGTGCGTCAGCCGCAGGAGGCACGTGTCGCCCATGGGCGTGATCTCCCACGTCGCGCGCGACGGCGGCTCGTCGTGGCCAGGGAACTCGAAGGTGTGGACGAGGCGGCGCGGCGGATCGGACTCGACGATCTCGCCGCGCAACGTGCTCTGCCCGTCCATCTCGTAGTTGATCGATGAGCCAGCCTGCCACTCGGAGTCGACGGACGTTCCGTAGTAGTAGCGGCGGGTCATGGCTGGGTCGGTGATCGCCTGCCAGATCTGCTCCGGCGTGGCGCGAACATAAACCTGGAAGACGTGTTGCAAGGTGGACATCGGTTGCTCCAAGGCATGCTTCAGATTGGCCATGGAACTGACCCATGGCTCGGCGAACCGGCTGATCCATCGGTCATGGATGAGCCGGATGGGAACCGGGTTGAGGAAGTGGCGCTTGGTGCGGCCGTCCCGTGCGGTCGTCAACAGGCCGGCATCCTCAAGGACGCGGAGGTGCTTCATCACGCCGAAGCGGGTCATCTGCGGTAGTGCCGCCTCGAGCTCGCCGAGCGTCTGGCCATCACGCTCTCTGAGCCGATCCAGCAGCTTCCGCCGATGCGCGTCGCTCAGCGCCCGGAAGACCTCCGCCAACTCCTCGGTGGGTTCCATCGGCGCGAATATATGTGACTCGCTGGTCACGTGTCAAGAGCGACCTTGACGGATCTCCGACTCCCGGCGCACGTTGCGCGGGTGACGTCGGTCGGAAGCGCCTATGACGAAGCGGCCGAGCGGTACCGCGACCACTGGGGTCCGGTCATCGCTCCGACTGCCCTGCGCCTTCTCGACCGCATTGCTCCGCTCGTGGACCGCCTGACGGATGCACAGCTGGCCGACGTCGGCACCGGCACCGGGATCCTGGCCGTGACGGCGCTGCAGCGGTGGCCGACGCTGCACGCGACCGGCATCGACCCGTCTTCGGGCATGCGCGCGCTGGCACACCATCACGCCGATGCGGCGGGGGTCGCCGACCGGCTCTCGCTCCTGGCAGGCGACGCGCAATCCATTCCGCTGCCCGATGCCGCCGTAGACGTGGCGGTCAGCTCGTTCGTGCTGCAGCTCGTTCCGGACCGGGCCGCCGCCCTGCGGGAGATCCGCCGCATCCTGCGTCCCGGCGGATGGCTGGCGGTCGTGACCTGGCTCGACGAGACGCGCGAGTTCGACCCTCTGCATCGGTTCGACGACCTGGCCGACGAATGGGACCTGCCCGAGGGCGAAGGAGGCTACGACACCGAGCCGTTCGCCTCGGTGGTATCGGCCGAGCAGGAGCTGCGGGATGCCGGATTCACCGACGTCGAAGCGGAAGCTCAAACGCTCGAGCACGCCTTCACGCCGGCCGGCTACCTGGCCCTGCTCGAGAACTGGGAACGCGATGACGTCTTCGATCCACTGGACGAAGCGGAGCGCGCCGAGGTCCGGGAGGAGACGATGCGACGTTGGAGCGACCTCCGCGAAGAAGCCTTCATCTGGCGCGCCGCGGTGGTGAGCGTGATCGCGAAGAAGGCGGCGCGGTAGCGCCTAGACCCGGCGCAGCTCGTCGGCCTCGGAGGCCTCGACCGGACGGTCGCAGGTTGGGCAGTACCAGCGCGCCTCGACCGGCGTGCCGCACACCGCGTGATGGATCGGCTCGGCGTCGCGGGCGACGCGCGATCCCCAGTCGGCCAGCAATCGGAGCGCACCGGCCAGCTCGTGGCCCTCGGCGGTCAGCTCGTAGGCCACCCGCGGCGGCCGCTCGGAGTACGGGCGCGACCGGACGACGCGCTCGGCCTCCAGCCGCCGCAGGCGGTCGGTCAGGATGTTCGGCGCGATGCCCTCCACCGCATCGGTCAACTCGTTGAAACGACGCGGTCCGGGCAACAGGGCTTCGACCAGCAGCAGGCTCCATCGGTCACCCACGCGCTCGAGGGCGGCAGCCAGTGGCGACGAGGCGGACTGGTGGGGCATGACGGGATCGTACGGCATCGGTCTTGACATTCCTGCTGGCGCGCGTAACTTGCGAGTTGCAAGTTAGCAGACGAGGAGAGACCGATGGGTCCACTGGAAGAGCTCGGCGGCGCGATCGCGCAGATCGCCGAGAAGGTCGGGCCGTCGACGGTCGGAATCGGAAACCGATGGCGCGGCGGCTCCGGCGTGGTGGCGGCGGAAGGCAAGGTCCTGACCAACGCCCACAACCTGCACGGTGACGAGGTGCACGTGTACTTCGCCGATGGGCGTGAGGCCGATGCGTCCGTGCTCGGCATCGATGCCGACAACGACCTCGCCGTGCTGGGCGTCGATACCGGTTCGGCTGGCGCCCTCGCGTGGGCGGAGGACACCGCAGTGAGCGTCGGCACGCCGGTCGTGGCGCTCGGCAATCCGGCCGGTGCCGGGGCGCGCGTGACGTTCGGGTTCGTATCGGGCGTGGGGCGGGCGTTCCGCGGGCCGCGCGGCCGAAGGATCGGCGGCAGCCTGGAGCACACCGCGCCATTGATGCCCGGATCGAGCGGCGGGCCGCTGGTCAACGTGGCCGGCGAGCTGCTGGGCATCAACACCAACCGCCTCGGCAGCGGGTTCTACCTGGCCATCCCGGCCGACGCATCGTTGCGGGGACGGGTCGACGCGCTGGGCCGCGGGGAGACGCCGTCGCGGCGACACCTGGGCGTCGGGCTGGCCCCGGCCCACGTGGCGCGGCGGCTGCGCCGGGCCGTCGGACTGTCCGAACGCGACGGCCTTCTGGTGCGCGAGGTCGAGGACGACTCACCCGCCTCACGGGCTGGGATTGCCGAGGGCGACCTCATCGTGGCCGCCGGCGGTCGCGAGGTGACGAGCGCCGACGACCTGTTCGACGTGCTGGGTGCTGCCGGCGAGGGTGCATTCGACGTCACCCTGGTCCGGGGCGACGAGGAGCGGAAGGTCACGGTGGGGGCATGACCGTCGAGACGCGACGCGTCTTCGACGTCGGCGTCGCTTCCGCCCTGGACCGCGGAGGCCTGGTCGAGATCACGACCCGCGGGCGCCACAGCGGTCAGCTGCGCCGCCTGCCGATCGTGTTCCACAACATCGACGGCAGGATCTACATCTCCGGACGGCCCGGCAAGCGCGACTGGTACGCCAACCTGGTCGAGGATCCGCACTTCACCTTCCACCTGGTACGAGGAGTTGTGGCGGACCTGCCGGCGACGGCGCGGCTGATCACCGACGTGGCCGAACGCGAGCGGGTGCTGACGCCCATCGCGCAAGGCTGGGGCTATGGGCTCGAGCTGATGGTAACGCGCAGTCCGCTGGTGGAGGTCGAGTTCGCCCCCGGCGTTCGATGAGTGGTGCGCCGGCGTCACCATCGTGGCGTCGGCACCGGTACTTCTGGCGCCGGGCAACGTACGATTGAGGCGCCCCTAGTTCGGCTCATAGCGGAGGTACCTGCATGCTCAGAAAGTTGGCGGCCGCATCCCTGCTGTCCGGCGTGCTCGCGGTGGCGAGCGTCGGCGCGGTCTTCGCGCACGAGTGCGTGATTTCCAGCCGATCCGACAACGGTGACGCCGGGGCGACGCACTCATCTCGCTGGGGCGTTCTGTCCCTGGCGGACATTCTCGGCTTCATCAACACCGAGATCCCGGGCCAGGAAAACGCGTTCCTGTCCCCCGAGCAGATCGAGTGGGCGGTCGCGAACCGCGGCGATCTGCCGCTGTCGTGGGTGACGCGCACCGACAAGACGATCGCCGAAGGTTCGAGCGATCCGAACCTCGCCGATGGGAAGGGACTCGACCACCTGGCCGATCTCTACGGCGAGCAGGTCGCGGGCCTGTACTTCGAGGCGCTCGGCCACTGATCGTCGTCACCGAGTACGTTCGAGCCGGCAGCCCGCCTGGGCTGCCGGTTTCGTTTCGGAATGCGCGGCCGTTTGCACGTGGGGCAAATAACGGCCACCTTGCCTCCCGAAGCGGCCTCTCGATGGCCGTCCTTTGCTGGGAGAGCAACTGACGGCCTGGATGGTCCCCGACTCCGCGTCTTCTTCGCCGTTCGTTGCCGGGGCTGCAAACAAGTCGCTCTCGGCGCGAGAATCGAACCGTGCCACGCCGCCTCGTCACGCTGTTGCTCGTCGTCGGGTTGGCGGGATGCGGCACGCCGGCCACGAGCGGCAGCGCATCCGACCACGCCGGCCATGTCGTCGATCCGGCAACGGAACGCATCAAGGGCGAGCTGACCCAGAAGTTCGGCATGGGCTTCGCATCGGCCGGGCCGCATCACGAGCTGGGGACGGCCGGCAATGGCGTTCAGCTCGACGTCGTCGGCGTGCCGCCCGAGCAGGTCGTTCTGAGCGTGCCCGCCGACGAACCCGGCCGGGTCGAGGAGCTGGCCGCCCCGTACCTGCCCTACCTGCCGCGACTGCTGAACGCGCAACGCAGCATCGGCGCGGACCTCCTCAACGAGTCGCTGGCGAGCTGGGACGGCGGACAGCTGCTCGACAAGCAGCGCAGCGCCGACGGCGTCACGGCGCACCTCACCTCAACGCACGACCCCGCCTACGTCGTGCTCGACGTCCACCGCGACTAGACTCAGCGGACCATGCTCGAGCGGGTGCACGTCGTCGGCAGCGGACGCGCGGGAGGCGCCATCGCGGCGCGGCTGCGCGAACGCGGCCTGGCGGTCACGACCGGGCGTGAGGCGGATCCGAACGCCGAGCTCGTCATCCTGGCCGTGCCGGACGGCAAGATTGCCGAGGTCGCCCAACGGACCCCGCCGGGCCCCTGGGTGGCCCACGTCAGCGGTGCCACGCCGCTCTCCGCCCTGGACCCGCACCGGCGGCGCTTCAGTGTCCACCCGCTCCAGACCCTCACCCGCGACCGCGGCGCGGAGCAGCTGGACGGCGCCTGGGCCGCCGTCACCTCCGAGACCGATGAAGCCGCGGCACAGGCCGACTGGCTGGCACGCACGCTCGGGGTGCGCCCCTTTCCCCTGGCCGATACGGACCGCGCCCTGTACCACGCCGGTGCCGCCATCGCCAGCAACTACCTGGTGACGCTGTACCGCACCGCGGCGGGACTGCTCGAACA
Organism: Steroidobacteraceae bacterium; assembly: GCA_025935615.1. Classification (GTDB taxonomy): domain Bacteria; phylum Chloroflexota; class Limnocylindria; order QHBO01; family QHBO01; genus JAICUY01. Next base: position 13,736 of record JAICUY010000015.1, read on the forward strand.
GGCAGGTGCGCCAGCCGAGGGGCTCGTGCCGCTCATGCAGCGCACCATCGACAACGGCTTCCAGCTGACCGGACCGATTGCCCGGGGCGACTGGACCACGGTCGACGCCCACCTGCGCGCGCTGCACGAGCGGGCGCCGGAGGTCGAGCCGCTGTATCGGGCGCTGGCCGAGGCGACGAAGCCATGAAGACCATCCGCGCCATCGCTGAGATGCGCGAGTCGCTGGCCGACGCACGCCGAGCGGGCCGCAGCATCGGCCTGGTGCCGACCATGGGGGCCTTTCACGACGGCCACCTCAGCCTGATACGGGCGGCGCGGGCCGAGAACGAGGTCGTCGTCGTCAGCCTCTTCGTCAATCCGACGCAGTTCGGGCCCGACGAAGACCTGGCCCGCTACCCGCGCGACGAGGCGCGCGACTCGCGGCTGGCCGAGGAGGCAGGCGTCGACTACCTGTTCAGGCCATCGCCCGACGCGATGTATCCCGACCGCTTCCAGACCTGGGTCGAGGTCGAGCAACTTGCCGCCGGACTTGAAAGCGAGGCGCGGCCCGGCCACTTCCGGGGCGTGGCGACGGTGTGCCTGAAGCTGTTCAACATCGTGCAGCCGCATCGGGCCTATTTCGGCCAGAAGGACGCGCAGCAGGCGAGCGTCGTGCGGCGCATGGTGCGTGACCTCGACCTGCCGCTCGAGATGCGGGTCCTACCCATCATCCGCGACGCGGACGGCCTGGCGTTGAGCTCGCGCAACGTGTATCTCACGGCGCAGCAACGGCACGATGCCCTTACGCTCCCGCGCGCGCTGCGGGCCGGGCTCGAGGCCTGGCGGCGCGGCGCGGACCCGATTGCGGCGGCGTGCCGCGGGCTGGAAGGCCTCGACGTCGACTACGTGTCGGTGGCCGATCTCGACGGACCGACGCTGGCAGCGGCGGTCCGCATCGGTCAGACCAGACTGATAGACAATGTGCGCCTGGAAGAGGAGGCTTCGGCGTCATGAGCACCATCCCGATGGCCATCACCGATTTCGCCGAGATGAAGGCTCGCGGCGACAAGATCGTGATGGTGACGGCCTACGACTATCCGAGCGCCAGGCTGGCCGATGCGGCCGGCGTCGACATCGTCTTCACCGGCGATTCGGCCGCCAACAACGTGCTCGGCTATCCCGACACGACGCCCATCAGCATGGACGAGATGGTGATGCTGGCCCGTGCCGCGCGGCGCGGGACGCAGCGAGCCTTCTTCATGGTCGACCTGCCGCTGGGTGCATTCCAGGTTTCGGACGAGGACGCGGTCCGCAACGCCATGCGGCTGGTCAAGGAGGCCGGGGCCCAGGCCGTCAAGATCGAGGGCGCAGGACCGATGCTGTCACGTGCGCGCGCGATCGTGAACAGCGGCATTCCGGTGATGGGGCACATCGGGCTGACGCCGCAGACCGCGACGGCGTTGGGCGGATACAAGGCGCAGGGGCGCACCGCAGCCAAGGCGCGCCAGCTGTATGCCGATGCGCTGGCGCTGCAGGCCGCGGGCTGCTTCGCGATCGTCCTCGAGGCGGTGCCGGGCCGGATTGCCGACACGATCACGGCTGCCTTGCGGATTCCGACGATTGGCATTGGGGCCGGTGCCGGCTGCGACGGGCAGGTGCTGGTGTGGCACGACCTGCTGGGCATCAACGAGCACGAGATGCAGCGCTTCGTGAAGCAGTACGCCCACGTGGCTGCCGAGATCCGGTCGGGGCTCGAGACGTTCGTCGCCGAGGTGCGCTCGGGCGCCTTTCCGACCGGTGAGCACGAGTACAAGATCCCGGCCGAGGAGCTGCGCCTGTTCGAGGCCGAGGTGGCGCCGGGAGTGCTGGCCGGAGACGACTGGCTCTAATCCGTCCCCGGCCGTCGCATGGGACGCAAGCCGGTCATAGGCGACAGGTGCTCACGCCGGCGGGCGTTACGCCGGCGAACCCGGTCGCGATGGGTGAAATTGGCCGCTTCTTATGCCATCTGCTCCGCCATGGCGGCCGATGACGAGCCGCGGAGCCCGGACACGCACGCAACGCTCGTCACGGGGAGCAAACGTCATGGAAGCGTTGTCGCGGTCGAGTGCGGTTCGTCGACGGGCGTCTCGAAGACCCATTCGAGGCCATCTTCTTCGTCCCACTGCTCCCCGATGCGCACGAACCCGAGCTTCCCGATGAGGTTCTGCGAGCGCTCGTTGTCGGGCGCAACCGAGGCGCGGAAGCGCGTGACGCCGTGCTCGCGTCGCGCCCAGTCGAAGAGGCCACGCACCGCTTCGATCGCGTAACCCTTGCCACGGAACTCGGGGAGCAGCGAGTAGCCGACCTCCGGGACGCCGCGCTCGTCCGGCCGGCCGTGGAAGTTGATGTGGCCGATCGCCGGCCGATCGCCGTCGGCCAGGACGATCGCGCGCAGCAGCCACGGCGCGTCATCCGGATGCTTGCTGATCTGCTCGAGCCGCCGCTCGGCGAGCCACGCCACGTCGCCAAGCCAATCCTGCGAAACGGTCGCGTCAAGCTCGGCGGGTACCTCGCCGCGGGCAACGGCGGCAAGGCCGGCCGGCGTCAGCAGCGGCAGCAGCAGGCGATCGGTGCGGATCGTATCGGTCACGGCGGCATGGTAGCCGCCGCCTCCGTCAGGCAAGCGCGGGCGTCATCTGCGGAGCCGCCGCAGGCTGCCACGACGGGCCACGCCCGTGCCATCCGAGGTAGCGGAGGGGGCGGATGCGCATTGGCTGCGAATAGGTGGCGAGGTACTCGTCCCACCCGATCCCCAGACTGCGCAGCCGCCGCGCGTACTTGCGCCGGTGCCGCTCCGCGACCGCGTTCGGTGCCGCCCCGGGAAGATCGGCGACGGCGTCGATGAGCTGCACGTCGAAGTCATCGAGCGCGTCGCCCAGCGCCAGGCGAACCCGCCGCTCACGGCGGATGTTGCGGACCTTCACCGCGCCGGGCTTCGAGTAGAGCCACAGGACGTCGCCATCCCAGCTGAACCACGTCGGGACGAGGTGCGGCTGTCCGTCGGCGCCGACCGTCGCCAGCCAGACCACGGCCTCAGCGTCGAGGCGCCGGAGCGGGTCGCGGGCGGGGCGGGCTCGGTGACCGAACGGGTTCATGCGGCGAGTCTCGGTCGTGCCCGACCGCGACACATCGGACAGCCCGCCCGACCTTCGGCGCGACCTATGACGTATGCGGCGTCGTCAGCGAGCCAGGCTGACCCTCGGCCAGGCGTCGAGGTCAGCCAGCGCCAGGTAGCGCCGGTAGGCGTCCGCATAGGCCGATGCGAGTGTCGGATCTCGCGGCATCGGCTCGGCTGCAGCGGCGCGGACCGAGTCGCCGACGGCGCGCGCTGCGATGCGCGCCGCTCCCAGCACGACCGCCTCCGGCGTGGCACTCACGGCGAGGGACCAGGGAAGGATGTTGGCCTTGGTTGAGATCCACTGTGGGTTGCGACTGCTCCCGCCGAAGACGGTGACGCCCCCCAGCTCGTGGCCGGTGACGCCTTGGATTCGCTCGAGGATGAGCCGGACCTGGTAGCTGGCTCCTTCCAGCAGCGCACGGCCAACGTCGCCCACCTCATGGTCGGCCCGAAGGCCGGCGAGTGACGCGGCCGCACCCGGCTCGCGAAACGGCGCCCCGGCGCCGGTCACGAACGGGCGAGCGGTGACCTCGCTCGGGACCTGGCGAGCGTGCGCTGCCGCCTCCTCCAGGCGCATCCCGAAGACGGACTCGAACCAGGGGTCGAGCCGGCCGCTGCCCGGCAGGTTGCCGAGGACGTAGCCGAACTCCGTTCCGGCCGCAAGGCCGGCGGTGAGGCCCGCACTGAGGACCTGATCGGTCGTCATCGGCTCGCGGGTGAGGACCAGCGCGACCTCGGCGGTGCCCATCGAGTTTGCGGCGTGACCGGATTCCGTGACCCCCGCGCCGAACGCGCCGACGAGGTGATCATGCCCAGCCACGGCGACCGGCACGCCGGCCTGGATCCTGGCCCGTCCGGCGGCGGTGGCGTTCACGCTTCCGACCGATGTGCCAGCCGCGAGAACCGGCGGCATCTGCGCCGCGTCGATGCCTGCGAGCGCCAGCAGCTGCGCATCCCAGGCACTCGAGGCGAGGTCGAAGGCGAGCGTCCGACCCGCCAGGGACGCATCCGTGGCGAGGCTGCCGGTCAGCCGCAGACCAACCAGATCGGCCACCCCGGCCCACCGCCGCATCCGGCGCAGCTGAGCGGGGCGGTGGCTGCGCAGCCAATGCAGCCGCGGCAGGGTGTACTTGGCCTCGGCGCGCAGGCCGGTGCGGGCGAAGAGTTCGGAGGCGCCGACGGTCGAGCGGATGGCGTCCGCATCCTCGGCGGCGCGCGCATCGGTCCAGGCCAGCATCTCGGTCAGCGGCCGGTCCTCGCGGTCGAGTGGGACCCCCGCCTCCGCCATGCTCGCGACGCCGATGGCGGCGACCGTCTCACCAGTCGCACACGCGCGGATCGCGTCGAAGACCGCAGCGACCAGCTCGTCGGCGTCGAGCCACGCGCCCGCCGGCGAGGTATGCACCGGCGTCGGATGAGTGATCAGCCGGCGCAGGCCGCCGTCACGGTCTGCCAGCGCGACCTTGATGCGGCCGGTGCCCACGTCGATGCCCAGGTACGAGCTCAGGGCGCGACCTCAGGCAGCAAGGCGTTGACCTTTGCGGCCGACGGTGCCCCCTCGATGAGCGCGGTCGCCTCGAACAGACATCGGCGCACGAAGGCTTCGAACTGCCGGTCCGAAACGCGGTACGACTCCCGACGAGCGACGTTGAGTCGATTCACAGCCTCGCGCCGCTGTTCGGCGGCGTCCTCCTCGCGTCCCGACTGCGCGGCGCGCAGGGCCTCGACAGCCGGCAGCGCGGCGGTGCACCAGATCGCGAGCTTGCGCGCCCACCGATCGAGATCGTGGCGCAGGGCTCGGTTCGGCAGCGCCCCTCGCAGCTGCTCGGCGGCCGCGGCCATCTGGTCGAGATCGCTCCGCACGCCGGCCAGCGCCGCTCCCCGCTCGGCGCGGTCACCGGCCTCCCAGCGCGACCAGAAGTCGACGAACGCCGGCACCGGCTGCTGGCGGCTGGTGCCGGGCTCGATCGGCGAGCGGCGGGTCAGGAGGCCGAGCACGCGCAGCTCCTCCGCTTCGGTACGCCCGCCGCCTACCTCGCGCAAGGCGGCGTCCCACGCGCGATCGGGATCGTACCGAGCCGGGTCGCGCCACCAGGAGGCCAGCGTGTGGAGGGCGATCTTCGAGTCCTCGGCCTCGATGGCCGGGTTGGCGGCAATGCCGCTGATTGCGCCGGGCAGGGCCGGATCGCGACCGCGCAGCGGCCGGATGTGCGGGTCGAGCCGCATCTCGCCATCGTTGACGGGGTAGTTGTCCCAGATCAGCGGCTTGCGGCGCAGCGAGCGGGTCACTCGCCGCAGGTCGGCGACCGTGATGGTTGCCGAGCAGACCTGCGGGCCCGTCCAGAACACCTCGATCTCGGACGGAAGCTCTGCGCCAAGTGTGCGCAGGTAGGCTGAGTCGCCCTTGCCGCAGTATTCGGTCGGCGTGAAGATCAGGCGGGTCGGCCCGTTCGCCGACAGCCGGCGAAGCAGCGCGGCCGCCAGCCCGGCCTGGTGGTGGGCCGCCCGCACCCTGCCTGCGTCGTCCTCCGGGAGGCCGCCGGGCAGGTCATCGAACAGCAGGCAGAAACTTCCGATTCCCAGCTCCTGCAGCTGCTCCACCTTGTCGAGCAGCACCGCGAGGTCGGCTTTGTCCCGATTCCGAATGTCGACCGGGCTGATGCCGTACACGAACTCGATTCCGGCGCGGACGCAGCGCTGCGCAAGGTGGCGGAACGGCTTGAGCTCCTCGGGGAGGTACAGGTCACGCCACGAAGCGCGGTGCAGGGCGTCGTCCTTCGGCGCGTAGACGTAGAGGTTGTAGCCGTGGCGACCGAGGAATTCGACCATCCGCTCGCGTTCCTCCCACGACCACGGCGGACCGTAGAAGCCTTCGACGACCCCAAGGATGGGGTCATTCACCGGACGGTCACCAGCGCCTCCGCCTGCTCGCCGAGACGGTGGCTTCCCACGGTCAGGTCGGCGGTCACCCGGGCGCGGCGCATCGGTCCGGTCGCCGCGCAGATCTCGAACTCGGCGCGGAGCTGTTCAGAACCAGCCACGCGCGCCTGGACCGATGCGGGCCGTACCGAGAATCCGTCCGGCACGTGCACCTCGACGCACAGCTCCTGCTCGTCGCGATACGGATTGAGGCATTCGACCGCGAGCGGCAGCCATTCGCCGGCCGATACGGTCGCCTGGTAGGGACGGATCACCGCGGTGATGCCACCCGCATCGGCGTCGAAGGCGTCGAGAGGCAGCAACTGGCGATGCAACCGCTCGAGCGTCTCGCCCCGCGAGCGCAGCTGCTCGAGGTAGTCGGGCGTGATCGACGTCGCCGGTGGCCAGTGGCCGAACAGCAGGATCTGGGGCTTGAGGCGCAGGTACATCTCGGCGGTGGTGCGGTAGTCGCCCAGCCGGAACCCGTTCTGGTAGACGTAGTTGAGGACCTTGGGCGGCGGCAGCGAGGTGATCGGCTTGCCCCCGACGCCCAGCTCGTGGCGGAACAGGTAGGCCAGCCATCCCTCCTCGTGAATCTGGTCACCGAGCGCCAGCACCCGCTTGCCGTCGACCTCGAAGCCGATGGCAACGGCGTACAACGTATGGCCGGGCAGCGGATGGAGCGTGATCTGGTACTCCTCCCACGGCACCGGTTCGCCGAGCGCGACGGATCGGTCGACCCGGATGGGATCGAACCAGAGGCACGGCAGGTCGTAGCGCGATGGCCGCTCGAGGATGTCGGCCATGTTCTCGCCGGCCCAGACCTGCGTCCCCTCGACGTCGCGCAGCAGATTGAATCCGGCCAGGTGATCGTCGTGATAGTGAGTCGGGATGGCAACGTCGACGCGCTGCACGCCGAAATCGCGCTTCAGCGCCGGGATGGTGTAGAGCCAGGGCCGACGCGACGCGCGATCGTCGCCTGCCGCCCAACCCGTGGAGAAGTCGTAGCCGTAGTCGATCACCAGCGCCTTGCCGCTCTTCGACAGCAGCACGTAGCTGTTGGCATTGCTCGTCCGGTTCAGCAGGAGGTGCGGCGTGATGGCGCTGTAGGGCCGCTCGAGATGCGACCCAAAGGGGGAGTCGGCCTGCAGCCGGAAGTTCCGCAGCGCGGTGAGGTTGGCGACGAGGTCGTCGAGCGCGGGTGCCGGATCGTCAATCGGCTCGCCGTGCGACGGAAGCAGCAGCTGCGGCTCGCGCGCCTTCACGTCGAACGCCGACAGCAGGATGGCCGCGATCCCCTCCCCGCCGTTGTAGGTCCATTGCGTCGCCGCCAGCGACCAGACCTTGCCGGGCGCGGCGATCAGATCGCCGCTGAATGCGACCCGCCGTCCGTCGATCGTGGCCAGGATGCTGTCCGAGCCGACGGTGTGGCCAGGCGTGGGAATCACGTCGAAGTCGACGCCGCCGCGCTGCTGCGTCCGGTACTCGGCGTGCAGGCCGGTCACCGGGATGGAGTGCGTGATCGAGAAGCGGTCCTGGCGCGTGTTGTAGTTCTTGTAGACCTCGCGCGCCTGCCAGTGCTCGTCGGCTGACTCGAACAGCTCGCGTTCGACGGGCGGCACCCAGATGTCGATCCCCGCCTCCACCGCTCGTGGCAGCCCCTGTCCCTGGTCGCGGTGGTGGTGGGTCATCAGCACGTCGCTGATGCGGTCGATCTCAAGCTCGTCCAGCAGGTCGAGCACCATGCCCGAGCCGAAGTCGATGGCGACGCCGGTGCGGCCGTTGCGGACGATATAGACGTTACAGGTGTCCTCGATCAAGAAGAGGTTCGGCGACAGGCGCCGGACCGCGGGCATTGAGGACGCGTCCACCATCGGGAATCGAGTCTAGCCTCTGGTCCGGGAGAAGAACCACTTCTCGCTGCGCGCTCGCACACCGACCGACCGAGCATGGTGACAGGAGGCACAAGATGTGCTTCTCTGTCCGAAGACCATTGGCGTGCACGCCGGGCTGCTGCGTGCTGCACGCTTCTCGCTCTTCGGGGGACCTCCTTGGGGCGAGCGAAAGGAGGAGCGATGCGCGAGCATCCGAACGCTGCGTTGGTGCGACAAGCTCTCGAGGCGCTGCTGGGTGGCGACCTGGCGACCTTCAGCACGGCGTTCGCCGACGACGTGGTCTGGCACGTCCCCGGTGACGGGCCGCTGGCCGGCGAGTATCGCGGCCTCGCGTCACTGCTCGCGCTGTTCGGCCGGCAGGTGGGCCTGAGTGACGGAACGCTTCAAGTCGAGCTTCACGACGTGATGGCCAGCGACGACCACGCGGTCGCCTGGCAGCAGATCACCGCCGAGCGTGACGGTTTCCTGCTCGACGTGGTCGAGGCGCTGGTCTTCCACATCCGCGACGGCAAGGTGGCCGAGGTGTGGCAGCGCACCGACCAGTACATGGTCGACGACTTCTTCTCCTACGGCGCGTCGCGCCGTCCGCGCAGGCGTCGCAAGCAGGCGATCCCGGTCGGGCTCGCCGACAGCCGAGTCACCGCTCGCGCCTAACAATTCACGGCTCTCGCAATGAGCCAAAGCTCACGCGGCGCCCATCCCGCGCTGCAAACGACAGGGCGCGAACGCTGCTGGGTGGCACGCACCCTGCTCACTCGGCTCGCCAATCAGAGCCGGTCGCATGCCCCGAATTGTTGACATGCGAGCGCTCGCTGGGTGAGAGTGCATAGCATAGGCAAAGATCCGACTAACGGGCCGCCCCGGTCGGTCCATCGTTCCAACACCTGGAGGGCTAGTATGCGTCGGGCCGTACCCATTCTCGTTTCCATGGTCCTTCTGCTCGCCGCGTGCGGGCCGAACGCGGCCACCCCCAATCCGACCACCGCCGGCGGCGGGTCGCAGCCCGCATCGGGGCCGCCGGCATCGCTCGAGCCACTCAAGGCCGAGGGTAAGCTCTTCGCCTACGGGTTCGCCTACAAGACTGGCGACATCATCGCCCAGACGCGCGCCGACGTGTTCAAAGACGCCTATCCGGACGTCGACGTGACCTGGAGTGAGAGTGGATTCGAGGACCAGAAGTTCCTGACCGCGCTCGCCAGCAGCGACAAGCCGGACGTGGTCAACATGCCCCGCAACAAGATCGGTACGTACGTCGCCCAGGGTGTCCTCGATCCAATCAGCGACTGCGTCGGCAAGACCGGCTTCGACACCAACGTCTTCTACGAGGCCGCGCGCAACGACGTCACGGTCGACGGGCAGATGTACGCGTTCCCGGAGTTCTATAACACCCGCAACTGGATCATCAACAACAAGGCCTTCGAGGACGCCGGGATCGACCCGGACAGCCTGGACTTCAGCGACTGGGATGCGATCGCCGCCGCCAACGAGAAGCTCGTCAAGAAGAATGGCGACAAGATCACGCGCATCGGCATCGACCCCAAGATCCCCGAGTTCCTTCCGCTGTGGGTCAAGGCCAACGGCGGCGCGGTGATGAGCGACGACGGGCTGACCTCGCAGTTGGACTCGCAGGAGACCATCGACGCGGTCAAGTACACGACCGATCTCGTCAAGGCCCAGGGCGATCCCACCAAGTGGCTCGACTTCCGCAACACGTGGGACTTCTTCGGGGGCAAGAACCAGGTCGCGAGCAACCAGATCGGCGCCTGGCCGATGGAGCAGTGGTACCTGAACGTCCTGGCCCAGAACTCGCCTGACGTCGACATCACCGTCAAGCCCTTCCTGACCAAGGACGGCCAGCCGATCACCCTCGAGGACGGCAACAGCTGGGCGATCGTGTCCGGCACCGACAACCCGGATGCCGCCTGCGCCCTCGTCACGACCATGGTCGCCACCGACACGTGGGTGGCGGCGGCGAAGGCCCGGCAGGAGGATGCCGAGAAGAACAACAAGCCGCAGACCGGTGTCTACAGCGGTAACCAGGAGGCGGACCAGATCATCTTCGATAAGTACGTCGACCTGTCGGACATGCCGGTCTTCGAGGCAGCCGTGAAGGCCGTGCTTGACAACCAGGCGAACGCGTTCGGCTGGCCGCCGAGCCCGGGCGCTGCTGGCTTCCAGACGGCCATGACCGATGGCGTCAATCGCGTCCTGTCGGGCGGTGCGACACCGGAGGACTCGATGAGCCGTGCGAACCAGGAGGCACAGGACGCGATCGACTCGAACGCGCCCTAGCGTGTGACATGAGCTGAGGTTCAAGGCATGACAGCCGGGATCCAGGGTCGAGAGGTACGGGTCATCGGCGGAGTTCCGTGGACGCGGAACACCCGTCAAGATCTCAAGTGGGTTCTCCTCTTCCTCTCGCCCTGGATCATCGGCTTCATCGTCCTCACCGCGGGGCCGATGCTGTGGACGCTGTACCTCAGCTTCACCAACTACAACCCGATCCGACCGGTCACCAACTTCGTCGGAATCGAGAACTACGCCCGCATGTTGAAGGACCCGCACGTCCTCAACTCGCTGTACAACACGATCTTCTACACGGTCCTCCATGTGCCGCTGTCGATGGGCATCGCCCTGCTGCTGGCGCTGATGCTGAACCGCATCGGCGGCCGATCCGCCGGCTTCTTCCGGACGGCGTTCTACATTCCCAACGTCACGCCCGCCGTCGCCGTGGGCACCCTCTTCCTGCTGCTGCTCAACGGCAACAGCGGCGTCATCAACGGCGTGCTCGGCTTCTTCGGGATCGACGGACCAAGCTGGCTCAATGACCCGACCTGGGTGAAACCGGGGATCATCATCATGAGCCTGTGGACGGTGGGCAACACCGTCGTGATCTACTTCGCGGCACTCAAGAACGTCCCGCTGGAGATGTACGAGGCGGCGCGCATCGACGGCGCGAGCGCCTGGGACCAGTTCCGCAACATCACGGTGCCCATGATCAGCGGTGCGTTGTTCTTCACCTTCGTCATCAACACCATCGCCTCGCTGCAGCTGTTCACCGAGGTGTACACCATGTTCTTCGGTGCGCAGCAGGGCCAGTCGTCGGGTGCCGGCGACGCGGCCGAGTTCTACGTGATCTATCTCTTCCACGAGGCGTTCGAGGTGTTCCGGATGGGCTACGCCTCGGCACTGGCCTGGCTGCTGTTCGCGGTGATCCTGGTCATCACGGTGGTCCAGATCCGCGTCAGCCGCCGCTTCGTCTACTACGAGGGAGAGTGAGATGGCAACCGGCGAGACGCAGCTGGATAGAACGCTTCCCGGGAGCGGCGCGCGTGTCGCGGTCGGTCAGAAGATCGACCCGGGCAAGCTGGCGTTCCGCGTCGGTTTTCTGCTTCTGCTGGCCTTCTTCACCATCCTGTTCCTGTATCCCCTCGTCTGGCTGCTCTCCGCCTCGCTCAAGCCGGGGTCGGAGGTGTTCAGCGGCGGGCTGATCGGCAGCAGCCTGATGTGGTCCAACTACCCCAAGCTGATCTCGGACCAGCCGGTGCTGCAGTGGACCTGGAACAGCGTGCTGGTGACGGTGCTGGCCTCGTCGACGGTGACCATCAGCTCAGCGCTGGTGGCGTTCGCCTTCGCTTACTTCCGCTTCCCGTTTCGCGGCCTGGTCTTCGGCTTGGTGCTCGCCGGCATGATGCTGCCCGGCGCGGTGACGATGATCCCCAATTACCTGATCTGGGACTACCTCGGCTGGACCAACACGCTCGTGCCGTTGTGGGCGGGCAATCTGTTCGCGTCACCGTTCTACATCTTCATGCTGCGGCAGTTCTTCCTGGGTTTGCCGCGCGAGCTGTTCGACGCGGCGCGGGTCGATGGCGCGAACTACCTGCGCATGTGGTGGTCGGTGGCGCTGCCGTTGACGCGCGCCGCGCTGATCGTGGTCTTCGTCTTCGAGCTGAAGGTGGCGTGGACCGACCTCGTCAAGCCGCTCATCTTCCTGCGCGACCTGCCCACCTTTACCCTGCCGGCCGGCCTGAAGGCGATCGTCGACAACCCGTCGATCGGCGGCGAGAAGCACTTCGAGCTGCTGGCGGTTGGCGGCGTGATCGTCACCCTGCCGATGGTCATCGTCTTCTTCCTGGCGCAGCGCTACTTCATCGAGGGGATCGCCACCACGGGCTCGACCGGCCGCTGAGCTCCTCGGCGAGGCCTGCCCTCGTAGCCATCCGGTGGCTCTATGGGCGAACGGGGCCAGCCATGCGCGCGTTCGGGCACCAATGTGGCCACCCCGTGGCTCTAGCCATGAACGAAGGGCCTGCAGCCGCGTGAAGGTGAGCGCCGTGGGGTCCGCCCGCGCCGGCCATTCGCCGTTAGAGCCATCTCGTGGCGACGCGCGCGCTGCGCCCTCGGATGGCTATGCTCCACTGACCAAATCGGACCGATAGCGCGCCCACGCCTCCCGAACCGCGGCGTAGTCCTCTTCCCGCAGCGCCTCGCCCGAACAGTCGATGTGCGTCGTGTAGTACAGCGACGGAACGCCCAGCTCGCTTTGCACCTCGAGGTAGCGGCGCCAGGTGGCGCGGTCGGGCATGGCCCAGTTGTCGGTGTCGATCAGCACGTTGGGCAGCGTCGCCCGCGCGATGCGCGCGCGGTGGACCATGTGCGCCACGAAGTCGGCGCCCGGCGACGGGTCTTCCAGCCGCTGCACGTCGTTGAGGCGAATCATGTCGGTGACGTCGGCGAAGGCCGGGTTCGGGGTGTGGGTCATGACCAGCGCATCCGGCTTGGCACGCTTGGCGGCCTGGTAGATCACTTCCAGAAGCCGATGCAGCAGCTCCACTCCCCACGACTCCCCGTGGCGGCTCATGCCGGGACCCGATGGCGTCATCGCGGTGAAGTCGACCTTGAGGCCGTCGGCGTCGTAGCCGTCGGGTGACAGCATGCGGCTGATCGCCGCCTCCAGCCGTTCGATGTAGGCAGGGTTCGTGGGGTCGGCGGTCACCGGCAGGCCGGCCGCATTGCGGACGCAGAGCTCCGGCGGCACGCCCTCCGCATCCCACGCCTTCCACCACAGCAGCAGGCGGCGACCTTCGGCGTGGCGCTGCGCGATCCAGCCGCGCAGGTCCGGCCAGCGTTCCGGATCGGGCTCGCCGGAGCCGTAGGCGAGCTCCCACTTGTCGTCAATCACGACCGTCCCCGGGTCGACGCCGTGCTCGGCCAGCTGCGCCAGGAAGGCGTCGTACTGCCGCTGCGTGGAGAAGTCGGGCGCGCGACCGATGCCGCCCGACCAGGCGAGGTGGCACTGCGCTCCCCAGCCGCAGAAGATCGGCTCGCGCCACCACGGCGCCGGGTCGCGGGCAGGCCGCCCGAAGCCGATGGCCGCGACGTACGAGGCGATCCCGGCGTAGGGATCGGGGGCGCCGAAGGTGAAGAGGAGCCAGGGCGTGGCGAACGAGCCGTCGACCCGCGCGGCGCCTTCGTAGGAGAGCCGCACGTCGAAGGTTCGCTCCCCCGGCTCGTAGTGGAAGCCGGTGTAGTGCTCGGTGCCGCGTTCCGCGGCCACGCCGAACGTCATCCAAGGCCCGTCCGGCAGGCCGGGACCGCTCATCGGGGAGCGGCTGACGGCGAAGCACAGCGGCGGCGGGGTGAAGAACCAGTTGCCGCGTCCCGGCTGCGATCCGCCGACGACGTCGACCGAGGCAGGCTCCGCGGCCGGGACCGCCAGCGCATCGGGCGAGGACGGGCCGGGATTGACGAGCGAGCGGAAGGCGGAGCCGCTGGCGAACCAGCCGGTCCCGCGGCGCGGATCGGCCGAGCTGTAGCCACCGAGCAGGCGGACATCGGTCAGCCAACCGGAACCTGTGACCTCGGCGCCCAGCGCCAGGTGGTCCTCGCGGCAGCGGATCATCAGGCGCCGCGTCTCCCACACCGAGCTGTGCGCGTCGACGGTAACGGTCGCGCCCTCCGCATCGGTCTCGACAACCGGGTCGGAAAGCGCCGTGCTGTCGTCCAGGCCGGCGGTGGTGTGCAGCGACGCGGTCAGCAGCAGGTTCGCCCACGGGTCGCCGGCCGCATCGGTCACGAGGGCGTAGGGTCGGCCGGGCCGGATGTGCAGCGTGTAGGCGCGCGCGGCGATCCGGATGCCGTCCTCGCGGCTGACGCTGACCATGGACCGATGCTACCCGCTTGCGGCCCGGTGCTTGCTGCAGACAACATCACGTATGACCAAGCGCGTCACCATCATCCATACCGTCCCCAGCCTCGAGCCCGTCTTCCGCCGCCTCGCCAACGAGCTGCTGCCCGGCGTCGAGCAGGAGCACGTCGTCGACGAGAGCCTCCTGCGCGACGCGATCGCGCACGACCGGCTGACGCCCGAGATCAGCTCCCGGCTGGCCGATCACATTCGCGACGCCGAAGCGTCCGGGACCGATGCGATCCTCGTCACCTGCTCCTCGGTCGGCTTCGCCGCAGAGCAGGCGGCGCGGTCGGCGTCGGTGCCGGTGCTGCGGGTCGACGAGCCGATGGTGGTCGAGGCCATCCGCGCCGGACGGCGCATTGGCGTGCTGGCCACGCTGTCGAGCACGCTGCAGCCGACGGTCGAGCTGGTGCAGCGGCTGGCCGAGCGCGAGGGGCGCTCGGTGGAGGTCGTCCCGCGCGTGGTCGGCGGCGCCTTCGATGCGCTGCGTGCGGGCGACGTCGAGCGCCACGACGCGTTGGTCCGCGAGGGGTTCGACGCGTTGCAGGACGACGTCGACGTGGTGCTGCTGGCCCAGGCGTCCATGGCCCGCGTCGTCGACTCCCTTCCCGAGTCGGCGCGACGCGTGCGCGTGCTGTCCTCGCCGCGGCTCGGCGTCGAACGGCTGGCCGCGGTCGTCGGGGCCCGCTAGCCGCGGCCGTTCGAGCGAATCACGTCGGCGTACCAGTGCGCACTCGCTTTCGGGATGCGGCGCTGGTCGTTGGCGTAGTCGACGTAGACGAGACCGAAGCGGGGGCCGTATCCCATCGCCCATTCGAAGTTGTCGAGCAGCGACCAGACGAAGTAGCCACGCAGGTCGACGCCGTCGGCGATCGCCCGTTCCGTGGCCTCGAAGTGCGCGCGGAGGTACTCGATCCGGCGCGGATCGTCGACCGCGCCGTCCGGACCGATACGGTCGTCGAGCGAGATGCCGTTCTCGGTGACGTACAGCGGGAGGGGCGGGTAATCGCGCTTCAGCCGGGTCAGCAGGTCGTACAGGCCCCAGGGCGTGATCTCCCAGCCCAGGTCACTGGTGTTGATGCCCGGATCGGCGGCCGGCTCGACCTTCCAGCCGAATTCCTCGTCCGATGCGCTGACGACACGGCGGTTGTAGTAGTTGACCCCCAGGAAGTCGCTCGGCGTGGCGATCGTCGCCAGGTCGCCATCGCGGACAGCGGCCAGCGCATCGGCGCCGGCGGCTGCGAAGACGGCGCGCGTGTCATCCGGATAGGTGCCGAGGAACAGCGGGTCGAGGAAGCGGCGGTTGGTGTATCCGTCCGAACCGATGACGGCGGCGCGGTCCGCATCGGTATCGGTTTTGGGGTAGGTGGCGAACAGATTGAGGGTGATGCCGATCTGTCCGTTCCGCCCGCTGGACCGATACGCCTGTACCGCGCGACCGTGGCTCAGCAGCAGGTGGTGGCTGACGTCGAGCATCTCCTGCAGGTTCTCGTGGCCCGGCGCGTGGATGCCGCGCAGGTAGCCGAGGACGGCGATGACCCACGGCTCGTTCTGCGTGATCCAGATCGGGACGCGGTCGCCCAGCTTCTCGAAGCAGGTGTTCGCGTGGTGCGCGAAGGCCTCGACGGTGTCGCGGTTGACCCAGCCACCTCGGTCCTGCAGCGCCTGTGGCAGGTCCCAGTGGAAGAGAGTCGCCGCGGGCCTGATGCCGCGTTCGAGGAGCCTGTCGACCAGGCGGTCGTAGAAGGCAAGGCCGCGCTCGTTGAGCGTGGTGCCGCCCTCCGGGAAGAGGCGTGGCCAGGCGATGGAGAAGCGGTACGCTCGGAGGCCGAGATCGGCCATGAGCGCCACGTCATCGGCCCAGCGGTGGTAGTGGTCGTCGGCGACGTCGCCGGTGTCGCCGTGCTCGACCTTGCCCAGGGTGTGGCTGAAGGTGTCCCAGATGCTCTGGCCGCGACCGTCCTCGTTGACAGCGCCCTCGATCTGGTAGGAGCTGGTGGCGGCGCCCCACAGGAAGTCAGGCGGGAAGGGCATGGGTCAAGGCTAGCGGTGGGTTGCGGGTCGGGCGCAGATATCAGCCGGACTTCTACGTTCGACGGAATCGGGGGGCCGTTCCGCTCCGCATAACAGTCCCACTGCTCGGGGGACGATATTTGTCGCCGAACGCTGCTGGTTGAGCAGCCGGCCTGATGTCCGCGGGCACCCTCCGTTCTACCAATGCGACAGGTGGGCATCGGCCAGGCAGGCGTAGAGCAGCACGCCGATGCTCCAGGCATGTGACAGGGTGAGCAGGCCGCCCTTGGGGCCGGCCCAATCGGTCTGGTAATAGCGCTCGGTGACCATCCCGATGCGGGCGTTGAAGTCGCCGTCGTGCCGCGCGATGAACTGGAGGAAGCAGGCGAGGTTGTCGCGTGCGCGATCGGCGTACCAGCCGTCACCGAGTAGGTCGGCCAACCGCAGCAGCTCCGGGTAGCAGACCAGGCCGTAGGCGTGGAGGTGCTGGTTCGAGGGCGAGGCCATGTCGCCGCCGCGCGTGCGGAAGTCGTACTCGCCCAGCAGCGTGTCCGGCGCGAAGGCGACGTTGTAGGCGTAGCGGAAGGTGAGCATCCAGTCGGCGGCGCGCCGGGCGAGGTCGAGCCAGTGTGGGTCACCGTCGGCCTCGTGCAGCACGACGTAGGCGATCACGGCGTTGTAACCGTCCTCGCTGGTCGGCGTGAGCAGGACGTCCTCCGGGGCCCCGTAGATGAGCTCGGCCTCGACGAAGCGGGCGTAGAAGGCGGCCGCTCGCTGTGCTACCGCTAGCCAGGAGGCGTCGCCGAGGCGCTCGCCGCCCTCGACCAGCGCGGCGACCCACAGAAGGCCGGCGGCGCCTTCCCGGGACTCGACCGCGCCGGTCTGGAGGTCGTAGTAGGAACCGAGGTTGCCGTCGTCGCGCTGGCGCGACGCGACGAAGCGCAGGTTCGAACCGATGGCGGCGGCCCACGCCGGATGGTCGACGCCCCGCTCGCGCTCCGCGTGCAGGGCGCGGGTCATGAACAGGGTCGCCTCGGCCAGGGTGCGGGCGTGGACCCACGAGGGCTGTGGGTTCCAGCCGCCGATCCAGCGGCCGTCGCGCCACTCCCCGTAGAAGGCGCCGCAGGGCGCGAGGGCGGCCGCGATCGTGTCCAGCACCCGCGTGCCGGCGTCCACGTAGCGCTGATCGCCCACACGACGGCCATGCTGGAGCAGGGCCGCTGCCCACGGGGCACCGCTCACCCACGCGACATGCATCGAGCGACGGTCGAGCTCGGCCGCCGCTTCCCGATCGAACGCCGCGGTCTCGTACAGCACGCCGTCGGCGGCGTGGTAGTGCCAGCGGTACAGACCTTCCGCCGCCAGCGCGGCAGCCTCGGTCGGTTCCATCCACGGGTTCAGCTCATGGACCGATACGCGACGCGCGGCCTCTCCCCGCAGGAACGGCGCGTACGCATGGGGATCGGCCGGGCCCACTGCAACGCGGAATCGCAGCCGGAGCTCCTCGCCGGGCTTCCAGCGGTACCACCGCAGGTCGGGCGGCCCGGCCGTCTCGGCATCGACGTACGACACCGGCTCCTCGCGGTACGGCGCGTCCAACCAGATCTCGCTGCCCGCCGCATCGCCCCGCAACCCGACGCCCGACATGCCAAGCGGCGTCACCTCGTCCCCGGCGAGCGCGGCGAAGGCCGCATCGGTCCAGGCGCAGACGGCCGCCATCGCCGTTCGGTCGGAGCGGAAGGACCACTGGTCGCTGACGAGCTCGCTCGGGTCGCCGCCGTTCGGATCCCAGCGCGGGAAGCGGCGCTGGTTGTCGGGCAGCCGGTTCTCGCCGTAGAAGCAGCCGGGGATCAGCCACTTCGGTCCGATCACCGGACCCAGCCGGAAGCCGAACCGAACGGCCATCTCCAGTGGCTCGTCGCGCTCGAGGCGGAGTGTCAGTTCGACCTCGCCATCGGTCCAGCGCTGCGTGGCCATGACGCCATCGGCAGCTCCGCTGAGGTCGTCGCCGACCGGGATGCGGATCGACGGCGCATCGGGCAGGAGGATCTCGGCCAGGCAGTCGCTCTCCAGCGCCCCGAACTTCAGCCGGCCGCCGCCGACCTCTGGCTCAGGCAAGGGTGATGGCCTCGGTATTCCAGCCGCCGATGCGCAGGCATCGCTCACCCTCGGGCACGCCCTCCCACGCGACGCGGACGAGGCGCTGCTCCCCGGGGAGCAGGAGCAGGGCGTCGTCATCGGGCACGGCCCAGCCCGACGCGCCATAGGGCCGCCCATCCTCGATCCGGACGAGGAGTGCCAGCCACTTCCCGGTGTTGTGGAGCGTGACTTCCCACGCATCGTCGGCCATCCGGCGCTCGGTGAGGAGCATCGTCGCGGGCAACGTACGCATCGGTCCCAGATCCTCGGCCGCGCTGAACAGGTAGCGCGTCGACGCATCGCCCAGCCGCAGCTCGAGCACGACGAGATCGCCGGCGATGGCCGAGTTGCTGCGCATGGCAATGCTGCCGAGGTGCGTCGTCGCGTTGGGCGCCAGCACGACCGGCTGCTGCATCGGTCCCATGCGGGTGCCGTCCGCCGCAAACCAGGCAATCTCCAGAAGGCCCGATACGGCCGCATCGGTCGCGTTCGAGCCGAACAGGCTCACGTCGAGACCGTCGGAAGCCGCCTGCGAGCCGTACCGGGCAGCAAGGTGAATCGGCTCATAGGCATGCGCGACCGCGAAATAGACTGG
>JAICUY010000044.1 GCA_025935615.1 Steroidobacteraceae bacterium
ACCTACTACATCATCTCGCCCGCCGAGGCATCGGCCAACCTGGCTCGCTACGACGGCATCAAGTACGGCTTCAGCGCCGGCCGCGACGACCTGCTCGAGAACTACCTCGGCAGTCGCGGCGAGGGATTCGGCCCGGAGGTCAAGCGCCGCATCATGCTTGGCACGTACGCGCTGTCGGCCGGGTACTACGACGCCTACTACGTCAAGGCGCAGCAGGTACGGACGCTGATGAAGGACGAGTTCGACCGCGTCCTGGCCGATGTCGACGCGTTGCTGGCTCCCACCTCGCCCAGCGTCGCGTTCCCGATCGGGGCCAAGGCCGACGACCCGGTGCTGATGTACCTCAACGACGCCTGCACGCTCCCGGTCAACATCGCCGGCCTGCCGGGCATCTCGGTGCCGTGCGGACTGTCCGACGGCAAGCCGGTTGGCCTGCAGGTCATCGGTCGCGCGTTCGATGAGCCGATGATCCTGCGCATCGCCGACGCCTACGAGCGCGCCGCCGGGTTCGCGGAGCTGAGGCCGCCGACCGCGCACTGACGCCGGTGTGTCCGGAGTTTGACACTCCACGCGTCGCGTTCCCGCTTCGGCCATCTTGCGCTCGGGGGGATCATCGTGTCCGGCAACGTCCACCCAGGTCCAGGGAGACGGCCCACACAGGAGGCGGCGGTAATGACAGCGGCCAGCGAGGGATTCTCCCTCACCATTGGAGACCTGCGACAGGTCATCCCCATGACGTTCCCCGATGCGACGGTGGAGGAGCAGTTCGCATCGAGGCTCAAGAGCGCCGACCACGAGGCGCTGTCGGTTCGGATCAGCCCGAACGACGAGGCAGACGTGGAAGGTCATTGGCGGAGCTCCTCCGTCACGATCGACGTCCTGCTCGACGACGACACCGAAGGGCACGCCATGAGCCTGCACTTCCCGAGCGTCGAGGAGGCGGACCGATTCCGCCGCCGGCTGATGGCGGTCGGCCTGCTGGCGGGCACCCTGGCGATCGGCTCGGCCGGCGCCATGGCGATCGCCAACGCCCCGTCGATCTCGACTGGCCAGGCCGTTCCCGGCACCGCGCCAGCGGTGACCATGCAGGCACCGGCGGGTCACGGCTTCTTCGAGAACGCCGACATCAGCCCGGTCGCTCCGGCGGCAGCTGGCGCGGCGACGCCCAGCCCCGGCACCCGAGGCGGGTTCACCGAGGGGGCTGACCTCGGCGCGGTGGCCCCTGCGGCCGCGGCGGCCAGCGAGGCGGCCGGCGCCGGTACGCGCGGCGGACTGGTCGAAGGTGCGGACATCGGCATCGCGCCGGTGGCCGCGGCCGAGACGGGCGCAGCGTCGACGGCGGCCAGCGCCGAGAACAAGGGCGGGCTGGTCGAGGGAGCCGACATCGACTCCGGCGCCTTCGGCATCGGCTCGAGCGTCGAGCGCAGCCGGATCGGCGGTCCCGTGGAGGGCGCCGACCGCTAGTCCCATCCACCTCTCCTCCAGGAGGTTCGAATGGCCGGTCCGCCAGGGCCGGCCATTCGGCTTGTCTCGCGGCACGCCGCGCGCAAGTAGACTCGGACGATGCCGGAGATCAGCCACATCAGGATGGGCGTGCCCGACCAGGCGACCCTCAACCGGGTGCTGCGCGAGGCGGGCACCGGCGCCTTCCCGCAGTGGCTGTACGCCGAGCCGCATGACCAGGCCCAGATCCTGTGGTGGGGCATTCGCGGCGCGCCAACGCAGCTGCTCGAGGTTCCCGACGACCCGGCGCGCGCAAGGCTCTTCCCGCGGCCGAACGACGACTGGAGCGACGCGCCGCGCGGCCTGATGCTCGCCACCCAGGACGCGGAACGCGCCGCGCACGACCTGGGCCCGGTCACCGGCAACGATTGGCACGCTGTCCCCGATGACCTCATCCTCAGTGCCCGCTGCTACCGGATCCAGCTCGGCCATGCGTTCGTGGTCCTTGCCGAGCCAACCCAGGAGGGCTACATCACGGCCTGCCTGTCGCGCTACGGCGAGGGGCCGGTGGCCATCGCCCTGGACGGAACGAGCGCGGCCGGACGTCCGGTGCCCAGCAACCCGCTGACGCTGGGACGCGCAACCTACGTGCGCCTCGGTGACCGATGGGGGCCGACGCTGATCTTTCCGAGCCCGTGAGCCACGCCGACGAGGTTCGGGCCGAGCGCGATGCGCGCCTGGCGCGACTGCGATATCCGGAGGGATGGCTCAGCCTGGTCGGCCTCGAATGGCTCCACGCCGGCGAGAACCGCATGGGTGCCGATCCCGATGCCGACGTCGTGCTGCGCGGCCGCGACGCGCCTCCGTTCGCCGGCAGCATCGAGGTCGGCGACGGGAGCGTCCGTTTCGTGCCGGCGCCCCGCGCCGACGTGACCCTGGACGGCAGGCTGGTGACCGGGCCGCTCGAACTCGAGGACGACCTGGACGAGCGGCCGACGACGCTGGCCATCGGGTCGCTGCGCTTCCATCTCATCCGCCGCACGGACCAGCTGGCCATCCGCGTGCGCGACCGCCAGGCCGAGACGCTGGCGAGTTTTCCGGGACTCGAGTATTTCCCGATCGACCCCTCCTGGCGCGTCACCGCTCGCTTCGAGCCGACTCCGAACCGCAGCATCGCCGTGCCGGACGTCATCGGCCTGGTCGAGGCGCAGCCCGCTCCCGGCATCATCCGCTTCGAGCGCGACGGGAATGAGCTCCGGCTGGACGCGCTGGAGGGTCCGGATCAGCGGCTGTGGCTCATCTTCGGTGATGCGACCAACGGCGACTCGACGTACGGCGGTGGCCGCTTCCTCTATTCCGAGCCGCCGGACGGCGATCGCGTGGTCGTGGACTTCAACCTGGCGTACAACCCGCCCTGCGTCTTCACGCCCTACGCGACCTGCCCGCTGCCGTGGCCCGAGAACCGCCTGCCGATCGGCGTCGCGGCGGGAGAGAAGGGCTACGCCCTACACTAGTTGGGTATGAGCATCGAGCCCGGGCTGCGGCCGCCTCCGACAGGACGGCCGACCGCCGACTTTCTGTCGTCGAAGGTGCGCAACATGCCGCCTTCGGGCATCCGGCGCTTCTTCGACATGCTGGCCGAGATGAAGGACGTGATCAGCCTCACCATCGGTGAGCCCGACTTCACCACGCCCGAGCCCATCACGCAGGCCGCGATCGACAGCCTCGAGGCCGGCGAGACCCACTACACCGCCAACGGCGGGATGATCGAGCTGCGCGAGCTGATCGCCGCCAACCTGGCGCACCGCTATGCGGTCGACTACGCGCCGAGGACCGAGCTGGTCATCACGGTCGGCGCGAGCGAGGGTCTCGACGCGTCTCTGCGTGCGCTGCTCGACCCGGGCGACGAGGTGATCTACCACGAGCCGTGCTTCGTGGCCTACGCGCCGTGCATCGAGCTGGCCGGCGGCATTCCCGTTCCTGTCAGCACGACCGATGCGACGGATTTCCGGGTCACCGCCGCCGCCATCGAGTCGGCGGTCACCGACCGCACCAAGGCCGTCTTCCTTGGCTACCCCAACAACCCGACCGGTGCTGTGCTGTCGCGCGACGAGCTGGAGGCGATTGCCGACGTGGCGCGGCGGCATGACCTGCTGGTCATCAGCGACGAGATCTACGACCGACTGGTGTACGGCTCGCATCGCCACACCGCGGTCAGCTCACTCGAGGCCATGCGGGAGCGGACGGTGCTCATCGGCGGCTTCAGCAAGGCCTACGCGATGACCGGCTGGCGCATCGGTTTCGTGGCCGCCCCGGCGGAGCTGATGGCGGGGATCGCCAAGGTCCACCAGTACGGCATCATGTGCGCACCGACCTCGTCGCAGTTCGCGGCCATCGAGGCCATGCGCGACGGCGAACCTTACGTCGCGGAGATGCTGGCCGAGTACGACCGGCGTCGCGTGCTGATGACACGGCGCTTCAACGAGATGGGGCTGACCTGCTTCGAGCCGGAGGGCGCCTTCTACTGCTTCCCGAACATCACCGCGTCGGGCCTCGACGATGAGCAGTTCGCCGAGGAGCTGCTGCGCGAGGAGAAGGTCGGCGTGGTGCCGGGTCGTGCCTTCGGCCCGTCAGGCATCGGTCATGTGCGGGCGTGTTACGCGACCGCCTACGAGCAGATCGAAGATGCGATGAACCGCATCGAGCGGTTCGTGGAGCGGCGCCGGAACTAGATCAGCCGGCCGCCCGCTCCATGCAGGCATGGGCGAAGGCCAGCAGCGCGTCGACCGCCTCGCGATCGGTGGCGCTCGCCTCGGCTGCCAGCTCGATCTTGGGATCCTCGCCCACCATCCGCCACACCGATCGCATCTGCGACGTGTCCTCGCCGATCTGGGCATCGGTCTGCAGGCGGATGCCGCGCACGCTCCGCCAGCGGTAGACCGTACCGCGCAGGTACCAGTCCGAGTCCAGCGCCGAGCCGGCGGGTGCCCAGGAGTAGTCCGCCAGGCCGACGTCGGTCGCGACCAGGACCCGCATGCGGCCGTTCTCGGGATTGACGGTGACGTGCGTCGCGAGCTCCGTGGCGCCCAGGTCGCCGACCTGCCGCTGGAGGAGGGCGCGCGCCTTGCCGAGCGCGTCCCACTCGCCGATCTTCATGTTCGGGATCCTAGCGGAGCGTCGCTGATCATGCGCCGCTCGCCATGGCCTTCGGCCGCCTCCGCTGCCGCAGCGGGAGCCGCCCGGCGGCCAGGATCGGCGCGATGGCCTCGCCGGGAACCGGTCGCGAGAAGTAGTAGCCCTGGCCGACCGTCGCGCCCCGTGCCCGCAAGGCGGT
This sequence comes from Steroidobacteraceae bacterium, assembly GCA_025935615.1. Lineage (GTDB taxonomy): Bacteria > Chloroflexota > Limnocylindria > QHBO01 > QHBO01 > JAICUY01. Next base: position 4,778 of record JAICUY010000044.1, read on the forward strand.
GAGCTGGGCTTCGGTCTCGATCCCTTCCGCCACCACCTCGAGATGCATGGTGCGCGCGAGATCGAGGATGGTCTGGACCAGCGCTGCTTCGCGGTCGTGCCCGAGCGCCGCGATGAACGATCGATCGATCTTGACCATGTCGACCGGCAGCCGTCCCAAGCGGGCGAGGGACGAGTAGCCGGTGCCGAAGTCATCCAGCGCCAGCCGAATGCCACGTCGCCGCAGCTGGCGAACGGTGCGCAGCGAGGCAAGGCTCTCGGTCAGCAGCGCGCTCTCGGTGATCTCGAGGATGAGCGACGCCGCCTGCAGGCCGCTGTCGCGCAGCGCACGCTCCACGTCATCGAGCAGCGTGCCGTGCTCGAGCTGCACTGCCGAGACGTTGACCGCCAGCCGCAGCTCCGGCTCGTCGAGCTCGCGGCGCCAGGCGGCCAGGTCGCCACAGGCGCGTTCGAGGACGAGCCTGCCCAGCGAGACGATCAAGCCGGTCTCTTCGGCGAGCGGAATGAGCTCGTGCAGCGGAACGAACTGGCCGTCCGGGCCGCGCCAGCGCACCAGCGCCTCGACGCCGTCGACCGACCCGTCGTCCAGCTGCACGATCGGCTGGTAATGCACCTCGAGCTCCTCGCGAGCGATGGCACGCTCGAGCGCGCCCTTGAGGTCCAGGCGACGCAGGGCCAGCTCGTGCATGCCCGGCTCGTACAGCTCGTAGCGGTTCTTGCCGCGTGCCTTGGCCAGGTACATGGCCAGATCGGCGTTGCGCAGCAGCTCGTCGGGCGTCGTGGCATTCACGCCGTTGAGTGCCACGCCGATGCTGGCCTGCATGGAGACCGGCTTGCCCTGCACCTCGAACGGCCGGGCCAGCTGCTCGAGCAGCCGCGAGGCGATGGCCTGCGGATCGGCGTCGCGCGTCTCCTCCAGCAGCACCGCGAATTCGTCCCCGCCGAGGCGCGCGGCTGTGTCGTCCGAGCGCAGGTGCTCGCGAATCCGCTCCGCCACGGCGCACAGCAGCAGGTCGCCGGCGGCATGGCCGAGGCTGTCGTTGATCGTCTTGAAGTCGTCGAGATCGAGGAACAGGACCGCCAGCGAGGCGTCCGCATCGCGCTCGGCGCGCTCGAGGGCGTGATGCACGCGATCGGTGAACAGCGTCCGGTTGGCGAGCCCCGTCAGCGAGTCGTGCAGCGCCTGGTGTCGCAGCTGGTCCTCGAGCTGCTTGCGGACAGTGATGTCGTCGACCAGCGCGTTGAAGCGCGTCTTCGCGCCGCTGCCCATCGGCCATATCGTGATCTCGATCGGGAAGACCCGGCCGTCACGATGACGGGCGCTGATCTCCATGCGCTTCGAGAGCAGCGGCCCCTCGCCGGTCTCGACGTAGCGGCGCAGGCCCTGGAGGTGCGCATCCCTGTGGTCGGGCGGCACGATGAGCTCGGCCACGGTGCGACCCAGCGCCTCGGCGCGCGACCACCCGAAAGTCTCCTGCGCGCGCTGGTTCCAGTCGATGATGGTGCCGTCGACGTCCATGCCCACGAAGGCATAGCTGGCGGTGTCGATGATGGTGCGCGTCAGCTCCTCGCTCGCCTGCAGCGCCTGCTCGGCTGCCTTTCGATCGGTGATGTCGAGGATCACGCCCTGTACCAGCGTGCGGCCGTCACCCGCGCCGGTCTCGCTGATCAGCTCGTCATCGAGAACCCACACCTCGCGGCCGTCGCGATGCCGCAGCCGGTACTCCCAGGTGCGCGAGCCCGGCGGGCGCTCACTGGCGGGGATCGCCTCATCGTGCTCGATCCATTCACGGTCGTCCGGATGCAGCTGGCGCGCCCAGAGCAGCGGGTCGTCGAGCCATTCGCGAACGCCGAAGCCGAGCAGCGACTCGATCTGGGGGCTGACGTAATGCCAGCGACCGTCGATACCCGGTTCGGCGAGGTAGACGATTCCCGGCTGGCGCTCGACGAGGGCGCGGTATTGCAGCTCGGCGGTGGCGAGCTCCGAGCTCAGCCGCTCCGCGCGGCGCACCGCCGCCTCGCGATCACGCAACAGGAAGCTCTGCCGCACGCCGACGGTGAGCAGGACGAGGCCGATGGCGCCGAGGCTGAGCAGCGCCATCACGCTCGAGACCCCGCGGCCGCCCAGGACGAGGAGCAGGAGCGGGGTGAGTGCCAGCGCCGCGACCGGCAGCGCGGACCGCAGCCGTGCCGCAAGGCGCACGTAGCCCGGATGCTCGTCGACGCGGTCGGTCCAGGTCGCCGTCCCGGCTGCAATGACGAAGATCGCGAGCGCGGCCAGGTGGCCGGCGGGGCCCATCTCGGGCAGCGATTCGGACGCCGGCGAAACGAGTCGCCACATGAAGCTGGTCCCGAACAGGAGCAGGCCGCCGAGCACCACGTATGCACCCTGCGGCCGCCGCTCGGCACGAATCGCGAGGTCCAGCAGCAGCGTGGCGCCGAAGGTCGACAGGAAGAATATGGCGTAGGTCAGCTGCACGGCATCGCCGGCGGTGACGACGCCCTGGCCGAAGAGGGTGAGCATCAGCGCCGCGGTGGCCGCGAACAGGATCGTGGCGTCCAGATACAGGGCGATCTGGTCGCTGGCCCGCAGGTGGCCGCGCAGGGCGGCGATGTAGGCCGCGCCGGCGCTTGCCGCCACGCCGATGATCGGCAGGTCGGAAAGGGCGGGCACGCCGTCGAATCCCAGCGCCACCTCGACGTCGCGCAGGATCGCCCGCAGCGCCCACAGCGCGATCGCGGCGGTGATCCAGATGCGCACCTCGCGCGTTCGTCCGCTGGTCACCCGGATCGAGAGGATGCCGGCCACGAGTGACAGCAGCGCGGTGACGGTCAGCTCGGAACGGATGAGGAGCACGGCATCGGTCTGGAAGCCCGACCAGCCGCTGACGGCCAGCAGCAGGCAGGTGAACAGGGCAGCCGCCAGCACCAGGCGCGTGGCGCGCGACAGATCGCGATAAGCCTCGGGAAACAGCTTCCTCACCCTGGAGCGCAATCTAGGGTCATCCGGGGGAGGCGGCCATGACCCGATCGGGCTACCGGTGCACGTCGCCGACACACCGCCGATCACCGCCTAGAATCGTGGGCATGGCGGTCGGCACGCGCTACGAGACGGTCATCGGGATCGAGGTCCATGCGCAACTCAGAACGGCGTCGAAGATGTTCTGCGCCTGCGCCGTCCCGACCCTCGAGGACGAGCCCAACACCCGGGTCTGTCCCGTCTGCCTGGGCCTGCCCGGCAGCCTGCCGGTCATCAACCGACGCGCCGTCGAGCTGGTGATGCTCAGCGGCCTGGCACTGGAGTGCCACGTCGAGACCGAGGCGGTGCGCTTCGAGCGCAAGAACTACTTCTATCCGGACCTGCCCAAGGGCTATCAGATCAGCCAGTACGCACTGCCCCTGTGCTCCAACGGCCGCCTGATCGTCCCGGTCGCCGCCGAGGACGCCGAGGTGATGGTCGGCATCACCCGCGCGCATCTCGAGGAGGACACCGCCCGAATGCAGCACGGCGGACGCGACCACTCGCTGGTCGACTTCAACCGTGCGGGCGTGCCGCTGATGGAGATCGTCACCGAGCCAGACGTGCGCTCGCCGGCCCAGGCGCGTGCCTACGGAGAGACGTTGCGCGACATCCTGCGCTACATCGGCGCCAGCAACGCCGACATGGAGGCGGGCTCCATGCGGATCGAGGGCAACATCAGCCTCAGGCCGATGGGCTCGGAGCGCTTCGGCACGAAGGTCGAGGTCAAGAACCTGAACAGCTTCCGCTCCTTGGAGCGTGCGATGGAATTCGAGATCGAGCGCCAGACCGATGCGCTCGAGCGCGGCGAGCCGCTGGTGCAGGAGACGCGAGGCTGGGACGAGGGCGACGGCCGAACCGTCTCGCAGCGCAGCAAGGAAGAGGCGAACGACTACCGCTACTTCCCGGAGCCCGATCTGCCGCCGCTGCGCCCGTCCGAGGCATGGGTGGCGGGGCTGCGCGCGGCACTCCCCGAATTGCCGTCAGCGCGCCGGCTGCGCTATGCCGGGGAGCTCGGCCTGTCGCTTTACGACGCCGGGGTGCTGACCGGCGACGTGGCGTTGGCCGACTACTTCGACGCGGTCATGGCGGCGGGCGCGTCGGGCGGCGTGACGCCGAAGGCTGCCGCGAACTGGGTGACCGGTGAGTTCAGCCGGCTGCTGAACCAGCATGCCGCCGAAGGGCTGCGGGCCGATGGGGTGGCGCTCCGGCCGGCCTCGCTGGCAGAGCTGGTGGCCGAGGTCGAGGCCGGACGGGTGAGTGCCACGAACGCGAAGGCGGTGCTGGCCCGGACCTTCGTCTCGGGAGAATCTCCGGTCGAGGTCATCACCGCCGAGGGTCTGGGCCAGGTCAGCGACGCGGGATTCGTGGGGGAGGCGGTCGCATCGGTCCTCGAGGAGCATCCGTCGCAGGTGGCCGAGTATCGCGCCGGAAAGCAGCAGATCTACGGTTTCCTGGTGGGCCAGGTTATGAAGCGCACGCAGGGCAGGGCAGACGCCAAGCTGGTCAACGAGGAGCTGCGCCGCCGCCTGTCGAGCTGAGGCTCAGACCAGGCGCCGCTCCACCACCTCGCGCAGGACGTTGAGCGGCAGCGCGCCGGTGAGGAGCACCGTGTCGTGGAAGGCACGGATGTCGAACCGGTCGCCCAGTCGCTGCCGTGCCTCGTCGCGCAGCCGCAGCAGCTCGAGCTGGCCGATCTTGTAGGCCAGCGCCTGGCCGGGCCAGGCAATGTATCGGTCCACCTCGTTGGCGATGTTGTTGATGCCGAGCGCCGTGTGCTCCTGCATGAACGCAATCGCGCGCGAGCGTGGCCAGCCCAGGGCGTGCATCCCCGTGTCGACCACCAGTCGGGACGCGCGCCAGGCGTCGAAGCTCGCGATGCCGATGCTGTCGAGGTCGCGCGAGTACAGCCCCATCTCGTCGGCCAGCCGCTCGGCGTACAGGCCCCAGCCTTCGACGTAGGCCGTGGTCAGGCCGTAGCGGCGGAAATCGGGGAGCGCGGCCAGCTCCTGGGCGAGGGCGACCTGCAGGTGGTGCCCCGGCACCGCCTCGTGGAAGGCGAGCGCTTCGGCCTCGTAGCGCGGTCGCGTCTCGGGATGCGAGCGGTTGACGAAGTAACGTCCGGGACGGCTACCGTCGGCGGCCGGGTCGCGGTAGTAGGCGATGGTGGAGTGCTCCTCCTCGTGCGCTCCCATGGCCACCACCTCGCACGGTGTTGCCGCCAAGCGGCCGAACCAGTCGGGCACCGCCGCCTGGGCGCGGGCCAGCGATCGGCGCGCCACGGCTTCGATCTCGTCGCCGGCCGAGAAGTAGAGCGCGGGGTCCGACCGCAGCTGCGCCAGGGTCTCCTCCAGGCCGTCGGTGCCAAGCAGGCGCCCGCCGAGGTCGGCCAGCTCTCCGTCGATTCGCTCGATCTCGGCGAGGCCGATCCGGTGCAGCTCTTCGGGACTGAGCGGCGTGCTGGTGTGGGCACCGGCGACCGCGCGATAGATTCGCTCGCCGCCCTCCAACGCCGAGAGTCCGACAGCATCGTCTCCTCGTGCGGCCGGAATTGCCTCGTCGCGCACGAAGGATCGGTACCGCTCGAAGGCAGGGCGGATGCGATCGCCAACGGCCGCCGCCAGATCGTCCGCGAAGCGGCGTCGCTCCGTGTCGCTCCACGTCTCGTGCGGAGCCGCGGCCGGCGCCAGCAGTCGCCAGTCAGCGTCCGGCTGGGAAAGCAGGGCGTCGAGCTCGTCGCGCACTCGCTCGGCCAGGATCCGGACCGGCGGCCGCCCATCGCGGATCGAGGCCCGCTGCCGCTTGGTGAGCGCGTCGATCGAGGGACCCATGCCTCGCCAGCGGTCGACCATGTTGCGGGCCTGCTCGACCGTTTCCACTGCCTGGTAGTCGACCAGGTTCAGGAATTCGACCTGCGGACCGCCCATGGGGTTGATGGTGTACGCCGCCGGGTCCGCCTGCAGGAAGGCAACCGACGCGTCGATCGCCGCGAGCAGCGCCTGGCGAGTCACACGGTCGTCGTCGGACAGCGCTTCGACCGGGATGGTCACGGCGGCAGCGCGCTGGTCACGCATCCGGGCCTCGATGGCGTGAAGCTGCTCAGGCTCGATTGGCGGCAGCTCGGCGTCGTGGCCGGGGGCGCCGATCCCGGTCGCCATGAACGGGTCGGCCTCGAGGCACGCCTCCCAGAACTGCCCGGCGATCTCGTTGAGCGCGGTTGCGGCGTCGCGGTCGTTCATCGCGATCGCGCCTTGGGAGGATCGAGCTCACGCAGCAGTGCCGCGATCTCGGTCCGGTGCCTCGCGCCGGACGCGTGGCGACTCAGCCATCGCAGGTAGTCGGGATCGCGGGCGGCGACGTCGCGGAGCGTCCAGCCCTCGTAGCGCCCGAAGTCGAGCCGCCCGGTGGTCGGCGCGCTGTAGCGGACGCCATCGGGCTCGGGGACCCGAAGCGGTTGCTGGATGCCCAGGGCGCGGTCGCGATCGTATCGGGCCCTCGAGGACGGATCGCGCAGGACGGCGTAGGCCTGGTTCAGCTCGATCATGCGCTCTGCCTCCCGCGCCGCCCGATCCGGATGCAGCTTGCGGGCGAGGACGCGATACGCGGCAGCGATGACGTCCGGCTCGGCGGCGGGATCCACCTGGAGGACCCGATACAGATCACGCATGGCGGCATGATGCCACCCGCGCGCGGGCCGGTGGCGGCGCCGGTCGGTGTTGAATCGGGTGTGACAATACCGCGTGCCCATGGACCGCCCAGCCGTGCCAGCCCTGGAGACGCCGCGCCACGACCTCGCCGTTCTCGATGTCGTGTTGGTCGTTCTCATTCCCGCCCTCGCGCTGGCAACGGCTGCGGTCGTCCTCGGCCCGACGGTCGACGCCGCGGTCGTCAGCTCGCGCCTCGACCTGGTGATCGGCACGCTGGCCACGCTGATCGCCGTCGCCGTCGCGCTGCTGGCCTGGGGCCGCTACCGGGAGAGCGGAGAGCTGGCCGGTCTGTTCCGTGGCAGTGCCTTCTTCGTCCTGGCCGCGCTCAACGCGGTGACCATCCTGGTCAGCCTGCTGGGTATCGAACAGGGATTTGGGTTGTCGCTCGACGACCCGGGGCAGCTGCCGCTGTTGGGGAATGTGGTGGCCCGTGGCCTCGCCGCCATCCTGCTGCTGCTCGGCGGCATCGCCGCCGTGCGCCGCGATGCGCGGCTGCGCCTTCCGTCGTTGCTCGTGCTGGCAGGCCCGGCCCTGCTGCTGATCGTGATCGTCGTCGTGGCCGCGGCGGTCCAGCCGTCGCTGCCGTCATTCATCGGTCCGGCCGAGGCGACCCTGCTGCGCACCCAGCCGGATCAGCCGTTGCTGGTCGGGACCGGGCTGACCGCCCTGGCCGTGGTGCAGGTCGTCATCGGTATCGGCTTCGGCGTCGGCGCTGCGTTGTCCTACCTCGCCTACCGCCGCGAGGCTCACGTCCAGGAGGCGTACCTGGCCGTTGGCCTGGTGCTGGCCGCCTTCAGCCAGCTGCACGCCGCCATCCATCCGGGGGTCTACGCCTCGCTGGTGACGAGCAGCGACCTGCTGCGGGTCGCCTTCTATGCCGTCCTGCTGCTCGGCGTGGTGGGTGAGCGACGGGCGGATCTGCGGGCGCTTCGTCGCGCGCACTTGGAGCTGCAGCGCCTGCACGAAGCCGAGCTGGCCGAGGCGACCTACGAGGAGCGCGCCCGGCTGGCCCGCGAGATCCACGATGGGCTGGCGCAGGACCTGTGGTATGCCAAGCTCAAGCAGTCCCGGCTGGCGGCGCTCGAGCCGATGCCGGCCGATGCACGCGAGCTCGCCCGGGAAGTCGTCGATGCCATCGATTCCTCGCTCGCCGAGGCCCGCCAGGCGGTCATGGCCCTGCGACCCACGGAGAGCGGCCCGTTCGCCCAGGTGCTGTCCCGCTACGTCGAGGACTTCGGTGACCGGTTCGGGATCCGAGTCGACTGCTCCATCGGTCGTGACGTGGAGGTCGGCTCGCCGCGCGCCCAGGCGGAGCTGCTGCGCATCGTGCAGGAGGCGCTCAACAACGTCCGCAAGCACGCCGACGCGACGGTCGTTCGCGTCGAGGCCGATCGGGACCGCCACACGCTCCGTGTCCGCGTGAGCGACAACGGTCGCGGCTTCGAGCCTGCCGCGGTTCATCGCAGCGGCTATGGTCTGCGCAGCATGGCCGAGCGAGCCGAAGGGGTCGGAGCGACGCTGCGCGTCGAGTCGCGGCCGCAGGACGGGACGCGCGTCGAGGTGCTGCTGCCCGCTGAGGCCGGCGCGGGATGACCCCCCTGCGAATCATGCTGGTCGACGACCACGCGCTGGTGCGCTCGGCGGTGCGTCAGGCACTCGCCGCGCCGGATCTGGAGGTGGTCGGCGAAGCTGCATCGGCCGACGAGGCACTCCTGATCGCTCCCGAGCTGCGGCCGGACCTCATCCTGCTCGACGTCGATCTGCCGGGCACCGACGGCCTGCGCCTGCTGCGCGAGCTTGGGCCGCGCCTCCCCGACACGAAGATCGTGATGCTGACGGTGTCGACCTCGCGCCGCGACCTGCTGGATGCCGTGCAGCATGGCGCGATCGGCTACCTGACCAAGGACCTCGACCCGGCCGCCCTGCAACGCGCCGTGCGCGGCATCCGCCAGGGCGACCTGCCGATGTCACGCAACATGGCGGCCCACGTGGTGGCTCAGCTGGCGAGTGGCGCGCGACGCGACGGCGCTGCGACCGACGCTGATGGCTGGGAGCTGTCGTCGCGGGAGGAGGAGGTGCTGCGGCTGCTGGCCGAGGGGCTGACCGATCGGGAGATCGCCGATCGGCTGGTCATCTCGCCGCGGACGGTGGAGACGCACGTCGGCAACGTGCTTCGCAAGCTCGCTGTCCGCAACCGCGCCCAGGCGGCGCAGCGCTACCGCAGCGAGCGCTGAGCAGCCGAGATCTGGACGCGCAGCAGGCGCGGCTGGTCGGTCTCCAGGCTCATTCCCTCGCCGCCGTCGAGGGTCAGCAGCAGCCGTTCACCGGCGAGCGATACCTCGCGAATCTGCTGCAGCGGCGTCGCCACCAGGACCCGACCGACGTGCAGCAGGCGTTGGCTGGTCAGGTACAGCGCGCCGCCGTAGCCGGGCAGTGACGGATCGCCGGCCGGCGGATTGAGGAGCGCAGAAGGTCGCGCGGCGAGGACCTGCTCATCGGGCTGGAGCAGCGGCGAGACCGTCTCATCCGCGGGGACCGCTCGTATCGGCCCGTCGCGGAGGGCCTCACGCAGAGCGTCGGCCGCGATCTCGTCGCGCTCCAGCCGGAGCATGACTGCCTGCGCATCGGCCAAGGCAGGATCGCGGCGCCCTCCTCCGGCGCCGTCGGCGTCTTCTGGGGCGTCGACGCTGGCGTCGCGGTCGGCAGGCAAGGTCACGCCGTCAAGGCTAGGCGCGCGCGGAGGTGGCGCCCATCCGGAGAAATACGGATCGCGGTACTGATCCGGCCGATCCGTATCCGGACGGAGCGGTGCGTACCCGCACCAACGGTACGGAGGCGCCTGCTCCGTAGTACGGAGCCTCGATTCCGTAGCCCGCTCCGTAGCCCTCCGGATGCGCCCTTCAGGCCCTGACCGATACGCTGCCGCCGCATTCTTTGCCGCTTTGTGCCCGAGTAGCTCTGAAAGAAGAGGGGATAGTGCCCACTCCGTCGCGTGCCCGCGTCGTCCTGACGTTGCTGCAGATCGTCGCCCTGGTCCTGTACCTGTTCGCTCCGGTCGCGGCCTTTGCCGCGGACCCGACCGACAGCCCATCACCCACCGCCGAGGCGTCGCCGACGCCCGAACCCAGCGCGACCGATGCACCGTCTCCGACCGATGCGCCGTCCCCGACCGATGCACCGTCTCCGACGGACGCACCGACGCCGACCGATGCACCGTCTCCGACCGATGCGCCGTCCCCGACCGATGCACCGTCTCAGCCGACCGCCGCACCATCGGCGGCGTTGCCGTACCTGGTGACCTTCACCGCCGGCACCTCCATCAGCGAGCAGGCGGCGGTTCTCGATTCGGTCGGTGCGACGCAGGTCTCGAGCATCCCGCAGCTGCGGATGCACGCCATCACCCTTCCGGAGTTGTCGGCCGCGGACGCCGTCGCTGCGCTGTCGGCTGACAGCCACGTCCTGGGCGTCACCGCGGACCGCGTCCGCTCCGCCGAGGCGGCTCCCTCCGATGGCTCGTACGCAGACCAGTGGTCCCTGCCCAGGATCGGTTGGGACGCGGTGTACGGCACCCCGGTCAGTGGCAGCGCGACGGTTGCGCTGCTCGACACCGGTGTCGACGGTTCGCATCCTGACCTTGACGGGCATCTCCGCACCGGGTTCTCCGTCCTCGACGGCTCGACCGGCCTGACCGATGCGAACGGGCACGGCACCTGGATGGCCGGCATCGTGGCCGCCGAGACCGATAACGGCGCGGGCATCGCCGGCATCGGCTACGCAGGCGTCTCCATCCTTCCCGTCACCGTGCTGGGCACCGACGGCACGGGTCAGGACAGCGACATCATCACCGGCGTCGTGTACGCCGCCGACCACGGTGCCGACGTCATCCTGATGGCCTTCTCGAATCCCGGCTTCTCGCCGGCCCTGCAGGCCGCGATCGACTACGCCTGGTCCAAGGGCGCCGTCCTGGTCGCGGCCACCGGCAACGACGCGAGCTCATCCGCGACCTACCCCGCGGGTGATCGCGGCGTTGTCGGCGTCGCCTCGACCGATTCCTCCGACGCGTTGGCCGCTTCCTCGAACCGCGGTGAGGCCGCCTTCATGGCGGCCCCCGGCGAGGGGATCGTCACGACCTCCGTTGGTGGCGGCGTTGCTTCTGTGTCGGGCACCTCGGCGGCTGCCGCCGAGGTCGCCGGTGCCGCCGCGCTGCTGCGCGCGCTGGATCCCGGTGCGTCGAACGGTGCGGTCGTCGGTCGCCTGGCCCGCAACGCCGATCCGGTCTCCTCGGATGGCGCTGGCAACGGCCGGCTCAATGTGGCGCGTGCCGCCTCCGACAGCGCGACCGATTTCGTCCAGCCGACCGGCGCCGCCCCGTACGGCGACGGCGGCCCACTCGTCGGCCCATATGTCGCTGACAACATCAATCAGGTTGTCTTCGTGCCGGGTTCAAGTGTCGCGGGCGACACATCGACTTGGAAAGTCCAATTCCATACGACTGGTAGCGGAGCGGTCAATGCCGGCGGCAAGGTAACAATCGTCTTCGACAGTCAGTTCACGGTTCCAGCGGCTCCGTCTGTCGCGTTCGTCGCCGGATTCGCGAGCGGATGCTCGGGCACGGCCGTCACCACAGGGTCAACCGTTTCCATCACTTTGTCCGGGGCGAGTCCTTGTCTAAGGGCGAACCAGCCCGTTGAGGTAACCGTTGCGGCCATCACGAATCCCAGCCCTGCCGCGACGACCACGTATCCGCGCGACAACTTCACCGTTGCTACAACAACCGATCCCGCTGCGCAGAAGGCTGCGACCGAT
>JAICUY010000003.1 GCA_025935615.1 Steroidobacteraceae bacterium
GCAGCCCGTGGGCGCGGATCAGGGGGCGCGGCTGGCCGCCAAGCGCAGGCGTCACCACGAACGGCACGAGCGTGTCCCCCGGCCCGTTCGACAGCGGCACGTAGCTGATCTCCTCGCCGGACGGCAGCCAGGCAGGAACGTCCCCGGTGGCGACCTGCGTCGCCTCGCCCGACTTCACGTCCAGGACCCAGATCCGCGCCGGCTCGCCGCGCGTGTCGGTCGTCAGAACGGAGTCCTGGAACAGGAGCGCGCGCGAGTCCGGCGACCAGCTGATGCTCTCGCCGGCGTCGAAGAGCGGCCGTTGGCGCGAGCCGTCGGCGCGCACCACCCACAGCTGCGGCCGCTCGCCGGAGCCGATGGGACGAGGCAGGAACGCGATCATCCTCTTGTCGGGCGACCACAGCGGCCGGACAACAGGAATCCGCGTGCCGGCATCCAGGCCGCTCACCTGGCGCACCGATCCGTCGGGATCGACCACGAACACCTGCCCGACGCCATCGACCTCGCGAACCATCGCCAGCCCGGCGGCGACCGCGACCGAAGGCGTGGGTTCGGCGATCGGGGCGTCAGTGGGTGTCGCGTCTGCCGGCGAGGCGCTCGGCGTGGTGGATGGCGACGGGCTCAACGAGCTGCTGCCTGGCGCGGAGAAGCGGGCGCAGCCGGTCAGCAGCGCGATGAGCAGTACCAGGCTCGGAATCGGGTGGGCGTGGAATCGGCTCGAACCGTGCACGCTGTGCCTCGCTCGGAGTGAGGTCGGCGCAGTGTAGCCGCTCGCCCCAGCCCTGCCTAGACCGATTCAGCGGCGGCCGAACAGCCTCCTCACGATGGCAACGGCGGCGGCGATCACGGCGACCGCGCCGCCGAGCACCACCGCGGCCTGGATGGGGTAGAACGGCACGCGCCTCGGCTCCGGCGGTCGATCCCCCGCCACCGCACCGACGCGCCGAATGCGCCACACCGATCCGGTTTCCTGCTTCATCCGGATCCCGCCCTTCTCGGGCGCAATCTTGATCTCGCCGAAGTCGGTCACGTACAGCGCGCCGTCAGGCCCGAAGACGCAGTTCGACGGACGCTCAAAGCCGCCGTGGAACAGCTTCGACGCCGGTCCCTGGGTGCGGTTGACGGCGAAATCGGTGATGGCGCCCGAATCCGGGTCGAGGTGCACGACCTTGAAGCCGGCCGGCACCACCTGGCGCGGTGTCGTCACCGGAGCGAGGTCGCCGAAAAGGGCGACGAAGGCATGGCCGACGAAGCCGAAGGACGTATCGGTCGAGAAGGCGAAGCCGTTGGCTGCGGCGTGCGGTTCGAAGCTGGCGACGGGTTTGGGCGGGTTGGGATCCGGGAACTCGGCGAGCACCGGCTCCCGCCCGGTGCCGCCCTCGCCCCAGTGCGGATCGTCGAGGCGAATGCCGGAGGCGAAATCGGGCCACCCGTACCAGGCGCCGTCGCGGATCTCGTAGAAGTCGTCGGGATCACCGATGATCCAGCGCGCGCCTCGCTCGTCCGACCCATGCTCGGTCACGAACAGACGTCCGTCCGGGTGGAAGCAGATGCCGTACGGGTTGCGCAGGCCCCAGGCCACCAGCCGCAGGTCGCTGCCGTCGAGGTTGCAGGACAGGACCGCGCCGCTGGCTTTCACCTCGCCGGGAATACGCTGGCCGGCTTCGGTGGTCACTCCGAAGGCCGCGTATGCGCCGGTCGTCACGCTCTGCAGCGGATTGGCGAGCACGTTCGGCCCGGTGTAGGTGCGCCCGGCGAGCGTGATGTCGCCTCCGGGAACGTCGTGCAGCTGCGGGAAGGAGGCCAGCCATTCGTAGCCGAAATTGTCCGCGCCGACCACACCCATGTTGGTGACGCTTCCCTGACCCCAGTACAGGCGACCATCTGGCCCGATGACCGGTTGATTCGTTTGGTGATCGCCATGTCCGGGCAGGCCGCTGACCACCTCACTGATGGCGCCGCTGGCAATGTCGACGCGCAGGATCGCATCGGTATTGCTGACCAGCAGGGCGCCGTCATGCCAGACCGATCCGGTGGCCGCACCGGTCGGCGTCGCCCAGGCGGATAGATCGACGACCAGATCGGAGGCGCCGCTCGCCGGGTCGAGCCGGAAGACCCGCGGTGGCGTGTCGCTCTTGTGGCCCGATTCGGTGACGTACAGCTCGCCCTGCGGACCGAACGCGGCATGGACCGGGGCGGTGAAGCCGCCGGCGACCAGTTCGGCAACGTAGCCTTCGGGCAGCAGGATGTCGTTCGGCTCGTAACGCCGCGTCCCGCGCCGAGAGATGTGCAGCCGTTTCACGAGGGGCTGCAGCGGCGCATAGATGATCGCCAGCAGCGACGGCAGGTCGACGCGAATCCGGCGCAGCATCAGGCCACGGCCCCCGCACGGCTGGTCGCGGGTCCGGCCTCGACGCGCGCCGCGCGCCAGCCGACGATCCCGCCTATGCACGACGCGACCGCCGCGAGCATGAACGTCGCGGTGAAGCCGATTCCGGGCAGCAGGCGCTCGCCGGCGTCGATCAGGAGACCGGCGAGGCCGGCCGCTGCCGCGGCTCCGGCCGTGCCCCAGTTGGCGAGCCCCAGCAGCCGACCGGCATGGCGCGCCGGTGTCAGGTCCGTCATCGTCGCCCAGCTCGCGGAGCTGAATGAGGCCGAGCCGATGGCCACCAGCGCCCCCGCGCCGAGCAGGACACCGAGCCCGGCGGCGAGGGGCACCAGCGCGATGCCGGTCGCTGCCACGAGGCCGCCCGCCAGCTGCATAGGCCCATGACCGATGCGATCCGCCAACCATCCCGCCGGCGGCGATGCCGCGACCGTGATCAGGGTCAGGACCGCCAGTACGAGGCCGCCTTGCGCCGCAGCATCGTCGGCGTTGAGGTGCTGGCCTTCGGCGATGAAGAGCACCAGGAAGCGGCCCAGAACGTAGATGCCGAGCAGGAAGGCGAAACGGGCAGCGACGATGGAGCCGAGCGGACGGCTCCAACCCCCGGTCCCATCCGACCCATCTGTCATCGAGATGCGTGGAGTGGCACGCAGCAGCACGACGGCGACCGCGAATCCCCCCGCCAGCAGGAGCCCCAGCGCCCCGACGGCGAAGCCGACCTGGCCCGCGCCGAGAAGTGCGCCGAGCAGGAGAAAGCCGACGAATGCCCCGCCGACGTCGCAGGCGGTCTTCCAGCCGGCGGCGCGTCCTCGCCACCCCGATGGGATGCGATCGGGCACCAGCGGCTGGTGCCCGGCCTGGGCCACGCTGGTGCCGACGAGTGCGACCAACGCACCACGGACGAGGCCACCTGGGGTGACCAACAGGACGAATCCGGCGCCCGCCAGCGCGACGCCTGCCGCGATCACGGGCCACCGGCCGATGCGGTCACTGACCGAGCCCGCGATCGGCTGCGCCAGCGCCGCGAGCGCAAGCGCTGCCAGGGTGATCAGGCCGAGTCGGGTCGCATCGGCCGCGCCTGCCTGCAGCAGCTGGTGGGGCAGAAGCAGCGACGGCACGCCGTCGCCGACCACGCTGAGCCCGATCCAGCCCACGCTAACGCCGGCAATCGTCCGCTTCATGGCGGGCGTCCGCTGCCGGGCGCCTGTTGACCGGCTCGGCTCAGCTCTTTTGCTTCTTGGTCTCGCCGTGCTCGCGTCGCTCCTTGTTCACCGTGCGAGCGGCACGCTCCTCCGCCTCGTCCGTGGACACGCCACGATCCTTGTACGACTCCTTGATGTGCTCGTACTGACGCTCACGCTTCTTGCTCGATCCGGCTGGCATGACTCGCTCCTGTGGCAACGAACGGCAGTCCGCTGATGCAGCCCGTGTGCCGAACCAGCTCAGGCGTCGATCAGCCCCAGACCGATACGTCCCGCTCGCGCAAGCCGGCCAGGCACATGTTCGACGAGCCACTCGAACGCCCGGTCGCCGATGCTCGGATCGGTGCTATCCGGCGGCGCGGCGTTGACCACCAGCAACGTTCCGGATTGGTCGATGACCTCGTGGTCGGCCGATCCGTCCTCGTTGCGACTGAATCGCAGCGACACCCGCGCGTCGCCGACACAGAGGTCGCGCACCACCAGCGACGGCAGCCAGGCAGGAAGCATCGGTCGCACGAGCGCGAGCAGGTGTGCGGGCGCAAACGGATAGATCCCGAGCATGACCTGGACGAGCTGGATGGTTGCGCTGGCGCTCCATGCCTGCGGAACATTGGACTTCGGGTAGGCCGATGGAAACGGCGCTACGTCGCGAGCCTGGCCTCCGAGCGCTTCCGCCAACCGGCTCTCGATGAAGCAGTCGGCCGCTTCGAGCATGGCGGTGGCGAGCCGCGCCGCGTGCTCATCGAGCCCATATCGCTTGAATCCGAGGGCGAAGGTGGCATTTTCGACCGGCCACACCGTTCCGAGGTGATAGGCCCACGGGTTGAACGACGGATGCGCGGTCGACAGCGTCCGGACACCCCAGCCGCTGAACATGTCGTCGGACATCAGCCGATCGGCGACGCGTTCTGCGAGCTCCGAAGGCACGATTCCGGCGGCCAGGGCGTGTCCGGGATTCGAGGCGACCGTCGCCACGGGCTGCTTCGCCGCGTCGAGCGCCATGGCGTAGAAGCCGAGATCGTCGAGCCAGAAGGCCCGTTGAACGTCGTCACGCAACAGCCGCGCCTGGTCGAGGTAGCCCTCCGCCGCGCTGTCGTCGTCGAGCGCGACGCAGATTTCGGCCATCCGCACCAGAGCGATGAAGTGGAACGCCTGCTCCTCGATGGTCGCGATCGGGTCCTCGACGATCATGCCGTCCGGGTATCGGATCGCCTCGTCCGAGTCCTTCCAGCCGTGATTCTTCAGCCCCTGCGGCGACCGCTTGCGATATTCGAGGAACCGATCTCCGTCGAAGTCGCCGCTGTCACGCGCCCACGCCAGCGCGCGCTCGGCGACGGCGCGGTGGCGACGAAGCGCATCGGTATCGCCGGTCCAGTGCCACAGCTCGCTCAGGACCAGCGGAAACATCGCGGCGGTCGTCTCCGTGCCGTAGTACGCCGACTGCGGAATGATCTCGAGCTCGCTCAGCGGGCCGACCCGCATCTCGTGGACGAGCTTGCCCGGCTCGGCATCGCGCCACGGGTCGTCGGTCGTGGCCTGGGTTCGGGCGATGGCGGACAGCCCGCCGCGCATGATCTGCGGCCAGGCCATGGCCGACTGCCAGCCGGCGGTGAGCAGGTCGCGGCCGAAGAGGCCGGTAAAGGTCGGCACGCCGGCGTTCGCCACCCAGCCCTCGTCATGTTCGAGGTCGCGGTTGCGCAGCGCGAACAGGTCGTGCGCCGCCTGCTCGAAGGCCGGCACGGCCGGGACCGATACGCGCGCCGGCTCCGCCTCGGGCTCGGCCGGGCCTCCCCACTTCCCGCGGAACAGCGACGTGACGCCACAGGTTGCCGACCATGTCCCGCGAGCCGGGAGCCGCAGCTCGAAGAGCAGCCGCCTTCCCTCACAGCGCGGCACCGAGTCGGACCTCAGGACACGGACCCTCGTCCCGCGCTCGTCGATGCGACCCTCGTGCTCGACGCGATACGTCCAGCTCAGCTGCCGCGCGCCGTCGTCCCACGCCATGTCGGTGGTGCCCCGCTGGCGTCGCTCCCCGCCCGCGATCTCCTGAACGTCGGCGAAGTCGGCGTCCAGCTCGAGCTCGAGCGACACGCCGCGCGGCGCCATGCTGTGGTTCTCGACCGAGATTCGCTCGACCATCCCTCCGCCAAGCCGCCGCTCGAGCTGGATCTCCAGGTCGTCCTGCGGCAGCATCGGGCCTTCGGGAGTCGGCCGGCCGGTATCAAGCCGCAGCGTTCCGAACCAGGTCTCGCCGTCGACGACCGTGCTTCCGATGCACTCCGGCATCGTGCCGTCGATGGTCAGCCGGTAGCGCGACAGCACGCGGCAGTCGTGGTCCAACACCCCGCAGCCGTCGTCGCCGCTGATCTGTCCGTCGGGATGCACGACCAGCACCGTGTAGTCGCGGTGCGCGATCTGATGCGGGTGTGTCGGATCGACCCTCATCGGTCAAACCAAAGCATTCGAAGGACCAACCACTACGAATGCTCCGCCCGCGTCGGGATGGCAACCGCTGCCAGGAAGGGCAGCGCCATGACGCAGCCGAACGCGAGGCCGTAGCCGAAGCCTGCGCCGCCGGCCGCCGTGATCACGAACGCCAGGGCCGGCGCCACCGCCGTCGCGACCAGGTTCTGGAACGTGTTCTGGACACCGAGCGCGCGGCCGGCCCATCGGGGACCGGCGCGCTCGGCGACCGCGGTGAAGGCCAGGCCGTTGGGCGATACCGTCAGCACCGCAGCGAGGGCCACGGCGGCCACCGAGGCCGCCGAGCCGAGCATGGCAAGCACCGCCAGGAGCACCATCACTGCGCCGATGGACACGGCCAGCCGGCGCATCGGTCCCAGGCGAGAGCGAACGCGGTCCGACCAGTAGCCCGCCGCCAGGCGTGTGCCGGCACCGGCCAGCTGGGTCACCGCCAGCAGCAGGCCAGCCGGCCCGAGGGCCCAGCCGAGGGCGTTGACGAGATAGTCGAAGGCGAAGACCGCCACCGCGAACTGGGGAATGATCAGCAGGGCGCTCGCGACATGGATACGCCACAGGTACGGCGCGCGGTACGGCGAGCGACCACCGGCGCCGTCCGCGGAACCGAGCTGGCGCACGGGGTCGCGCACAACGATCCCGATCAGCACGGCGCTCACCAGGCAGGCTCCCGCAAGCACCCCAAAGGCCAGCCCAAGACCGGCTCTCGCCAGCGACGGCAGGACCACGGCAGCACCGGCGACCCCCAGCGGCTGGCCCATCTGGCGGATGCCCATCGCCAGGCCGCGCTCGGCACTGCCGAACCAGCCGAGGATCAGCCGGCCGCTGGCTGCGTGGATGGCCGCTCCGCTGGCGCCCGACAGGAAGAGACATAGCCAGCGCAGCACCGGATCGGGCACCTCGGCGGCGCCGTACAGCGCGGCCGCCTCACCGGCCAGACCGAGCGTCAGGACCAGCCGCTCGCCGAATCGGTCCGCCACCGCGCCCCAGGCGATGAGGGCCACGATCACTCCGACCACCGGCGCGATCACCAGCGTGGTCGCTTCCTGCAGGGAGTGGCCATCCGCACGCAGCGCGGGGATCAGGTATGCGAGGCCGTACTGCGAGGCGCAGCCGGCGATCAGCCCGAGCAGGCCAACGCTCAGAACCAGCCAGCGGCGTCTCACACGGCGGTGAGCGCGAGGACGTTGTGGGCAGGCACCGGTCGTGTCATGCCCTTCAGCGTCAGCTCGCCGACCTCCTCGACCTCGACCAGTCCCTCGACCATCGCGTAGGCGCGCTGCGTGAGGAGGATCTGGTTCGTGGCCGCGCTGCTGCTCAGGCGGCTGGCCATGATCACCACGTTGCCGATGGCGCCATAGTCGTAGCGTCCTTCGAAGCCGATGCGGCCGAGGGTCGCGTAGCCGACCGCGATCCCGACACCGAGCCCCAGGTCATAGCCGCGCTTGCCCCATTCGACGGACAGCGGCTGGAATCGGTCGCGCACGGCCAAGGCCATGCGCACCGCGCGCTCGACGTGGTCCGGCTGCTGCACCGGATCGTTGAAGAAGGTCATCACCCCGTCGCCGGCGAAGTGCTCGAGCGTGCCCTCGTGCTCGATGATCGCCTCACCGATGAGTCGGTGGTACGCGCCCAGCACGCCGAACAGCTCCTCCGGCTCGGCCTGCTCGGCGAAGGTGGTGAAGCCGCGCAGGTCGCAGAAGACGGCGGTGATCTGGCGCCGGTGCCCGCTCAGCAGCGCCTCCCCCTCGGCCGATGAGATGAGTGCCGAGATCTGCGGCGACAGGAACCGACTGAGCTCGGACTTCTGCCGCTGGATGGTCGCGTTCAGCTCGGTCTGACGGGCGAGGTACTCCTGCTCGAGGTCGTGCAGGCGTTTGGCGCCGAGCGAGGCGTTGATGCGGGCGCGCAGGATGCGCGGCTCGATCGGTTTGGTGAGGTAGTCAGTGGCGCCCAGTTCGATGCAGCGCACCACGCTCGCCAGCTCCTCGACCGCCGAGACGACGATCACCGGGATGTGGCGGATGACGTCGTCCTGCTTCATGGCGGCCAGCGTCTCGTAGCCGTCGAGCTCGGGCATCAGCACGTCGAGCAGGACGACGTCGATCTCGGTGGGGTGCGCCCGCAGCCGCTCAAGCGCATCCAAGCCGTTCTCTGCTTCCAGCACGTCGAGGCCCAGCGTCTCGAGCTGCTTGGCCAGCACCAGCCGGTTCACCCGGCTGTCGTCGACGACCAGGGCGATGCCGGCGCTCACCCCGCGTGATCCTCGAGCCAGGCGCGGAGCTCCGCCTCCGCGGCTGCGAAATCCTGGCCGATGGCCTCCAGGTCGCCGGCCGTCTGCTGACCACCGATCTCGCCCGACCGCCCGGCCATCTCGAGGCTGCGGGCCCGCCCGGACAGCTGCATGGCGCCGACCGTGGCGCTGCTGGACTTGAGCGTGTGCGCCGGGCGCACGAGCGCGGCTGCGTCGCCCGATTGGCCGGCGGCCGCGATGTCGGCCAGGTGGACCGGCGCGTCGTCGAGATAGGTGCCGATCAGCTCGGCGACGAATCCGGTGTCGCCGCCGACGGACGCTGCGAGCTCGTCGAGCACGCCGCTGTCGACGATCCGCGGATCAGGCTCGGGCATGCGGAACCTCCGGTTGCTCATCGGCGCGCGGTGCGCGCTCCAGGGCGGCCGCCAGCTCGGGCGGCCGTATCGGTTTGCTGAGGTAGTCGTTCATGCCCGCGGCCAGGCAGGCCTCGCGGTCGCCTGCCATGGCGTTGGCGGTCATGGCCACGATCCACAGCGGCCGCTCGGGCCATCGCGCCCGGATGCGTCGCGTCGCGCCGAGGCCGTCGAGCTCCGGCATCTGGACATCCATCAGCACCACGTCGTATGGCTCGCGCTCGAGCGCGGCAATGGCCTGTAGGCCGTCGCCCGCCACGTCTGCCTGGTACGAGAGCTGGCCCAGCAGCCGCAGCGCGAGCTTCTGGTTCACGGCGTTGTCCTCGGCCAGCAGGATCCGCAGCGGGTGGCGATCGCCGAGCGGCCGGTCGCCGTCGGTTGCCTGAGGCGTTACGGCGGGCGCGGTGGGAACGCTGCCGAGGAGCACCGTCGCAATCGTGTCGTGCAGCGCCGACGGCTTGACCGGCTTGGCCAGCCAGCCGGCGATCTCGCCGCTCTCCCGCTCCCTGGTACCGACCGAGGAGAGGATGACGACCGGCATCGGTCCGCCCGTGTCGTCGGTTGTCAGCCGATGCGCTTCAGCCGCGAGCTCGGTGCCGTCCATGTCGGGCATCAACAGGTCGGTCAGCGCGATGTCGAAGCGGTCGCCACGCTCGAGCCAGGCAACTGCCTCCTTCGGCGAGCCGGTTTCGCGCGGGACCATGCCCCATCGTGCGGTCTGGGCCACCAGGATGCGACGGTTGGTGGCGTTGTCGTCGACGATGAGGACCGTGCGACCGGACAGGTCAGCCTCGATCCGAGCCGGCCGCGTGGAGGCCACGCTGTCCGGCGGCGCCACGGCCACCTGGAGCGCGAGGTGGAAGACCGACCCCTCGCCCGGAACACCCGGGCTCTCCACGGTCAGCGAGCCTTTCATCAGCTCCGCCAACCGCCGGCTGATGGCGAGACCCAGCCCGGTGCCGCCGTAGCGGCGCGCGATCGACGCATCGGCCTGGCTGAATGACTGGAACAGGCGGTCCATGGCCGACTCGGGAATGCCGATGCCGGTGTCGCGGATGTCGATCCGGATTTCCCAACGTCCCAGACCGCGACGGGCGGCCGCCTCGACCTGCGACCCGCCGACGGTGACGACCACCTCGCCGCTCTCGGTGAACTTGACTGCGTTCGACAGCAGGTTGAGCAGCATCTGGCGCAGGCGTCCCGGGTCGCCCACGAACGCGAGCGGCAGGTCCTCGTCGACCGCGTAGACCAGCTCGAGCCCCTTCTTGGCAGCGGCCGGCGCGATGATGTCGAGCGACCCCTCGATCGCGTCGCGCAGCACGAAGGGGGTGCTGTCGAGCTCGACACGGCCAGCCTCGATCTTCGAGAAGTCGAGGACGTCGTTGATGATCGTCAGCAGGGCATCGCCCGAGGTGCGGATGGTCTCGGCGAAGTCGTGCTGCTCCTCGTCGAGCGGCGTGTCCATCAGCAGCCCGCTCATGCCGATGATCGCGTTCAGCGGTGTCCGAATCTCATGGCTCATGGCCGCCAGGAAGCTGCTCTTGGCTTCGTTGGCCTGCTCGGCCGCCTCGCGGGACTCCTGGGCCTCTCCGAACAGCCGGGCGTTCTCGAGGGCGATCGCCGCCTGCTGCGACAGGCCGACGAGGAAGCTCAGGTCGGCGTTGCTGAACAGCGTGCGCGACTGCGTGCGCCACACCGCCAGGATGCCGGCAACCTCGCCGCGGACCATGAGCGGCGCGGCCATCAAGCGGTCCTCGACTTCGTCGGTGCCCTCGATCCTGATGGCGCGCGGATCGGCAAGGGGGTGGTTGATCGCCTCCGGCTGGCCGCTGACGGCGATGTCGCCGAGGATGCCGACTCCTCGCGTAACGACCGTTGCGCGCAGCTGCTCCGCAATGTCGCCCTGCGCCACGACCGCGCGGAACGTCTCGGCGTCTTCATCTGGCAGGAGGACCGCGGCGGCGTCGGCATTCAGCAGGCGCATGGCCCCCGACCCGATGACGTCGAGCACCGCCGAGAGGTCGAGGGTGGCCGATATGTCGCGCCCGACATCGGCCAGGCCGGCCATCTCGTCCGCGCGCCGGCGCGTCTCGTCGTAGAGGCGGGCGTTCTGGACCGCGACGCCGACGTTGGCGGCAATCGTCGACAGCAGGCGCGCATCGGCCTCGCCGAAGCGGCTTTCGGTGGTTGTGCTCTGGACGCTGATGGCGCCGATGCTCCGCTCGCCGACCATGATCGGCACGCCGAGGTAGGAGCGCGCCCGCGTTCCGACACCCCGCTCGCCGAGCGCCGCCCAGTCCTCCTCGCGGTTGAGGAGGAGCGGTGCGCGGCCCTCGATGACGCGGGACGTGAGGCCGGTGCCCAGCGGCAGTGGATCCTGGTGCTGGTGCGTTCCGCGCTCCGCGTAATACGGGAAGTTGATGATGCCCGACTCCTCGTCGAGCAGCGCCACGTAGACGATGTCGGCGTCGAACGCGTCGCGCGTCTTCTCGCCGACGAGCGCCAGCAGCGGTCCGACCTCCGGCCGAGCGGTCAGTGCCTCGCCGACCGAGTTGATGGTGCCGAGCTCTGCGACGCGCTGCCGCGTCTCGTCGATCAGGCGCCCGGTCCGCAGCGCGACGCTGAGGCTGGCGGCAATGGTCGTCAGCAGCGAGACGTCCGCTTCGTTGAAGGCGTATTCGCGGTCGAGGTTCTGGAGCGAGATGACGCCGAGGGTCCGGTCACCCAGCAGCAGCGGCGCGAAGATCGCCGACTTGGCCGGCTCCCCGCTGATGTGGTCCGGCTGCCCGTACCGCTTGCCGACCTCGCGAAGGTCGTGGGTGATGAGCAGCGGCTGACGCGTTTCGATGACGTGCTTCCGAAAACCCATCACCTTGCGCGCCTCGACCGGGAAGCGCTCGCCGCGCTCCAGCGTGAACGGAAACTCCATCATCTCGCCGGCGGGGTCGTAGATGGCGATGTCGACCACCTGGGTATCGAAGACGTCGCTGGCGCGCTCGCCGACGAGCTCGTACATGGCCTGGACATCGAGTTCGGCCGCGAGGCTGCGCTGCACGTCGTTGACGATCGCCAGCTCGGCGGCGCGCCGGTCGGTCTGCGCCAGCAGCCGCTTGGTCTCGTCGAACAGACGGGCGTTCTCGAGCGCCACGCTCAGGCTGGCAGCCAGGGTTGTGAGGAGGCGCACGTCAGCGTCGGAGAACGCATGCTCGCGGTCGTTGTTCTGCAGCGAGATGCCTCCACGCACAGTTTCCCCGCCGAAGAGCGGCGCCCACACCATCGATTTCGGCGGCGCACCGAGAATCCTGGCTTCGATGCCGTGCTCCGCGATCCAGCCCATGTAGTCCTCGTTGACGTTCACCGGCTCACGTCTGGCAGCGAACCAGCGCGCGAACCCACTCATCGGCGCCGACGACACTTCCAACCGCTTGCCGTCTTCGCGCACATACGGCAGGTGCTGGATCTCGTCCTCGCCGTAGGTGGTGATCATCACGACCTGGGCGTCGAAGATGTCGCCGATCTTGTCGCCGACCAGGTCGTACATGGCCTGGATGTCCAGGTTCTGGGCCAGTCCCTGCTGCACGCTGTTGACGACTGCCAGCTCCGCGGCCCGCTCATCGGTCTCGGCCAGCAGGCGCCTGGTCTCGTCGAACAGCCGGGCATTCTCGAGGGCGACGCTCAGGCTTCCGGCGAGCGTGGTCAGCAGTCGGACATCACCATCGGCAAAGGCGTCATATCGATCCAGGTTTTGCAGCGAGATGGCGCCCCGCACCTCGCCACCGACCTGCAGCGGCGCGATGAGCAACGAAAGCGCGGGTTCACCTATGGTGACGTGGGACGCGCCATGTTCCGCGTGCCATTTCTCGACGTCGCCCATCAGAATTGGTTGCGGATCGTCGCGCAGCCGATACGCGAGGCCGGTTTCCTGCATCTCAACTGGCTCATTCGGGAAGCGCACACCGCGCTCGATCGTGTACGGGTAGCTGGCGATACCGGCGTTGAAGTCGTAGGTGGCGATGTCCACGACCTGGGCGTCGAAGATCTCGCGTATCTTGTCTCCCACGAGGTCATACATCGCCTGCATGTCGAGGTTCTGTGCCAGGCCACGCTGAACCTCGTTGATGAGAGCCAGCTCGGCGGCGCGGTCGTCGGCCGCCGCCTTCTGGCGCTTCGTCTCATCGAACAGTCGCGCGTTCTCGAGCGCCACGCTCAGGCTGCCGGCGAGCGTCGTCAGCAACCGCACATCGCTCTCCGAGAACGCGTTCTCGCGGTCGAGGTTCTGCAGCGAGATGATCCCGAGCACCTCGCGGCCACTCAGCATCGGCACCCACAGCGCCGACAGCGGTTCATCGCCCTGGATGGGTCCGCTCTGGCCGAGCGCAACGCCTTGCTCGTGCAGGTTCTCGTTGAACAGCAGCGGGGCGCGCGTCTCGACGACCTTTCGCCGCGGCCCGATCAGCGGCATCGTCAGAGGCTGAAGGCGTTGGCCACGCTCGATGCCAAAGACGAAGTTGACCTCCTGTCGCGCGCGGTCGAGCACCGCGATATCGACGATCTGGGCGTCGAAGATCTCCTGGATCTTGTTGCCGACGAGGTCATACATGCCCTGCATGTCGAGGTTCTCGGCAAGGCCCTGCTGGACGCTGTTGATAACGGCCAGCTCGGCGGCGCGTTCATCGGTCTCGGTCAACAGGCGCTTGGTCTCATCGAAGAGGCGAGCGTTCTCGAGAGCGACACTCAGGGTGGTCGCCAGCGTCGACAACAGACGAACATCGCGCTCGCTGAACGCGTCAGTCCGATCCAGGTTCTGGAGCGAGATGCGTCCCTTGACCTTGCCACCCGTCGTCAGCGGTGCGATGAGAATTGAGAGGGCGGGCTCACCCTGCAGCACGTCCTGCCCCGGCGACCGGCCGTGCTCAGCGTCCCACGCCGGAACGTCGTTGACGAGGACGGGCTGGCCGGTCCGCAGCACTTCACGCGACATCTCCGCGTTTTCAATCGGCGTGGGCAGGTCCGGGAAGCGCACGCCACGTTCGATGCTGTACGGGTATCGAATCACGCCGGCGTCGAAATCGAAGATGCCTATGTCGACGACCTGGGCCTCGAAAATCTCCCGGATCTTGTCGCCAACGAGGTCGTACATCGCCTGCATGTCGAGGTTCTCGACAAGCCCCTCCTGGACGCTGTTCAGAATTGCCAGCTCGGCGGCGCGCTCATCGGTCTCGGTCAGCAGCCGCTTCGTCTCGTCGAACAGCCGCGCGTTCTCGAGCGCAACACCCATGTTCGAGCCGAGGGTGCTGAGCAGGCGTTCGTCTGCTTCGTCGTACGCGTTCGCCCCGGAGGCCGTGAGGGCGATCGTCCCGATCGCTCGATCGTGGGCGAGGATCGGCACGCCGAGGTAGGAGTCGGTGCGTTCCTCGTCCTCGCGCCACAGGGCGCCCAGCTCATCAGCCTCCTCGGCGGTACCGATGCGCAGCGGACGGCGGCTGGTCAGGATCTTCGAGGTGAGTCCTTCTCCAAGCGGAAGCGGCGCTGGCTGCACGCGCTGACCGTCGATGACCGAATAGGGGAAGTTCAGCATTCCCGCGGCGGCGTCATGGAGGGCGATGTCGATCATGCCGGCGGTGAAGATCTGGCCGATGCGATCGCCGACGAGATCGATGATTGCCTGGAAATCGAGCTCACTGGCGAGTGCCTCACCGATCTCGTTGACGATCGCGAGCTCGGCAGCGCGCTCATCGGTTTCGGTAAGCAGACGTTTCGTCTCGGCGAACAGGCGAGCGTTCTCGAGGGCAACGCCCATGCTCGACGCGAAGGTCGCCAGCAGCCTCTCGTCCGCGTCGGAATAGGCGTTCTTGTCTGCGCTCTCGAGCCCGATGAGACCGATGACCCGTCCGCCGGCGGGGATTGGCACGCCCATCCAGGACTCGGTGTCGAATTCGCCGAGCTGGATGGCCCCGTGCTCCACCGACTCTTGGTGGTTCGCAATCCGCAGCCCCCGATTGGAGCGAATGACGATCGACGAGAGCCCCTCGCCGAGCTCGATCGGATCGCTGTGATAGCGCTGGCCGTCGCCGATCTCGTACGGGAAGCGGATGACGTTCGTATCGGCCTCGTAGAGACCGATGAACATCGTCTCGGCTCGGAAGATCTTCCGAACCCGCTCTCCCACGATGTCGACGATGCCATCGAGATCGAGCTGCCGGGCCAGGGCGGAGCCGATCTCGTTGATCATCGATAGCTCGGAGTTGCGCTGCTCGGTTTCAGTCAGCAGGCGCTTCGTCTCGTCGAAGAGCCGCGCGTTCTCGAGAGCGACGCCAACACTGGCAGCGAGGGTGGAGAGGAGACGCTCGTCCCCCTCGCTGAACGCGTGACGCTCCAGCCGCTCGACGGCGATGACGCCCAGGGCCTTGTCGCCCGCCAGAATCGGCACGCCGAGCCACGATTCCTCGACGCCCGTTCCGGTGACGACCACGACCGAGTAGTCATCGAGCTCTTCGTGGGTCCCAATCCGCAGCGGGCGGCGGGTCTTGATGACCCTTGCAGAGAGCGTCGTGTCGTCGAGCGGCCGCGGTTCGGCGTCCTGGCGAACGCCGTGATCCTTCAGGTAGGGAAAGGAGAGGGAGTTCTGCGCGGCGTCGTACAACATGATGCCGGCCGTCTCGACCGAGAAGATCGAGCTGATCCGCTCACCGACCAGGGCGATGATCACCGCGAAGTCGAGCTGGCTGGCGAGCGCCACGCCCACCTCATTGACGAGCGCCAGCTCGGCGTTACGTTGCCGCGTCTCCTCTATTGCGCGAACGCGCGCCAGCGCCTGGCCGACGTGCTGCCCGACGAACGTCAACAGGTCGAGGTCGCTTCTCGTGTACACCAGGTCGGCGCGGTAGCTCTGCGTGACGACGGCGCCGATCGTTCGCCCGTCCGCGATCAGCGGAGCTCCCAGCCACGACACCGATGGGACACCGATGAGGACCGCATCGCCACGTTCGTACAGTGCGTGCTGCGCGGCCTCGTCGAGCAGCAATGGCTGTCCGGTGCGCAGCAGGTAGGCGGTCGTCCCGGTTCCCTCGTCGATCCCAATTGGGTCCCAGGCCCTGGGATCGGGTGGATCCGTCTCGACCTGGTCCACGAAGAACGGATAGTTGATGAGCTGGCGATCTCCGTCGTAGAGCGCGATGTAGAAGTTCTCGGCGTTCATCAGCTCGCCGACGATCGCGTGGATCGCGGCGTAGAAGGACGGCATGTCCTCGGCGGCACTGGCCGTTTCGGCGATTCGGTACAGCGCGGCCTGGACCTGGATTGCGCGTGCATGCTCGGCGTCGCGCGCCTCGAGCTCCGTTATCCGGGCTTGGGCAGCTTCCAGCTCGCCGACGGCGTCGGGCGATTTCACCTGCCGGGTGCGGGCTGCCATGGGCTTCCTCGGGCTCGGGTTCGGCACCGCGCGGTACCGGCGGCTATTGTGCCGCGCTCGACGATCGGCCGTCGACCCCCGTGGCCCGATCCAGCGCCTCCTCCAGATCCTCGACCGATGCGAGACGCGCGGCGAGATGCCCGTCCGGGCGGACGAGCATCGGCGCATCGGCCGTCTCGTCCACGACGACGCGCAGCGGAACGCGCGTCTCGGGGAGGAGCGCATCGGTCTGCGAAGGGAGCAGCAGCACGAAGCCTATGCCCAGACAGCGGCGCAGGCGGGTACGCGTGCCATCTGCGATGACGGACCGATCCGCCACGACCGATCCGTCGCCGTCGACGATCGGTGAGTCGGCGTAGGCGAACGGTTCCGACAGGCGGCCCGAGTCGACCAGGCGACGGACTGCGGCGAATCGGGAGAAGCGCAGGATCAGGTTGCGGCGCAGCCGCATCAGCGCGTTGGGCGGTGCCAGGAAGCGCATGGTGTTGGCGGTGATGCGCAGGTTCTCGACCGCCGCCGCATGACGCTCGGCGTGATAGGTGGCGAGCAGCCCATCGGGCGCCAAGCCATGCCAGACCAGGGCGAGCTTCCAGGCCAGGTTGTCGGCGTCCTGCACCGCGCTGTTCATGCCGCGCGCCCCGAAGACGCTCATCAGGTGCGCGGCATCGCCGGCCAGGAAGAGGCGACGGTCGCGGAACCAAGGCGCCAGGCGCTGGTGAAAGCCGTAGCTGGTAGCCCACACGATCTGATAGGGCGTGTCACCGATGACCTGCCGGATTCGGCGGTCGATGCCCCCGCCAGCCCGTTCGGTATCGACGTCGAAGTCGCGGTCGACGCGCCAATCGATCCGCCACACATCGTCCGGCTGCGGGTGGATGAGCACCTGGCGGCCAGGATTGGACGGCGGGTCGAAGAAGAACCGGCGCTCATTGGGAAACGGCAGCCTGGCGCGGACGTCGGCAATCAGGAAGCGGTCGGCGTGGTCGCTTCCCGGGAACGGAATGCCGGCCAGCTCGCGCACCGTCGAATGACCGCCGTCCGCCGCGATGAGGTAGCTGCCGCGCCAGCTGCGCTCGCCGGCACCCACCATCACCCCGTCGTCATCCTGCCCAAGCGCATCCACGCGCGCGCGCCACTCCATCCGGATCAGCGGCTGGCGCTGTGCGGCCTCCAGCAGGATCTGCTCAACCCGCCACTGCGGAATGTTGACGAAGCGCGGGAACTCCTCGGCCCCCACCTCGGACAGGTGCACCTGGAACAGCTCCCGGTCGCGGTAGAAGGTGCGGCCGACGTTCCAGCTGACGCCCTCGTCGGTGACGGCACGAGCGCCCAGCCGTTCGAAGATGCCGAGCGTATGGGCTTGCACGCAGATCGAGCGGCTTCCCTCGAGCGCGATGGTCTCGTCCTCGTCGAGGACGAGACTCGGGACCTGCCAGCGGGCCAGCGCGAGCGCCGCGCTCAGGCCGGTGGGCCCTGCGCCGACGATGAGGACCGGGTCTCGTCTTGCCACCGTCAGCGAATCAATCATCGGACCAGTCTCGCGAGCGGTTTCCAACAGGTGGAAGTAACGGACAACGAGCGGCCGATGCAGGAACGAATCGAGCGGTCACCGGCTCTGCGAGGTCCCGTCGTTGTCCGCGGCTGTCACCCGCAGGCAAAACAGGCCACCATCGACCGCCAAACGCCGGCTGGTTGGCCGATACTGCCACCGGCTGGCAAAACGGCCAGCGAGCAACCTCGACACGGCGACGGCCCGCAGCGTGCCGCGCGGGTCAGTCCTGAAGCTGGGCCCAGACCTCACGGTCACGCCCCGCCGTCCAGATCCTCGGCCGCTCGATGCCGTCGAGCTCGTCCCACATGCGCTGCACGTTGAACGGCATGCAGTGCTCGAAGATGGGCCATCCCCCGTAGCGCGGCTCGAGCGCCCCGTGTGCGTTCGTGAACGCCTGCTTCAGCGAGCCGCCCGCGTCGTGGACGTCGCGCACCTCGTCGTGCAGGACCCGCAGGAAGCCACGCGTCTGCTCGATCGCCTCGCCCACTCCCTCGTCGCGGGCTACGGCGCCACGACCGCCGACCAGCACCCGGGCGTCCAGGGCGGCAACCGCGTCCAGCGTGGCGCTCATCCAGTCACGATGGAACGCATCGCCGGTGTAGAGCGCGGCCTGTGACTCGACCAGGTCGCCGGCGAACAGGACGCGCTCCTCGGGCAGCCAGATCAGGATGTCGCCCTCGGTATGGCCGCGTCCGACGTAGAGCAGCTCGGCTCGGCGTCCACCGCCCAGGTCCAGGTCGTATCGGTCCGAGAAGGTGATGGTCGGATGGGTCAGCCCCGGGATCGTCTCGATGCCGGTGAACAGCCGCGGCATGCGGCCCGCCTCGGACTCGAAGTCGGCCTGGCCGCGCTCCTCGATGAGCGCCGCGGTCTGGTCGTGGGCGATGATCGCATCGGCTCCGAAGGCCGATGCGCCCAGCGTGCGAACCGCGTGGTAGTGCGTCAGCGCCAGCCAGCGCACGGGCTTGTCGGTGTGGCCGCGCAGCTCGTCGAGCCAGACGCGCGCCATGTACGGCGTTGCGCGGGCCTCGATCGCCAGGACCGCGTCCGAACCCTCGATGGCGCCGACGTTCGGATCGCCCTCGGCGGTGTAGGCGTAGACGCCGTCGGCCAGCACCTCCAGGGTGGCGGTCTTCTCGGCGGTGTCGGCCGTCGAGGCAAACGGCTTCGGCATGCCGAGCATCGTACTGCGCGACGTTCGTACAGGTGCCCATAGGCCGGACGGGTGCTGCTGCTCGCGCTTCCTCACCGCTACCGTCTGCGGCAGGGGCACGCCAACAACACGTTTCGACGGAGCAGACAAGACCGATGCAGACGGGAATCCACGCCGGCGAGTGGCGCAGGTTCGGCCACGGCGGTCCACCCGAGCCGTGGGACAACGACGCCCGCCGCAACCTGGATCGGCTTTCGACCTCGTACTTCCTCGAGGCGATGGAGTCGCGGCGCGCCATCCTGGCCATGCCGGGCACCGACCGCGAGCTTCGAGTCCAGGTCGACGAGCTGTTCACCACCGCGACCCGGCACAAGCACGAGATCGACTACACGCTGCGCCATTGGGCCACGCCGGTGGAGCGTGCCCGGGTCGAGGACCGTCTCGGGTCGTTGATGCGCATCAGCCGCAAGCTGCACGCGATGGTCGGTCCGCGACCACCGCGTCCCGCCGCTGCGCGGCGTCGGCCGGAGCCGCTGCCCGCCGCCTGACGGCCCGGTCGGCACGAGGCCCGCCCTAGACTTGCGGGCATGCCGCGGTATCCGCTCGTGGCCGACGTTCTCGCCGCGCGCCGGCGACTGGCCGGAGTGGCGCTCAACACGCCACTCGAGCCGTCCTCGCCACTCACCGAGGAGAGCGGTGCGGCCGAGGTCCGCCTCAAGCTGGAAAGCACGCAGCCCGTCGGCTCGTTCAAGATCCGCGGCGCGTCCAACAGGGTGGCGCTGGTCGCGGCGACCGATCCCGGCGCTCGACTGATCACCGCCAGCAGCGGCAACCACGGCATCGCCGTGGCCGATGCGGCTCGGCGTCATCACCTCACGACGACCATCCTGGTCGGCGGCTCGGTCTCCCCGGCCAAACTGGAACGCCTTCGTTCGCTGGAGAGCGACAGCATCACGGTCGAGATCTTCGGGCGTGACACGGACGACACGGAAGCCGAGGCGCGCCGCCGGGCCGATGCCGGCGACGGCGTCTACGTCCCGCCCTACAACGACGCGGACGTGATCGCCGGCCAGGCCACCGTGGGTGCCGAGATCCTGGACGACTGGCCGGAGTGCGACGCGATCGTGGTGCCGATCGGCGGCGGCGGCCTGATCAGCGGCATCGGCCTGTGGGTCAAGGCGGTCAAGCCCGGCCTGCGGCTGGTGGGCGTCCAGCCATCGGCATCGCCTCCGATGTACGGCTACTTCGAAGCCGGCTCGACTGCCCCTATGCCGATCGCGCCCACGCTGGCCGATGGCGTGGCCGGCAACATCGAGCGCGACAGCCTCACCTGGCGCATGTGTCGGCAGCTGGTCGACGAGGTGGTGGTGGTCGAGGAGGACGAGATTGCCGATGCCATGCGCTGGGCGGTTGCCGTGCCGCACCTGCTGCTCGAGGGGAGCGCGGTGCTGGGCATTGCGACCCTGCGGGCGCGCCGCGGCGGGCTCGATGGACGCCGTGCGGCGGTCGTGGTGACCGGGCGCAACGTCGACGAAGCCACGCTTCGACGCGTCCTGGGCTGACTGGCGCGCCTGCGTGGCGTCGATCTTGCGGCGAATATCCGGTCCACCAATCAACCGGAGGAGTTCCATGCTGCAGATGACACAGGCGGCTGCCACGCTGCTGAACGAGATTCGCTCAACGTCCGAGATTCCCGCCCAGGCGGGCGTGCGCGTCTACCCCGAGAAGCTCGGCGAGAGCGAGGTCAGCATCGGCGTCGGGTTCGTCGACGACCCCATGCCGGGCGACCAGGTGAGCGAGCAGGAGGGCATCCGCCTCTTCGTCGCCCCCGAGATTGCCGGGCCGCTCGACGCCACCAAGATCGACGTGACCCGCTCCGACGGCGAGACCCAGCTCATCTTCTGTCCGCAGGAGGACGCGCAGGAGAACGTCTCGCTGAACTGAGCCGGCGGCCGGGTGGCGATTGCCCCTGGCTGGTAGCAACGGATAACGGGAGTGCCGCAGGGGCACTCCCGTTCGTCACATCCGCTGCTGTCCGCTATCCGCTCGACCCCGCTCCGCCGGTGACGAGCACGGTGCCCTTCATGTTCTGTGCATGGAAGGAGCAGTCGTAGTGATGCAGGCCGGGCTTGTCGAACGTGTACGTCACGCTCTCGCCCGGTTTCATGACCATCACGTCGCCCCCATCATCGAGCAGCCGCACCGAGTGGGTGAAGTTGTCGTTGTTGGTCCAGGTGACGGTCGTCCCCACCGGAATCGTGATGTTGGCCGGGACGAACTTGTAGGACGGGGGAAGATCCACCTTGCTGGTGGCCACCGGCGACGCATCGGCCGCCGACGGGCCGCAGGCGGTCAGGGCGAGGGCCGCCAGGAGGAGAACGGCCCCCGCCGCTGAAGGAAGCCCGCGCAGTGAGCGCGGGCGAAGGAGTCTCACCGCGACGGCGCCATTGCCGAGCTCAGCACCGTTCGGGTGGCGGCGGTGAAGACAAGGATGAAGGCCACCGCGTCGAGCACCTCGCTGATGGTGTGCGCGAACAG
This sequence comes from Steroidobacteraceae bacterium, assembly GCA_025935615.1. Taxonomy (GTDB): domain Bacteria; phylum Chloroflexota; class Limnocylindria; order QHBO01; family QHBO01; genus JAICUY01. Next base: position 21,388 of record JAICUY010000003.1, read on the forward strand.
GAAGGTGGTCCAGTCGAGGTGATAGGTCATGTAGCTGATCTCGGCCAGGGCGAAGAGGCTGAACGCCCACCCCAGCGTCGATGCGTTTGCACTGAAGCTGCGCTGCGCGAAGTACGCGCCGATCAGAAACAGCACGATGTGGATCAGCAGAAAGCCCCATGGCGGAATTCCCGAAATGAAGTCGCCGATAGGCATGCGAAGGATCCTCCTCTACCTGTTGGACCGATGCGGTCGAGCGCCCTCGGCGAGGACGCCTGCGAGAGCGGAGACCATCCCGACCAGCGCCAGCAGATGACCGATGTGCCCGCCGCCGGTCAGCGCTCCGGCGACGGCTGTGATCAGTCCGATGACGATCAGGAAGATTCCGACCGTCAGTGCCAGTGGCGACAGCGTCGACATCCAGGCTCGCTCCTCATTTCTATCGCACCGTTTCACTAGTTTTAGAACGGATACGGCCGTTTGTCAAGGCGTTGCGTATCCTTAGGACGAGATGCCACCCCATGAACCGGCCGAGGAGGCACGGATCGAGCGCGCGCTCGACACGCTGAACGCGGGTTACGTTGCCGAGCTGTACGAGCAGTACCGCCGCGATCCAGCCAGCGTCGACCGCGAGTGGCGCAGCCTGTTCGAGTCCGGTGCCGGCGGCTTCGAGGCTGCCGCTCCCCCGCAGCCGCCGTCGTCGAACGGCGGAAACGGCGCGGGCGCCGGGAGCACCGCGAACGCTGTGAGCACCGCGAGCGCCGTCAGCTCGAGCGCCGCGCCCGAGGGCGCCACGCCGATCAAGGGCCTCGCGGCTCGACTGGCGGCGAACATGAGGGCGTCACTCGCGGTTCCCACGGCGACCAGCTTCCGCGACGTGAACGTCGCGACCCTGGAGGCGCGCCGGCGGGAGCTGAACGGCCAGATCGCGCCGAAGAAGGTGAGCTTCACGCACCTCATCGGCTGGGCCATCGTGCAGGCCGCATCTGAGCAGCGCTCGATGACCCACTACTTCACCGAGCGCGATGGGCAGCCATTCCGCATCGACCCAGGCAGCGTCAATCTCGGGTTGGCGGTCGACGTCGAGCGGCCGGATGGCAGCCGCTTCCTGGTCGTGCCGGTCATCAAGCGCGCCGACGACATGGACTTCGCCCAGTTCCACGCTCGCTACGAGGAGCTGGTCGACAAGGCGCGGAGCAACAAGCTGTCGCCTGATGACTTCGCCGGCGCGACGATCACGCTCACCAACCCCGGCACGCTGGGCACGACCGCGAGCGTGCCGCGGCTGATGCCCAACCAGGGAACCATCGTCGCCACCGGCGCCATCCGCGATGTCGGGACCTCGCGGGTGATGACGCTCACCAGCACGTACGACCACCGGATCATCCAGGGCGCCGAGTCGGGAGCGTTCCTGCGCGGCATCGACCGCGCGCTGAACGGCGAGGGGTCGCTGTACGCCGACGTCTTCGCCGCGCTGGCCGAGACGCTGGGCGCGTCGACGCCAAACGCCGCATCGGTCAAGCCGTCGACGGCCGAGACGGCCGGCGCGACCTACGACGACCTCAAGGCCGTCGCCGCGGGCATGGCGCTGGTCAAGGCGTACCGCCATTTCGGCCACCTGAACGCGCGCATCGACCCGCTCGGAACCGAGCCGTCAGGCGATCCGGCGCTCGACCCGGGTCCGCTGGGCCTGACCGAGCAGAACATGCAGCGCATCCCGGCCGAGCTGATGCGGATCTACGTGCCCGGAGCGACCCTCGCGGAGGCGCTCCCGCACCTGCAGGCCACCTACTGCGGCACGATCGCCTACGAGGTCGAGCACATCGCCAGCCACGAGGAGCGGGTCTGGCTGCGGCAGGTGATCGAATCGGGCCAGCACCGCCGAGCGCTGACGACCGAGGAGCAGAAGCAGCTGCTGCATCGGCTTACGCAGGTGGAGGGCCTCGAGCAGTTCCTGCACAAGGCCTACCTGGGGCAGAAGCGCTTCAGCATCGAGGGGCTCGACACCATGGTGCCGATGCTCGACACGGTCGTCCGCCACGCGGCCGCCGGGGGGACGCGCGACGTCGTCATCGGTATGGCGCACCGCGGACGGCTGAACGTGCTGGCACACATCGTCGGCATCAGCTACGAATCGATCCTGTCCGAGTTCGAGGCGGGCAAGGCCGGGACGGACGTGCATGCGCCGAAGGGCGGCCTGGACGACGTCAAGTACCACCTCGGAGCCGCGGGCACCTACCAGACCGAGCAGGGTGAGGTGCATGTCGAAGTCGCGCCGAACCCGTCGCACCTCGAGGCGGTCAATCCGGTCGTCGAAGGCCTGGCGCGCGCGCGGCAGACCGACCGGTCCGGGACGGTTGCCACCATCGACCACGCCAGGACGCTGCCGGTCCTGATCCACGGCGACGCCGCCTTCGCCGCGCAGGGCGTGGTGGCGGAGACGCTGAACCTCGGTCGGCTGGCCGGATATTCGACCGGCGGGACGGTTCACCTCATCGCCAACAACCAGGTTGGCTTCACCACCGGGCCAAACGAGGGCCGCTCGACCGACTACTCCTCCGACCTTGCCAAGGGATTCGACGCACCCATCATCCACGTCAACGCCGACGACGCGGAGGCGTGCCTGGCCGCGGCCCGGCTGGCGATGATGTACCGCGACCGGTTCGGGCACGACGTGGTGATCGACCTGGTCGGCTACCGCCGCTACGGCCACAACGAGGGTGACGAACCCGCCTACACCCAGCCGGAGATGTACTCCGCCATCGGCTCGCACCCCTCGGTGCGTTCGCTCTACCTCGAAGGGCTGGTCGCCTCCGGCGCCATCGCACAGGCCGATGCGGACGTGGAGCTCAAGTCATTGAACCGCGACCTGGCCGCGCGCCAGGCGTCGCTCCGGAAGTCTGCGGCGGAGCCTGGCCTGGACCGTGGATCCGATGCGCTGGCTCCCGAGGTCGCGGCCGAGCCGGAGAGCGCGGTCGAGATCGACAGGTTGCGCGAGCTGAATGCGCATCTCAACTCGTGGCCGGAGGCATTCACCATCAACTCCAAGCTCGGGCGACAGCTCGAGCGGCGGCGTCGGGCCCTCGACGGCGACGAGCCGCACGTCGAGTGGGCACAGGCCGAGGCGCTCGCGTTCGCGTCGCTGCTGACCGAGGGAACGCCCATCCGGCTCACCGGCCAGGACACGGTGCGAGGCACCTTCAGCCAGCGCCATGCCGCGCTCTTCGACGCCTCGACCGGCGAGACGTACGTGCCCCTGCAGCACGTCGCCGATGCTGGCGCGTCGTTCGAGCTGCATAACTCGCCGCTGAGTGAATACGCCTGTCTCGGCTTCGAGTACGGCTACGCCGTGACGGCGCCCCGCGCATTGGTCGTGTGGGAGGCGCAGTACGGCGACTTCGTCAACGGCGCCGAGATCATCATCGACCAGTTCATCATCGCCGGGCTCGCCAAGTGGCGGCAGACCTCGCGGCTGACGCTGCTGCTCCCGCACGGGTACGAAGGTTCCGGTCCGGAGCACTCCTCGGCGCGTCTGGAGCGCTTCCTGGCGCTGGGCGCCGAGGGCAACATCCGGGTTGCCTACCCGACCACGCCGGCGCAGTACTTCCACCTGCTTCGCCGGCAGGCACGACACGCCGAGCTGCGGCCGCTGGTGGTCATGACCCCGAAGTCGCTGCTGCGGCTGCCGGCCGCAGCGTCGCGACCCTCGGAGCTCGCTTCGGGACGCTTCCAGCCCGTCCTCGACGACGCCTCGCGCGCGTCCGATGAGGCGGCCGATGCGGTCCGCCGGGTGGTCCTCTGCAGTGGCAAGGTCTATTACGACCTGGTCGGGTCGGAGCTGCATTCCGAGCAGGCCGATCTCGCCGTGGTGCGCGTGGAGCGCCTCTATCCGTTCCCGACCGATGAGCTGCGCGACGTTCTGGCCCGCTACCCGAAGGTCGAGAAGGTCTCCTGGGTCCAGGAGGAGCCGCGCAACATGGGCGCGCGCAAGTTCGTGCTGCCGCGCATCCGGCACCTCGTCCCGTACAAGATTCCGCTGGGCGACGTGTCGCGCCCCGAGCGCTCCCGGCCGGCCGAAGGGTATCCGGCGGCCCATGCCGCGGAACAGCAGCGCATCGTCCGCGAGGCACTCACCGAGTAGGTCTCTCGCCACGGCTCATTCGTGGATTGATTAGAACGACGCACACGGGCCGCTCTGCTGCTGTTTATTCGTGTCGCGGATAGAATCGACCGCTTTCACCCGCAAACGGCGCGAAACGGGCTGTTTTCATCCTGCTGGCGAATAGACGACGCCTCGAAGGGACCTCCGGCGTCATTTCATCCTGCTGGCGAATAGACCCACTACGATGACGGCGCCATGGCCCTCGACATCCAGCCCCTGACGCCGGAGCGCTGGGACGACCTCGTCCAGCTGTTCGGCGACAACGGAGCCTACGGGAACTGCTGGTGCACCTGGTTCCGGCAGACGTCGAAGGACTTCAGCGCCGGCTGCGCCAACCGCGGCGCCGGCAACCGCGACTTCCTGCAGCGCCTGACCGATGCGGGCCGCCGGCCCGGCCTGATCGCGTACCGCGACGGCAAGCCGGTGGGCTGGGTCTCGGTCGCGCCGCTCGATGAGTTCGGCCGCGTCCTTCGCTCCCCGACGCTCAAGCCGCACGATGCGCCGCCGCCCACGACGTGGGCGATCGTGTGCTTCTACGTGCCGCGCTCCGAACGGCGGCGTGGCGTGACCCGCGAGCTGCTGCCGGCAGCGGTCGACTACGCGCGGTCGCACGGCGCGAGGCGGGTCGAGGCCTATCCGGTGGACATGCACGGACGGACACGGATCGAGACTGCCGGACTGTTCACCGGCAAGCTCGACTGGTTCGAGCGCGCCGGCTTTGCCGAGGTGCGGCGCCGCTCGCCGCGGCAGCCGGTCGTCGCGCGCGACCTGTGAGCGCGCTGCTCGAGCGCTATCGCGACCTGCTGGCGGGGCCTGCCGAGGCGTTTCCGGTCACGCTGGGCGAGGGAGCAACGCCACTCATCCACGCCCGGCGTCTCGGAGAGGAGCTAGGCCTGGACAACCTCTACCTGAAGTTCGAGGGCACCAACCCGACCGGCAGCTTCAAGGATCGGGGGATGGTGCTGGCCGTAAACCGCGCGCTGGCCAGCGGCGCGCGCGCCGTGATCTGCGCCTCGACCGGCAACACCTCCGCCTCGGCGGCTGCCTACGCGGCGGCAGCCGGCATCGACTGCTTCGTGGTGCTTCCGGTCGGGAAAGTCGCGCGCGGGAAGCTGGCGCAGGCCGTGGCGGCAGGCGCGCGGCTGATCAGCATCGACGGGAACTTCGACGAGGCGCTCGAGTCGGTGCGGCGCATCGGTGACGAGGAGACGGCCGCGGTCGTCAACAGCATCAACCCGGACCGGATTGCAGGACAGCAGACGGGTGCCTGGGAGATCGTCGACGAGCTCGGCCGCGCGCCAGACGCGCTGGCCCTGCCGGTCGGCAACGCCGGCAACATCACCGCCTACTGGCGCGGGTTCACGCGCTACGCCGAGGCCGGCCGAACAACGACGAAGCCGCGCATGCTCGGCTTCCAGGCTGCCGGCGCAGCGCCCATCGTCAACGGAGCGCCGGTGGCGCAGCCGGAGACGGTGGCGACTGCGATCCGCATCGGTAGCCCGGCCTCGTGGGAAGGAGCAACGGCCGCGAGGGACGAGTCGCGCGGTGTGATCGAGGCGGTCAGCGACGAGGAGATCCTCGATGCGCAGCGGCGGATTGCGCAGACGGAGGGCGTCTTCTGCGAACCCGCCTCAGCGGCGGGGGTGGCCGGGGTGCGGAGGCTGGCCGCCGACGGGAGGCTGCATCGGTCCGAGACGGTGGTGTGCGTGCTGACCGGTCATGGCCTGAAGGACCCGGACATCGTCAGTCCCGAGGAGGGCGAAATCAGAACGGTCGGCGCCGATCTCGCGTCGATCCGGCGCGGAATGGGGATCTAGGAGCAGCCGCAGGCGTTGAGGACGGCGTCCAGAAACTCTTCGGGCTGGGCGTGCTTCGGGACGAACGCGGCAGCGCGGCCGGCGAGTGAAGGGTCCTCGACCGGATCGGACCAGCCCATCAGCACCACCCGGCACTCGGGCCAGCCCATGCCGATCCCGTTCAGCAGGCTGTTGGCGGCGGCCACGTCGGGAAGCCGCGGGTCGACGAGCACGACGGACGGCTCGCGCAGCGCAACCATCTCGAGCGCGGAGCGGACGTCGCCCGCGGTGCCGACCACGTCGACCTTGCCGGAGATGCGCAGCGCCTCGGCAAGGCTCTGCTGCACGCGGCGGTCGGCGTCGATGATTGCCACGCGCGGAATCCGGGTATCGTCAGCCGAGGGCGGGAGTGTGGCCATGCGAACACGCTACGCGCGCGGCCCGCTCGCGTCGATGCGGCAAGCGACGCTGCCGGCCTACGTCATTCGGCCGAGCTGATCGGAATCTCCGCCTCGATCCGCGTCCCCTTGCCGAGCTGGGAGCTCACCTTCAGGCTGCCACCGGCTGCCTCGGCTCGCTGCCGCATGCCGTGGAGCCCCAGATGGCCGCGCGGGATGCGGTCGGGGTCGAAGCCGGTGCCGTCGTCCTCCACGGTGAGCCGCATCCGGTCGCCGTCGCGGCCGGCCGTGATCTGCGCCGAGCGTGCGTTGGCGTGCTTGACGACGTTGTGCAGCGCTTCCTGGGCGATGCGATACAAGGCCTCCTCGACGTCGAGCGGCGGCCGCTCGAAGGTGTCGTCGGTGCAGGTCACGTCGACCGCCAGGCCGGTGCGTCCCTGGACCGCCGCGGCATGGGTCCGGATCGCCTGCAGCAGGCCGTCCTGCTCGAGGCTCGCCGGGCGAAGCTCGAAGATCAGCGTCCGCATCTCGGCCAGCGCGTCGCGCTGCAGGTCGCGCAGGTCCGCCAGCTTCTGCTTGGCGGCCTCCGGATCGGTGCCGAGCAGCATCTCGAGCGAGCGGGTGGTGAGGCCCATGCTGAACAGCGCCTGCGTCACCGAGTCGTGCAGCTCGCGCGCCAGGTTGGCCCGCTCGCCGCTGGCTGCCAGCTCGGCTGCCTGGCGGCGCAGGTCGCGCTCCAGCCGCTCCCGCTCCCCGATATTGCGCAGCGCGCCATGCGCCCCGGCGAACCTGCCGTCGGCCACGCTGGCCATCATGTTGACCTCGACCGGCACACGGCCGCCGTCCGGACGCACCAGCTCGACGCGCATCTGCTGCTCGATGGTGGGCTCGGCCTTCATGCGGTTCCAGCTGGCAAGCGCGATCGGCATCGACTCGGGTGCGGTCAGCCGCTCCCAGTGGCCGCCCATCAGGTCGGCCGGCCGGTAGCCGGCGATGGTCTGCACCGACTCGCTGACGAAGGTGAAGCGGCCCTCCTCGTCGACCGCCCAGATCATGTCCGGCGAGTTGTCGACGAGGTACCGATACCGTCGCTCTGACTCGTGCAGCTCCTCGTACAGCCGCGCGTTGGTGACCGCCATGGCCGCCTGCGAGGCGAACAGCTGCACCAGCTCGAAGTCCTGGTCGGTGAAGTGCACCTCCGGGCCACCGATGCGGCTGATGTTCAGCGCGCCGATCACCTCGTTCTCCGAGCGCAGCGGCACGATGGCGACGGCCTCCGGCTCGTTCTCGGTACCCGGGATCTGGATGGCGCGCGGGTCGTTGAGCGCGTCGTTGGCCAGCAGCGGCTGGCAGTGCTCGACGACCCAGTTGATCATCCCGGCACCGAACGGGATGTCGTAGCCCATCACCTCGTCGGCGTGGCGATCCCACGACAGCACCGGGCGCAGCAGCCGCGCCTCGCGATCGACCCGGTAGATCGACAGGTTGTCGTAGGCGACGACCTTCTTGAGGCCCGATGCGATCGCCTCGAACACCTCGTTGGGATCGAGCGTCGACAGGAGCCGCTGGTTGATCTCCAGCAGCCGCTGCTGCGCCTCGACCTGTCGTGCCAGCTGCTCCGACTGATCGCGCAGGCTCGTCTCGAGATGCTCCTGCTCGGTGATGTCGCGGACCGATCCATGCGCGCCGCTGAAGCGCCCGTTGGAGCGGCTGCCCATCATCGTGATCTCGACCGGCGCCTGGCGGCCGTCGGGCAGCGGCAGCCGGATGCGAAGGCGCTGCTCCTCGTCCGGCCGCTCGCGCAACGCGGCGAACGCCGCTTCGGCGGCGGGCCCGGCTCTGTCGTCGGTCAGCATCTGGAACGGCTGGCCGAGCAGCTGCTCCGCCTTCCAGCCGGTACGGCGCTCGAGCGAGTCGGACAGGAAGGTCAGGCGCCCGTCGACGTCGACCGACCACACGATGTCGGGCGAGTTGTCGACCAGGTGCCGATAGCGTCGCTCCGAGGTTCGCAGATCCTCGTACAGCCGCGCGTTGCTGACCGCGATTGCCGCCTGGTTGGCCAGCAGGCCGAGCAGGTTCTCGTCGGCCCCGCTGAAGGCATCGGGACGCAGGGCGCTGACGGTCAGCGTGCCGAGCGTGTCGCCGTCCCCGAAGAGCGGGGCGGCCATCACCGAGCGGATGCCGTAGCGGGCCACGTACGCGTCGGCCGACGAGCCATGCTCGAACGACGCGTCGGCCAGGTAGTCACCGCTGCGAACGACGCGCGCCTCCTTCACGGCGCGGCCCGAAACGCCCTCGTTGACGCTGACGATGTCATCGCCCTCGTCCTGCGGAAAGCGCTCGCGCGAGCTCTCGTTCAGGAAGCGCCAGTGCAGCTCGGTGCTGCCGCGCTCGGCAAGGTCGATACGGGCCGCATCGGCCTCGAGCAGTCGCGCGGCTTCGTCAACCGTGCGCTGCAGGATGGCGTCCGCGCCGCGCATGGTGGTGAGCTGCGCCGCGATCTCCGCCAGCGAGCGCTGCGCTTCGACCTGGTGGGCCAGCTCCTCTGTCTGGCGGCGCAGGTCGCGCTCCAGGCGGTCGACCTCGGTGATGTCGCGGATGGAGCCGTGCGCGCCGATGCTGCGCCCGCCGATCACCGCCTCGCGCCCGCGCAGCTCGACCGGAATCAGCCGCCCATCGCGATGGAGCAGGCGATATCGGTGCCGCTGCTCACTCTCGTCGCCCTGCGACGCACGCCAGTGTGCCTGGAACGACTCGCGGTCATCCGGGGCCACGATGACCGACCAATGCGCCCCGATCAGCTCCTCGGCGCGGTGCCCGCTCAGCTGCAGCACCGTCTCCGATACGTAGGTGAACCTGCCCGCGCGATCGGTGGCCCAGATGACGTCCGGCGAGTGCTCGACCAGGTACCGATAGCGCTCCTCGGACTGCGCCAGCTCCTGCATCAGCCGCTGGTTGGCCAGCGTCACCGCGGCGTGCTCGGCGAGCGCCTTGAGCAGGCCTATCTGCGCCTCGTCGAACGGCTTGGGGTGCCGGACGTAGGCGCCCAGGGCGCCGAGCACCGCCCCGTCGGCCACGAGTGGCGCCACCGCCATGGCGCGCATGTGCGCCCGCTTCGCAATCGCATCGGCCGCCTCGGCATGGCTGAAGCTGCGGTCGTGCAGGTAGTCGCCGGTCGAGATGACGCGGCAGCGGTCGACGGCCGTGCCGAACATGCCCTGCCCCAGCGGCAGCACGAGCTCGCGAATGAGGCGCGCGGCTTCGCGGTCGGTGATGCCAGCGTCGGTCGCACAGCGCAACACGCCACCTGACGCGTCGACCAGGTAGATCATCGCGCCGTCGGCGCGCAGCAGCCGGGTCGCCTCCTCCACGGCGTGCTGGAGCGGACCGACGATCGGCGCGGCTAGCGTCGCATCGACGTCGCGGGGCTGGGTGATCACGCGCGCGAGGATACCGCGATCCCGATGCGAGCCGGAATCGGCCGGCCAGCCGCGGCGTCTACGTCATCTGCCGCACCTTCCGCCTGCGTCGCTTGCCGCGGTCAGCGTCCTCCGCTTGCCAGATTCGACGAAGGCAGTCGCTCCCGAGACTGTGACCCAACGACGACGCCGAGGGACGGCGCCGACAGGGAATCATCCAGGAGGTCCGGGACATGAACGCAGCAGTCACCAGGAGCCGCGCCACCGGCGCTCTTCTCACCGTCGCCATCGTCGGACTGACCCTCTCGACGGCGTACATCCACTCGACGTTGGGCGGCCTGCTCTTCACGCTCAACGCGATCGGCTACGTCGCCGCCGCAGTGGCAATCGTCGTCGGAGCCGCCGCCCCGCATCCGCTGATCGACCGATTCAGCTGGCTGCCCCGCATGGGCCTGATGGGCTATGCCGCAGTCACCATCGTCGGCTGGGCGATCCAGGGCCCGTACTACTCGACGGCCTACATCGCCAAGGCGATCGAGGTCGGCCTGATCACCCTGCTGGTGGTCGACAGCTTCCGGGTCTACGGCAGCCCGATGGCCATGGTGCGAGCCGCCTTCGCCTCGGTCTTCGGCAGCCGCGAGGCAGCCGGCGCGGCCGCCTGAGGCAGCTCCTCCCCTCGGCACGGCGGGTCCTCTTCGGAGGACCCGCCTCTTTCATATACGCCCGCGTATGCGCCGGGCTCAAACCGTTTCACCGCACGCGTTTCGCCCCGTGGAACAGATGACGGCGCACTGGCCGCGCGGGGTGGCCATTTCCCATGATGTGCGGGCGCTTGTCTCACTGAGCGGGATGTCCGGCCGAATTTCGCAGCCAACAGGGCCAGCGCTGACCGGTCGTTTGTCAAACGTTCCACACCGCGGAAACGATCCGACGTCTCAGACGAGCTTGTGCTCCACGGCGTAGAGCGCGGCCTGGGTGCGTGAAGCGAGCCCCAGCTTGCCGAGGATGTTGCTCACGTGGGTGCGGGCCGTGCGCTCGGTGATCGACAGCTCGTAGGCGATCTCCTTGTTCGACGCACCCTTGGCCAGCTGGGCCAGCACCTCCTTCTCGCGCTGGGTCAGCGGCTCGACCGGCTCCTCGACCTTGCGGTTGCGCATCCGCTGCGCCAGCAGCCGGGCCACCGCCGGATCGAGCGACACCTCGCCGGCATGCGCGGCGCGAACCGCGTTGGCAACCTCCTCCGCATCGGCATCCTTGAGCAGGTAGCCCGATGCGCCGGCCTCCAGGGCCGCCGTCACCTTCTCCTCCTCGATGAAGCTGGTCACGGCCACGATCTCGATCTCCGGATGCGACTGCTTGATGGTGGCGATGGCGGTCAGCCCGTCCATCTTCGGCATCAGCAGGTCCATCAGGACGACGTCCGGCAGCAGCCGGTCGGCGAGGGCCACGCCCTGCTCGCCGTCCTCGGCCTCGCCGACCACCTCGATGTCGCTGAGCAGCTCCAGGAAGCCACGCAGGCCGCGGCGGACGACCTGATGATCGTCGACCAGCAGCACGCGGATCCGCTCGTTGTCGTCAGCCACTGCCTCTGCCTCCGTCATGGTTGCCGTCGCGGTCGCCGCCACGGCCGAGCCGTCGCGGGCAGTGTGCACCAGCCCGTAGACATGAACCGATTCCGCCAGGCCCTTCAGCCGTTGCTCCCCGAGGTCGCGGAAGCGCATCTCGTCCGGCATGACGAGGCCGGGGTCGTCGACGATCGCGGCGGTCGCCAGGATCTCGCCTCCGTGGGCCATGTCCTGCAGGCGGGCGCAGCGGAACAGCGGCGTGCCGAAGTAGCGCTCGCCGCGACGCTCGACCTCGCCGCGGTCCATCGAGACGCGGACCTGGAGATGGCCGACCTCGCCCCAGTCGTGCGCGGAGATCCGCTGCTGGACGACGTCGGCGGCGGCGATCGCCCGCGTGGCGTCGTCGAAGGCGGCGTAGGCGGCGTCACCGATGCGCTCGAAGACCTCTCCCCCGTGCTCACGCACCGTATCGACGATCAGCGCGTGCTGCGTGTCGAGGGTCTCGCCGGCGAGCGCCGGAAAGCGCTGCGCGATCTGGGTACTGGCCACCACATCGGTGAACAGGAAGGTCACGACGGAGCGCGTCGGCGAGGTGGGCGCGGTCGCGCCGGCGGCATCGGGGTGCACGTGGCGAGGATAGCGGCAACCGTACCGGCCGGCACTGGCAGTGCTTGGCGGCACGCCGGGCAACCGCCCGGCATCGCGCTTGCTGAACGCATCGGCTCATGACCATCAAACGAGGAGCCAGGCTCGACCCCGGGCAGGTCCAGGACCGGCGAGGCGGGGTGGGCCGAGGCGGAGGCATCGCCATCGGTGGCGGGCTCGGGACGATCGTGCTCGTCGCTGCCTACCTGCTGCTCGGCGGCAACCTCGGCGATCTCGGCAACGTGGTTGCCCCGCAGAACCAGGGGGCGAACCCCAGCAGCGATATCACCGAGCGCTGCACAACCGGTGAGCAGGCCCGGCAGAACGAGGACTGCCGGATGGTGGCCTACATCAACAGCATCCAGAAATACTGGAGTGGCGAGTTCGCCGCGTCGAACCAGAACTATCGCGAGGCGGACACCGTCTTCTACGACGGCGTCACCTCCAGTGGCTGCGGCACCGCCAGCGCGCAGGTCGGCCCGTTCTACTGCCCCAACGACAAGCTGGTCTACCTCGACCTCGGCTTCTTCAAGCAGCTGCAGACCCAGTTCGGCGCCAAGGGCGGGCCGCTGGCGCAGGCCTACGTCGTCGCGCACGAGTACGGGCACCACGTGCAGGACCTGCTCGGCCTGCTGCAGAACAGCGGCGGCCAGGGCGAGAACAGCGGCAGCGTGCGCACCGAGCTGCAGGCCGACTGCTTCGCCGGCGTGTGGGCCGCCAACGCGGTCGACACCGGCTTCCTGGAGCCGATCACCGACCAGCAGCTGTCCCAGGCGCTGGATGCCGCGCAGGCGGTCGGCGACGATCGCATCCAGCAGCAGACCCAGGGCTACGTCAATCCGGACTCGTGGACGCACGGCTCCGCGGCGGAACGCAAGCAGGCATTCACCACCGGCTACAACGCAGGCAAGCCGGGCGCCTGCAATTCGTGACAGCATGCGGCGGTGACCGAGCCGCCGGATGACCGACCGCGATGCGGCTGGGCAACCTCGGATCCCGCCTACGTCGCCTACCACGACCGTGAATGGGGCGTGCCGTTGCATGGCGACCGCGCCCTGTTCGAGCTCCTCAGCCTGGAAGGCGCCCAGGCCGGCCTGTCGTGGCTGACCATCCTGCGCCGGCGTGACGGCTACCGGCAGGCGTTCGAGGGCTTCGAACCGTCTCATCTGTCTCGACTGACCGATGCGGACGTGGAGCGGCTCCTGACCGACGCTCGCATCATTCGCAATCGCGCCAAAGTTCGGTCGGTGCGCTCGAACGCCGCGGGTCTGCTGGCCGTGGCCGAAGCGTTCGGTTCCTTCGACGCCTGGCTCTGGTCGTACGTCGACGGGCGACCCGTCCAGAACGGCCGGCAATCGCTGGCTGACATTCCTGCAGAGACCGATACATCACGCGCCATCTCCCGGGACCTGCGGCGGCGCGGCTTCAGCTTCGTCGGTCCGACCATCGTCTATGCCTTCATGCAGTCGGCCGGGCTCGTCAATGACCACCTGGTGAGCTGCTTCCGGCACTCCGAAGTCGCGGCGCTCGCGTAGACTCGGCCGGCCATGCCGCGCCCCATCGCATCGGTCGAGGTGCCGTCCAGCAGCGCCAACCTGGGAAGCGGCTTCGACTGCTTCGCCGCAGCGCTGAGCCTCAAGCTGCGCGCCGAGCTGTACGAGGGGGACGAGCCCGGCATCCTGCTCAACGCCCACGGCGAGGGCGCGCCACGCCCCGGGGAGAGCGGCGGGGAGAACCTGCTGCTGGCCGCCTTCCGCGACGGGATGCGGCTAGCCGCCGCAACCGGCGGCGGCGCGTGGCGGCTCGAGGTGTCGAGCATGATCCCGGCGGCGCGCGGCCTGGGCAGCAGCGCCGCGGCGATCGTGGCCGGACTGCTGCTGGGAGCGTCGCTCGGACGCCGCTCCCCGGAAGCCGATGAGCTGCTGGCCGCCGCTGCCCGCCTGGAGGGCCACGCCGACAACGTCGCGGCGGCGTTCTATGGCGGCATCACACTCGCCGTCTCGACCGAGCAGGGCGTCGTCCTTCGACGGTTCCGGCCGCCGGAGAGCTGGATTCCGGTGCTGTTCGTGGCCCAGGGCGAGAGTCGCACGCACGAGATGCGCGCCGCCCTGCCGGCGACCGTCTCGCACGTCGACGCGGCGGCGGCCGCCGGTCGTGCAGCGCTGCTGGCGACGGCCGTGATCAGCGGCGACGCGACACTCCTGCGCGACGCCATGGACGACCGGCTGCACCAGCCGTACCGCCTGCCGCTGCTGCCGGGGACCGAGGAGCTGATCGCATCGGCCTATGCCCACGGCGCGGCCGGCGCGGCGCTCTCCGGTGCCGGGCCGAGCGTGATCGCGGTCTGCGACTCGCCCGCATCGGCTCATGCAGTCGAGAAATCGTTCAATGCCGCCGGCATTCGGGGCATGGCGACGCGCCTGCGCTTCGACATCTTGGGCGCGCGATTGTCGGCCGACGAGAGGTCGGTCGAGACCGATTCGTAACAGTTCGCGTTACGAATAGGAGCTGGGGGTGCTGAGGCGCCCTCGGGTACCATCGGTCGGTCATGTCCCTGGTGACCCTCACCGACCTGTCGAAGACCCACGGCGCGCAGCACCTGTTCGCCGGTGTCGACCTGCAGATCACCGCCGGCCGGCGCATCGCGATCGTGGGACCGAACGGCGCCGGCAAGACGACGCTGCTCGAGATGATCACCGGCGAGCAGGACGCCGACAGCGGGACGGTGACACGGGCGAAGGACGTCGTCATCGGTTACCTGCGCCAGGAAGTCGCCGAGAGCAAGGGTCGGAGCGTGGTGGCCGAGGTGATCGCCGGCGCCGGCGAGGTCAGCGGCATCGGCCGTCGGATGGGCCACATCGAGCGCGAGCTGGAAGAGGCCAGCGAGGACGCCGAGCTCGAGGAGCTGATGGCCGAGTACGGCCGCCTCCAGGATCGGTTCCAGGCGCTGGGCGGCTACTCGCTCGACGCGGAAGCGCGCCGCATCCTTGCCGGGCTGGGCTTCGCCGAGGGCGACGTGGAACGCGACATCGGCGAATTCAGCGGCGGTTGGATGATGCGCATGGCGCTCGCCCGGCTCCTGCTCCAGAACCCGGACGTGCTGCTGCTCGACGAGCCGACCAACCATCTCGACCTTGCATCGGTCGAGTGGCTGCAGGGATTCCTGGCCGACTATGCCGGCGCGATCGTGCTGGTCAGCCACGACCGCGACTTCATCGACGCCGTCGTCAACCGCGTCGCGGAGCTCAACCACGGCCGGCTGACCGAGTACACCGGCGACTACGGTGACTTCGTCGAGCAGCGGGAGGAGCGGATCGCGCAGCTCGAGCGCCAGGCGCTGACCCAGGGACGCAAGATCGCCCAGGTCGAGCGATTCATCGAGCGCTTCCGCTACAAGGCTTCGAAGGCGCGTTCGGTCCAGAGCCGGATCAAGCAGCTCGACCGCATGGAGCGGGTGGTGGTGCCCACCGAGCACACCAAGAGCGTCAAGTTCCGCTTCCCGCAGCCGCCGCGATCCGGGCGCACCGTCATCACCCTCGCCGACATCCACAAGTCGTACGGCGACAACGTGGTGTACGACGCCCTCGACCTGCAGCTGGAGCGTGGCCAGAAGGTGGCGCTGATCGGTCCGAACGGTGCCGGCAAGTCGACGCTGCTCAAGATCCTGGCCGGCGTGCTTCCGTTCGAATCCGGGACGCGCGAGCTGGGCAGCAACGTGCGCGTTGCCTATTTCGCCCAGCACCAGATCGAGGCGCTCGACCCCTCCAACACCGTCATGGAGGAGCTGGCCTCCGTCGGCGCACGCCTGACCAGCGTGGAGCAACGCAAGCTGCTTGGCGCGTTCCTGTTCACCGGCGACACGGTCGACAAGAAGGTCGGCGTCTTGTCAGGCGGCGAGCAGACGCGGCTGGCGCTCGCCAAGCTGATGGCCGATCCCGCCAACCTGCTGTGCCTGGACGAGCCGACCAACCATCTCGACATCGCCTCGCGCGACGTGCTGGAGGACGCGCTCAACGCCTTCCCCGGCACCATCGTCCTCATCACCCACGACCGATACCTGATCCGCTCGGTGGCGAACGTCATCGTCGAGGTCAATGGCGGCACCGCCACGCCGTACGTCGGCGACTTCGAGTACTACGCCGCCAAGCGAGGCCTCGATATCGAGCAGCGGGGCGCGACCGAAGGACGTGCCACTCCCCGTGGTGTCGAGGTCGTGGCGCCGAAGCCACGCGAGTCGGCTTCGGATGCTGCGCGCCGCAAGCGGTCCCAGGCCGAGGAACGCAACCGGCGCTACCGGCGCACGCGCGATCTGCGCGCGGCACTCGACCGGGCGGCACACGAGGCAGAGCAGACCGATGCGGAGCTGGCCGAGGTCACGGCACTGCTGGCCGACGCATCGGTCTACGCCGATGGAGCTCGCGTGCGTGACCTGATCGAGCGCCACAACGCCGCCCTCGACCGTGCCTCGTCGCTGGTCGAGGAGCGGGCACGCCTGGCGAGGGAGCTGGAAGCCGCCGAGTCCGAGGCGCTGGTCAGCACCGGGTGAGGGCACGGACCGATTCGGCTGCTGTCGGTGCCGCGCTCATCATCCTCTCCGCGGTGTGCTTCGGCACGCTCGGGCCGCTGTCGCGCTTCGCCGACGACGCCGGGGTCAGCGCCCTGTCGCTGGTGGCCTGGCGCGACCTGATCGGGGCCAGCTGCGTGATCGCCTTCTCGGCGGTGCTCGGCCGGCGGGTCTTCTCGATGGCCGGCCTTCCCCGCCGGCAGCGATGGATGCTGGTCGTGGCTGCAGTCTCAAACACCGCGCTCAACCTGGCGATCTTCGTCGCCTTCCTGCGCATCAGCATCGCGCTGGCGCTGCTCCTCTTCTACCTCTACCCGGCCTACGTGGCGCTGGCGGGCGTGCTGTGGTTCGGCGAGCGGCTCGACCGCGTGCGCTGGGCCGCACTGGCCGTGTCGCTGGCGGGCGTCGTGCTGGTCGTCGGCGGCGGCGCCTCACTGGGTTCGGTCGACCTGCTGGGCGTGGGCCTGGCGGTCTTCTCGGGCGTGGTGCAGGCGATCTACGTGCTCATGGCACGCCACGCCTTTAATGCCGTTCCGGGCACGCAGGCCGCGGCCGTCACCATGGCCGGAGCCACTGTCCTGCTGATCGCGATCGCGCTGCTGACCGGTCAGGCCTTCGTCCTGGCCGAGCCCTTCGACGGCCTGGCCTCGTTCTGGCCGGTGCTGGTGGCGGGCACGATCGGGGCGGGACTGCCGACCATGACGTTCATCGTCGGCATCCGACTGCTCGGCGCCTCACGCGGCGCGATCCTGGCCACCCTCGAGCCGGTCGTCGGCGTGGCGCTGGCGGCGCTGCTGCTCGGCGAGCATCCGCTGCCGCTGCAGCTGGTGGGCGGGGCGCTCATCATCGCCGCCGGCGTGTTACTGCAGTTGCCCGGTGGCGACGCCGCGGACCACGAGGCGCTGGCCGGCGGCGCCTGATCTCATCTAAGGCGAGGACATCAGTCCGGCGTGCACCGCCCGGGCCGCCGCGGCTGCCGAGGCCAGCGGAACCTCCGCCCACACCACGCGCAGACCGCCCTCGTCGAACGATCCCTCGCCCGATGCGGGGAGCGGAAGGATCTCTGGCATCAGACCGGCCGGCCCCACCAGCGAGAGCCGAGCAACCCGCTCCTTGCGGTCGACGGCCAGCATCAGCACGCCGGCTTCCGCATGGCGAGGGAGGACCGGCCGAACCAGCGTCTGGGGACCGTCGTTGTCGAGTGCACGAACGAGCAGCTGCAAGCGTCCCCGGCGCGCACGGCGCACGGCCACCGGGTGAACCACCTCGGCCCCCAGCTCGGCGAGCAGCTCGAGCTGCAGCGCGTCGACCACAGGCAGGAAGCGCGCGCCGGGCACCAGATGGGGGTCGGCTTCCATCACGCCGCCGACGTCCTTGAACAGCTCGCAGCGTTCGGCGCGCAGCGCCACCGCCAGCACCACCGCCGACAGGTCCGTCCCGCCGCGCCCAAGCGTCGTCAGCTCGCCATGCGACCCGATCCCCTGGAAGCCTGCGACCACCGGCACCAAGTCGTCGGCCAACGCGGCACGCAGCGGTCGCGAGTAGACGCGACGC
The DNA here is from genome assembly GCA_025935615.1 of Steroidobacteraceae bacterium. Classification (GTDB taxonomy): domain Bacteria; phylum Chloroflexota; class Limnocylindria; order QHBO01; family QHBO01; genus JAICUY01. Next base: position 39,470 of record JAICUY010000003.1, read on the forward strand.
ACCTCCGCGCCGAGATGCGCGGCGGCCGTTCGGATGCCGGCCTCGGCGCCGCTGAAGGACCGAGCCGGGATGCCACGAGCCTGCAGGCCGAGCGCGAACAGCGCCGCCGACAGCGCCTCCCCGGTCGCCAGCGCGCGGTCCGTCTCTCGTGCCATCCCCGAGCCGGCCTCGTGCCCCGGTTCTCGAAGCGCCCGTCCCTCGTCCGGCAGCAGCACCGCCGCCGACGACAGGATCGTGTCGGTGACGCCCTCGAACGCGGACACCACCACGACAGGTGCCAGCCCGCTGCGCCGCTGCTCGGCGACGACCTCGACCGCGGCCGCGATGTCGGGCGGGCGCCGCAGGACCGATCCGCCGAACTTGTCGACGACGACCGACGGGGCCATCAGCCCGCCGCGCGCACCAGCCCGGGCAGCTCCGCCAGGCTGTGGATGATCGTCACGCCCTCGACGCTGGCGTCACCCTGACGATCCAGCAGCAGCGCGTCCATGCCGGCGGACCGCGCCCCTTCGACATCGGCGCGGTACGAGTCGCCAACCATCACGCTCGCATCGGTCCCAACAGCTGCGCGTTCGGCCGCCAGGCGGAACAGCGCCGGGTCGGGCTTGGCAAGCCCGATCGCACCCGACGCAAGCACGAAGTCGACGTATCGGTCCAGCCCGAGCTCGGCCAGGATCCCTTCGAGATTCGAGCCCCAGTCGCTGATGACGCCGATCCGGACGCCGTCGATGGTGCGCAGCTCCTCCAGCGCCGGAACCACATCCGGATACGGCTCCCAGGCGTCGGCCGCGAACTGGCTCTCCAGCACGAGGTCGAGCAGGTGTCGCTGCTCGTCGAGGTTGAGCTCGCGCAGCATCCGGCTGTGGTAGTCGCGCCAGGTCGCCTCGATCAGCGCGTCGTCGGCCCAGGTTGCGTTGTCAGGACGCTGGTACTCGTCCCAGAACCAGGCATCGGCCGCTTCCCAGGCTGCCTGCAGCTCTGCTTGACCGATGCGATGGCCGTGCTGCTCCAGCACGCCGGCCAGCGACTGGGCCAGGGTCCGGCGCGGCGAGAGGATGGTGAAGCCCGCGTCGAGGCAGACGAGGCTGTAGGGCGGTGGCATGGCGTGCGCGCAACCGTAGCGCAGGCGGCGCGCCTACGATGCACGCATGGCCCGCAACGAGCTGCTTCGCGTCCGGTCGGCGCTGCTGGCGTGGTACGCGGCGGAGCACCGCGACTTTCCGTGGCGCGGGACGAGCGACCCGTACTCGGTGCTCGTCAGCGAGGTGATGCTCCAGCAGACCCAGGCATCGCGCGTGGCCGAGCGATTTCCGCGCTTCTTGGACCGCTTCCCGACCGTGGAAGCGCTGGCTGCCGCCTCCGATACGGCCGTCCTGGCCGAGTGGAGTGGCCTTGGCTACAACCGTCGGGCGGTTGCGCTGCATCGGGCAGCCCGCACGATTGCGGCTGACGGCTGGCCGCGGGACGTGGCACGACTCGAGCGGCTGCCGGGCATCGGGCCGTACACCGCACGCGCGATCGCCAGCCTGGCCTTCGGCCAGCCCGTCGGCGTGGTGGACACCAACGTCCGCCGCTGGCTGCTGCGCCGCTTCGCCGTCGACGATCGTCCGCCGGTCCTGCAGCAACTGGCCGATACGTTCGCCGCGCCGGGCAGCGACGGGACCGCCGCCGCGTGGACGCACGCGACGATGGAGTTCGGCGCCCGGATCTGCAGCCAGCGCACCCCGTCATGCCGCTCCTGCCCCATCGCCAGCGGCTGTCCCTCGCGTCTGACCGCGACGCCGGTCCGCGTGCCGCGCCAGGCGCCGTTCAGCGGCTCGGTGCGTGCCGCGCGCGGGAAGCTGTTGCGCGAGCTGGCGGCCGCGCCTGCGTATCGGCTCAGCCTGGACAACGCGCACCGACTGCTGGACGGCACGCTGGAGGCGACAGTCGCGGCGCTCGAGCACGACGGGCTGCTGCATCGGTGCGGCGACAGCCTGGTGCTGGGCGGCGGCTAGAATCGGCCCATGACCATCAAGTCCGCACGCCCGCGGGTGCAGGCCGGTGATCCGATGCCTTCGGTCGGCCTGCGTGCCAGCGACGGCTATCTCCTCAACCTGCGCAGCTTCGTCGGGAAACAGGCGGCCGTGTTCGTCTTCTTTGGCGCGCCCACCTTGTCGGGGCAGGCGCGGGAGGCCGGTGACGCGCTGGTCGAGGCGCTGAAGCGAGCGCATCCCCGACTCACCAAGGCGGGCATTGCGCTCGTGGGCATCACCTGTGACAACGAGGAGCAGCAGAAGCAGTACCTCGAGGAGCACGCCCTCCCCTTCCTGCTCTTCTGCGACGAGCGCCGATCGGCGGTGGACCTGCTCGGCGTGCCGACCACCGTCAAGGGCGAGAACTACAACGCGGTGCCCACCGCCTTTGCCGTTGCTGTCGACGGCACGATCGTCGACGTCGTCGACAATGCCGGCCCCAAGGGGCTGATCGCGCGCCTGATGGAATCGATCGAAGAAGGACATCTCGCACCGACGCATTCCTAGACGGATGCTGGCCGTCCGCCTCCCCGCCGCCGGCCGTCGCCTGGAGCTCGCGGACGTGCCGATACCGGAGCCCACTGGTGGCGAGGTCCTGGTGCGTGTCGCCGGCTGCGGCGTGTGCCGTACCGACCTGCACATCGTCCACGGTTCGCAGGCGCGGGTGACGCCGCCGCTGACGCTCGGTCACGAGATCGCCGGCTGGGTGTCCGCGGTCGGGCCTTCCACTGCGGGCGGCCCACCGCTCGGCGAACCTGTGCTGGTCTTCGGTGGCTGGGGCTGCGGGTCGTGTGTCCAATGCGTCGCCGGCGAGGAGCAGCGATGTCCGGATGGGGCATCGCCGGGCTTTCAGCGCGACGGAGGCTGGGCGGAGTACGTGTTGGTTCCCAGTGCGCGCCACCTGGTGTCGCTCGGGTCCCTCGACCCGATATCGTCAGCTCCCCTGGCCGATGCGGGCGTCACCCCGTTTCGTGCGGTGCGCCGAGCGGCGCCGTGGCTGCAGCCTGGCGCGCGCGTGCTCGTCATCGGTTTCGGGGCTCTCGGTCAGTTCGCAATCCAGTACCTGTCGCGGTTCCCAGGGCTGAGCGTCGCCGTGCGCGACCTCGATGCGCGCAAGGTCGAGCTGGGGCGATCGTTCGGAGCCGTGACCGAGCTGAACGGCGCCGCGGACGTGGTCTTCGACTTCGTCGGCGTGGAAGAGACGCTGGCCGAGGCGGCGCGCCTGGTTGCGCCCGGCGGCCTCATCTCGATCGTCGGCGAGGGCGGTGGCGTGCTTCCGGTCTCGTTCGAGCAGCCTGCGGTCGAGGTTGCGGTGACGACGACGGCCTGGGGCTCGCTCACCGACCTGCGCGAGGTCGTCGATTTGGCGCCTTCACTGCGTTGGAGGGTCGAACCGATGCCGCTTCGCGACGCGCAGGCGGCCCTCGAGCGGCTCGAGTCTGGTGACGTGATGGGCCGGATCGTCCTCGTGCCCCGCCGCCACGAAGGTGCAAACGACGCGGTGGGGAGCACTGGCGCCGTCGACAGCGCGCGAAGGCGCAAATGTCGGTCTGGTGAACACTAACGCCGCCAGCGGATCATGAATGGCTCCATCGTTGCCGGCCGCGAGCGTGGATTCAGGCCGTGACGAGCCGGCGCCGCTGCATCGGCGGCGTTAGCGCTCAAATACGCGCCAAATGCGCCGTCGGCGGCCTGCGACGGCGCAAACGCCTCCCGCACGCGGACTAGCGCCCTCGGCGGCGGCGTCACGCCGCGCGAGAAACGACGACGTCAGTCCCCGAACAGCCGCGACAGGAAGCCGCGCGGCTTCTCGGCAGCCACGTAGAACGGTGCGGCGACCTCGTCGTACGCCTCGCGCAACGACGACGCACGCAGGTCGGTGACCGCCAGCTCGCGGCGCGAGCCGAGATGCTCGGCGGCGACCGCATGGAGCCGGTTGCGGACTGCGTCGAAATCGGCGAGCTGGGCGTCGGGGCGAAGCTGGATGCCCACCGTCCAGGCGCTGCCCGCGCGCAGCAGCCAGGCACGTTCGACCTGGTGCAGCTCACCGAGGGAGCGGCGCAGCTCGGTGCCGAACGGATCCGGAACGTCGCCGGGAGCCTCGAGCTCCGGCAGCCCACCGAGTGGACGGCGCGCACGCAGCGCCTCGGGTGAATTGGGGTTGATCCCGGCGGCCAGGAAGGGGAGCACGCCCGACGCAACCTCGACCTGGCCCGTACTGCCGGGGTCGATGATCAGGCGCTGTCCCGCGTCATCGGCGCGCTCGAACAGGTCGCGGGCCGGCATCACGACGTGGTCGCTACCGGGCGGGCCGAACTCGCCGAACAGCTCGGGCGACGTGTAGGCGGCCAGGAACGGGCCCTGTTCGTCCTGGCCGTGGCGCAGCGCCTCCGTCGGCACCCGGCTCGGATCCGGCGCCTCTCCGGACGACGAGCGGATGGGCACGATCAGCTCGCGCGCAACGAGGTCGTCCAGCCGCGCCTCCGGCACCCCGCTAACCTCCGACCCCGACCGTCGCCAGCTTGCCCAACGCGTCGTCCATGCGCGCCAGGGAACGTTCGCGGCCGAGCAGCTCCATCGATCCGAAGAGCGGCGGCGAGACGCTGCGGCCCGTCACCGCCACGCGAATCGGCTTGAAGAGATCGCCAGCCTTGAACCCGAGCCGCTCGGCGACCTCACGGCACCGCGTCTCGAGCAGGTCGGCCGCCCAGTCGGCATCGGTCAATCGGGTCAGCTCATCGCGCACCGCGCGCAGCGCGGAAGCCGCATCGACGACCTCGCCCTTGCGCGGCACCAGCTCCTCGGATTCGTACCACGACGCCACCTCGGCATCGTCGGCGAAGAGGAAGCCGACGAGCTCCCCCACATCCGACAGCCGCACCAGCCGCTCCTTCACGAGGGGAACGAGCCGGAGCACCGTTTCGTCCACGGCCGCATCGGGCAGGTAGGGGCGGAGGGCAAGCGCCAGCTGCTCATCGGTCAGGGAGCGGATGTAGACGCCGTTCAGGTAGTCGAGGCGGTCCTTGTCGAAGACGGCGCCGCCTTTGTGCACCTTGTCGAGGTCGAAGCGCTCCTCGAGCTCGCGCAGTGAGAAGAGCTCCTCCTCGGTGCCCGGCGACCAGCCCAGGAAGGCCAGGAAGTTGACGAGCGCCTCGGGCAGGTAGCCCTGCGCGCGGTACTCGTCGACTCCCGTCTGCGTCTTGCGCTTGCTCATCTTGGTCCGATCCGGGTTGAGGATCAGCGGGATGTGCCCGAACCGCGGCAGCTCGTAGCCGAGCGCGCGATACAGCGCGATCTGCTTCGGCGTGTTGCTGATGTGATCCTCGCCGCGGATGACGTGGCTGATGTACATCTCGGCATCGTCGACCACGACCGTGAAGTTGTAGAGCGGGCTGCCGTCGGCGCGCACGATCACGAAGTCGCCCAGCAGCGCGTTGTCGAACTCGACATCGCCGCGCACGAGGTCATCCCAGACAACGGTCTCGGGCGGGACAACGAAGCGAATGGCGGCCTGTCGTCCTTCGGCCTCGAACGCCGCGCGCTCGTCGTCGCTCAATGATCGGCAGCGGCCGTTGTAGCGCGGCGCCTCGTGGTCCGCCTCCTGCTCACGGCGCACCGCATCCAGCTCCTCGGGGGTGCAGTAGCAGCGGTAGGCGTTGCCGCCGGCCAGCAGGCGCTCCGCGGCGGCGGCGTATCGGTCCAGGCGCTGACTCTGGCGATACGGCCCGTAGGGACCGATGTCGTCGCCCCCGGCCGCCTGCGGCCCCTCGTCCCAGCTGATGCCGAGCCAGTGCAGCCCCTCGATGATGTCGCGCTCGAACTCGGTCGTGCTGCGCGCGACATCGGTGTCCTCGATGCGCAGCACGAACGTCCCGCCGCCGTGCCGAGCGGTCAGGTAGTTGTACAGGCTGGTGCGCGCGGTGCCGATGTGCAGCGGACCGGTCGGGCTGGGCGCCATCCGCACGCGCAGCGGGCGGTCAGGCTCGTTCACCAGGGGCATGGCGACAGGGTAGCAGCGCCGGTGCGGCGACGGCGGCGAGACCCTCGAACGCAATTCGTAACGGAACCGGTTATGAGTCGGGTGACGAGAGGTGGCGCGCTCTCTGCATCGGTCAGATACCAGCAACCGAAAGGAGCTGCACATGCCAGAGACCACCTGGAAGCCCAAGACCGAGCACGGCGAACTCTCCGAGAAGGATCGCGACGACCTTCCCGACAGCGCGTTCGCCTTTCCGAAACAGCGCAAGGAACCCCTGACCGATGCGAGCCACGTGCAGAACGCGCTTGCCCGTTTCGACCAGGTCGACGATGTGTCAGACGACGAGCGCGATCTCGCCTTCGCCAATATCAAGAAGGCGGCGAAGCACTACGACGTCGACGTCACCGAGGGCTCCTGGCACGACCTCGGGAAGAAGCCGCACACCGACAACCCGTCGCACTGAACGGCCAACGGGCCGCGATGGCTAGAGGCTGAAGGCCGGCCGCACCACGCCAGCCACCTCGGCGCGAGGGTCGCGGATGAGCGGGGCGGCGTACGCGGAGAGTGTCGCGAGCTGGTCCGCGCTCAGCACGCCGAGCTGCGCGAGCGCAGCGCAGGTTGCGACATTCCGGCCGCGCTGGGCGGCGTCCCCGTCCTCGATCTTCAGCGCAAGCCCGAGCGGCTCGCGACCGACGATGCCGACCGCCTGGACGCCCTCGGCGCCGCCCTTGGCCACGAGGCCTCCCGGCACAGCACGCATCAGCGCGGTGTCGAGCCGTCGTCGCTCGCCGGCCACCAAGATCGGATTGGCCATCATCGCGTCACGGATGCGAGTGAGCGCCGCCGCCAGCGGCGCATCGGTCACCGCCGACGGATCGGCCAGACGCGCGTAGGCGAGCGCGAGGCCGCGCATCGGCAGGCCGAAGGTGACGACGCCGCAGTTGTCGGTGGCCGTTGCGATCTTCGTCGCCGGGACGTCGCTGAGCGTCGCCACGGTCGCCAAAGCCGCCTGCTGGACGGGATGATCGGGGTGCCAGTACGTCTCGAGCGGTGCGCCGAGCGCCTTGGCGTACAGCAGCATGCCGGTGTGCTTGCCGCTGCAGTTGTGACGCAGCGGAGTCGGCTCCTCGCCATCGCGAATCAGGCGCCGTGCCGTCTCGGTGTCGTACGGCTGGTGGGTGCCGCACTGCAGCGCGGTCGTCGGAATGCCGGCCTCGCGCAGGATGGCCTGCACGGTTCGGACGTGCCGATCCTCGCCGGAGTGCGAGGCGGCCATGATGGCCAGCGCCTCGTCGCCCAGGCCGTATCGGTCGAAGAGGCCGGAGGCGACGAACGGCGCCAGCTGGAAGGGCTTGGCGCTGGAGCGAAGGTACGTGACGGCGTCGGGGTCGCCGACGCTGTGGGTCAGCTCACCGGACGGCGTCGAGACGGCGATCCAGCCGCGGTGCCACGATTCGACGCGTTCGCCGCGGGTGACCTCGACGAGGACGGGTGGCGCGCCGCGCGCAGGGCTTACTGCCCGCCGCCCTGCCGCTCGCCGGCCTGCGCCGTCTCACGGTCCTGCTTCGAGAAGATGCTGGCCTGCGAGCCGCTCTGCTGGCTGCCGCTCGATCCCTGGTTGGCCTGGCCGCCGGCGTTCGGCGAGCCGCCCTGACCCGATGAACCCTGCCCCTTGGCGCCCGACTGGCCCTGCTGCTGCGCGGCCGGAGCCGGGGCCGGGCGCGATGCGTCGCGGGTCATGGTGACCGAGCCTTCCCAGTGCGCGCCTTCCTTGACCACCAGCACCTGCGTCTTGATGGCGCCCTTGACCCGGCCGGTCGAGCCGATCTCGAAGCGGCCGCCGCAGTCGACATCGCCCTCGTAGTCGCCGTTGATGATCACGTTGTGGGCCTTGATGGCGCTCCGCACGCGGGCCTGCGGGCTGATGATCAGCGTGCCCTGGCACTCGATCTCGCCCTGCGCCTCGCCCTCGATGCGAAGGTCACGGTCGCTGACGTACTTGCCGTTGAATCGGGCATGCGGGTCGATCACGCTCTCGTTTCCCGCGCCGCCGTCGCTGCGGCGGAAGGTCGTGTCGCTGGCGTTCGGCGTCACTTCGACCTCACTGCTGAGTGTTTCCGGGTACAGGTTGCCCACAACGTCCTCACGCGAGAGAGCGTCCTGCTTCTGGTCGCGCTTCGATCCGAAGACCATGCCTGGGATTCCTCCATCTGCGACGCTCTGGCTGGCGCGTGTGGTGCTCGTGCAGGACCGATAGCGTACAGCACCGCACGCCGCCGAGGTAGCGGTGCCCCAGCGCAACTCGCGCCACTAGAATGCACGACCGATGCAGCAGCTCGCCTCCAACGTCCACGTCTCGAGCCATCCGCTGGTCGCGCACAAGCTGTCGCTGCTGCGCGACAAGTCGACCGAGCCGAAGAAATTCCGCGAGCTGGTGCGCGAGCTGTCGTGGCTGCTCGGCTACGAGGCAATGGCCGACCTGTCGGTTGTCCCACGCGAAATCGAGACGCCCCTGGAGTTGGTCACCGGTTCGGAGCTCGAGCCGAAGGTCGGCCTGGTTCCGGTGCTGCGCGCCGGGCTGGGCATGGTCGACGCCATGCTCGAGCTGATGCCGTCAGCTGAGGTGTGGCACATCGGGCTGTACCGCGACGAGCGGACGTTGAAGCCGGTCGAGTACTACAACAAGCTGCCGGATGCAGCCACCGTCCAGGTCTGCCTCATCCTCGACCCGATGCTCGCCACCGGCGGCTCATCGGCCGCAACCGTCGACATCCTCAAGGCCTGGGGCGCGGCCCGCATCAAGCAGGTGAGCCTGATCGCCGCGCCCGAAGGAGTCGCCACGCTCTCCGGCGCGCACCCCGACGTCGACATCCACGTCGCGGCCGTCGACTCGCATCTCAACGAGCGCGGGTACATCGTGCCGGGGCTGGGCGACGCGGGCGACCGGCAGTTCGGCACGTTCGCCGGCCCCGGCTCCGAGCCTGGTCACGCCGACGACGAGACGGCCGAGGTCGTGCGGCGGCTCCAGCGCGACCTCGGCGCCTGACGTTTCGCTGGGGGACGGTCTGGCGCGCATGCGCGGGCGCATGCAGACCGGCGCGAGGCATGCTCCACGCTGGCGCGCATGCGCGAGGGGTCATGGAACGCCACGCCAATGGCCCGTTGCGTCCGGTTGTATGCCCCACACGCATCGGAGCCAGTGGATCGCTGGGAGATGCTCGCGCGCATGCGGCAGGCGCATGCAGGACGGCGTAAGGCAGGTTCCACGCTGGCTCGCATGCGCCAGGGATCATGGAACGCCACGCCAACGTGCCGTTGCGCCGGGTTGTATGCGCTGGACGCATCGGCTCCGATGGAGCGGAACCCGTGCGACGGGGCGCACACAGAAGTGCCCCGAAGGAACGACGCCCGGCCCGTTGATGCAATCTCCGGAACCGTTCGCGCCCCTTCGGGACGACCACAGGTTACCCGCCGCCGGTGCCTCGGCACAACCCCTGTTATCCCCGACTTCATCGGCTTGTACGAGAGTTATCCACCGCTCGTCCACGATGTGGACAAACGTTCGGATTAGACTCCGCGCCGATGCACCAGCCCTTTCTCGGCTCGCACGTCCCGGTCTGCCCGCATTGCGGCACAGCGGCCGAGCACCCCATCGTCTGCGACCGATGCGGCTGGCGCTGGTACGCGAATCCGAAGCCGGCGGCGGGAACGCTGGTGGAGCGCATCGGTCCCGACGGAGAGATGAGCGTCTTGCTGCTGTTGCGAGCCGTCGAACCCGGACGCGGGATGTGGGACCTGCCGGCCGGCTACCTTGAGGCCGGCGAATCGGCGGAGGAAGGTGCGCTGCGCGAGACCCGCGAAGAGGCAGGGCTGGAGGTCGAGCTGGTGCAGCTGGTCGGCGTCTACACCAGCCGCGATGCGAACGCGTTGAGCGCCATCTATCTCGCCCGACCTCAGACCATCACGGTCCTGACCGATGCGGAGTCGAGTGACCACGCGTGGGTGTCGCGCGCCGACGTCCCCGACTGGCTGCCGCGCATGGCGTTCCGCTCGATGGCGACGGCGCTCGACGACTGGGCCGCCGGACGCGTCGGCCAGCCGCGCGACTGGTAGGGACTGGCAGGCCGGCGCCCGCATGCCGCGCGCACGCTACACTCGAAGGACCATTCGAGGAGAACCATGCCGGACTCTCACGTGAGCGTGGCCGTCACCGGGGCTGCCGGACAGATCGGCTACGCGCTCCTGTTCCGGATCGCATCCGGTCAGATGTTCGGCCCGAACACGACCGTCGACCTGCGGCTGCTGGAGCTCGAACAGGCGCTGCCGGCCCTCGAGGGCGTGCGCATGGAGCTCGATGACTGCGCCTTCCCGCTGCTCGGCGACATCACCTGCACCTCGGACACCAACGTCGCCTTCGACGGCGTCAACTGGGCGCTGCTCGTCGGCGCCGTGCCGCGCAAGGCGGGCATGGAGCGCAAGGACCTGCTGACCATCAACGGCGGCATCTTCACCGGCCAGGGCCGGGCGATCGCCGACAGTGCCTCGGAGGACGTCCGCGTCCTCGTGGTCGGCAACCCGTGCAACACGAATTGCCTGATCGCGTCGTCGAACGCGCCGGGCGTGCCACGCGAACGATGGTTCGCGATGACCATGCTCGACCAGAACCGCGGCCGCCATCAGCTGGCCTCGCGTGCCGGCGTGCCGGTCAGCGAGGTGCGTGATCTGGCCATCTGGGGCAACCACTCCTCGACCCAGTTCCCCGACTTCTTCCACGCCACAATCTCGGGCCGCCCGACCGGCGAGATGATCGACGACGACGAATGGCTGCACGACGAATTCATCCCCATCGTGCAGCAGCGCGGCGCCGAGATCATCAAGGCGCGGGGACAGTCGTCGGCGGCGAGCGCCGCGAACGCTGTCATCGACACGGTGCGCGAGATCACCCAGCCGAGCGGCGAGATCTTCTCCGCGGCGGTGCCGTCGCCCGGCGACGACCACGCGTACGGCGTGCCGGAGGGAATCGTGTTCGGCTATCCGCTGCGTGCCACCGCGCCCAATCGGGTCGAGATCGTCCAGGGCATTGCGCACGGTGACTGGGCACGCGGCAAGATCGAGGCGACGCTCAACGAGCTCCTCGAGGAGCGCGACGCGGTACAGGAGCTGTTGCCATGACCACGGCCGAGGCGACGCGGACGGGCGAGGCGAAGCTGGCCCACGACGACGACGCCGTCGACCTGCCGGTCGTGACCGGAACGGAGGGCGAGAGCGCGGTCGACATCGGGCACCTGCGCGCGGAGACCGGCCTGATCACGCTCGATCCCGGCTACGGCAACACCGGCTCGTGCACCAGCGCCATCACCTTCCTCGACGGCGAGCAGGGCATCCTGCGCTACCGCGGCTATCCGATCGAGCAGCTCGCCGAGCGCAGCACCTTCCTGGAGGTCGCCTATCTGCTGATCTACGGCGAGCTCCCCACCCGCGCCGAGCTCGATGGATTCATCGACGAGGTGACCCGACACACGCTCATCCGCGAGGAGATGCGGCACTTCTTCGACTCCTTCCCGACCGATGCGCACCCCATGGCCGTCCTGGCCGCCGGCACCGTCAGCCTCTCCACCTTCTACCCCGATGCGCAGCAGATCTTCGATCCGGTGGCGGTCGAGATCACCATCAAGCGCCTGATCGCCAAGCTGCCGACGCTGGCCGCCTGGTCGTTCAAGAAGGCGATCGGCCAGCCCTACGTCTATCCGAACAACGACCTCGGCTACTCGGCGAACCTCCTGCACATGATGTTCTCGGTGCCGTCCGAGGAGTATGAGGTCAACGAGGACGTCGCCAAGGCGCTCGACCTGCTGCTGATCCTGCACGCCGATCACGAGCAGAACTGCTCGGCCTCCACGGTCCGGATGGTCGGCTCCAGTCACGCCAACCTGTACGCGTCGATCAGCGCCGGCATCAGCGCCCTGTGGGGGCCGCTGCATGGCGGCGCCAACGAGGCGGTGATCAACACCCTGGAGCGGATCGTGGCCGACGGCGGCAATGTGCAGAAGTACGTCGACCGTGCCAAGGATCCCGACGACAGCTTCCGGTTGGCCGGCTTCGGGCATCGGGTCTACAAGAACTTCGACCCGCGGGCCAGGATCATCAAGGCCGCTGCAGACCGCGTCCTGCGCGCCACCGGAGCCGATGACCAGCTGTTCGAGGTTGCGCAGCGCCTCGAGGAAGTCGCGCTCCACGACGAGTATTTCGTCGAACGCAAGCTTTACCCGAACGTCGACTTCTACTCGGGGCTGATCTACCGCGCCATCGGCTTCCCCAAGAACATGTTCACCAACTGCTTCGCCATCGGCCGCCTGCCCGGCTGGATCGCGCAGTGGAAGGAGATGATCGAGTCGCGCGAGACGAAGATCGCGCGGCCGCGGCAGGTCTACGTGGGGGCAGCCGAGCGCGAATACGTTTCGATCGAGCAGCGCTGACCGATGCGGCTGACGATCCTCGGCCGGTCTCCGGCCCGTCCCAACCCGGGCGAGCCGTGCGCCGGGTATCTCGTCGAGGGCGGCGGCACCCGCATCCTGCTCGACGTCGGTCCGGGTGTGGTCGCGCAGCTGCTGCGGCGAGTGACGCCGGACCAGGTCGATGCGGTCGTCATCAGCCACATGCACACCGACCACTTCCTGGATCTCGTCACGCTCCGCTATGCGTACCCATGGCTCGAGCCGGCGCACACCAAGCTGCGGGTCGTCGTCCCGCCCGGTTCGACCGACCAGCTGCGCGACCTGGCCTGTGGCGCCGGCTACCCTGACTTCTTCTCGAAGAGCTTCACCTTCGACGAGCACGACGGCCAGACCCCGTTCGAGGTCGGCGGCCTGCGCCTCGAGCCACGCGCCACGCAGCACTTCGTCCCGACCTGGGGCTTCCGCATCGAGGCGCGTGGCGAGGGCGAGTCTCCCGACCGGGTCCTTGCCTACTCGGCCGATGCCGCTCCCACGCCGGCCGTCCCCGACCTGGCCCAGGGCGCGGCTTTGTTCCTGTGCGAGGCGGCGCTGCGATCGCTGTCCGACGATCCGCCGGGTGAGGAGAACCGCGGCCACCTGCTACCGGCCGAGGCTGGGGTCGCGGCGCGCGCGGCCGGCGTCGAACGCCTGGTGCTGACCCACCTGCCCATCGACAACGGCGGCGACTGGGCACGCGACCAGGCCGCGGCCGAGTTCGAGGGTCCGGTCGAGGTCGCCGAGCTGCTCAAGACGTACGACGTCTGATCGCGCGCGGGCTACTGCCCCTCGATCCGTGCTCGAGCGATGTAGCGGTCTGCCGCCCACGTCGCGAGCGCCCAGATCATCGACAGCACCAGGGTGATGGCCAGCAGCAGCCCGGCCAGCAGCGGCGCGCCTGACCCGAGCCCACCGCCCAGCACCAGGATGCCGATGATGGCGACCGCCATGACGATGGCGATCATGAGCAGCCCCATCCGCGCAGCGGTCCAGGCGAACCAGCCGAGCGAGTGGTTCTGCGCGCGACCGGCCAGCCACAGCACGGTCGGACCGGCGGCGCCGAACAGCCCGACGTAGAGGCCGAAGCCCGAGAACAGCGCCCCCAGGCCGAGGTGCTGGTCGAGGACGAAGGCGGCGAAGAGCCAGGCCGCCAGCAACGCGCTGCCGGCGCCGACGCCTATCAGCCACACCAGCAGCATGGTGGCGGTGCCACCCGAGAGGCGCTCGACCAGCTCGCCGTCGTCGGTCTCGACAAGCTCGGTCGGGCTGTTCTCCGCCAGGTCCGGTGGCCGGTGCTCGTCCGCGTCCGGATTGGGCGCTTTGGTCGCCGGATCGGTCACCGGCTGCCCTCGAAGGCCGCTGCCAGGTCCCGTACCAGGTCGTCGACCGCCTCGATTCCCAGCGAGAGGCGCACGAGCGCGTTGGGAACCTCCAGCGCCGATCCGCTGACCGACGCGTGCGTCATGACCCCGGGCAGCTCGATGAGCGACTCGACCGCGCCCAGCGATTCGGCCAGCGTGAAGAGCCGTGTGCAGGCCGCGAAGCGCCGGGCGCGCTCCTCGCCGTCGCGCAGCTCGAAGCTCAGCATCGCGCCGGGCAGCCGCATCTGGTGTTCGGCCAGCTCGTGCTGCGGATGGTCGGGTAGGCCTGGGTAGTGGACCCGCCTCACTTCCTCACGCGACCCGAGCCACTGCGCAACCAGGGCGGCGC
>JAICUY010000105.1 GCA_025935615.1 Steroidobacteraceae bacterium
AACCGCGTGCGCGCCCAGGAAGGTCCGCACCACCCGCATTCCGACGCCGTTGCCGGCTCGACCGATGAGTCGGAGGGCGCGGAGCTCTTCATCGGTCGATAGGCCGTAGCCCGACTTGCATTCGATGGTCGTCGTGCCGTGTGCCAGCGCGTCGCGCAGCCGCGCCTCGATCAGAGCGAGCAGTTCGTCGTCGGATGCCTCGCGCGTCGCGCGAACGGTGCGCAGGATGCCGCCGCCGTCGTACTGCGCGCCTGCGAGGCGTGCAGCCACCTCATCGGACCTGTCGCCGGCGAAGGCGGGATGCGTGTGCGCATCGACCAGCCCGGGTGTCACCAGCGCGTTGCCGACATCCACCCGATCCGCCGTCGGTGCATCGCCGGGATCGCCGACCCACGTCACCACGCCGTCGTCGACCGCCAGCGCCCATGGCGACAGGACGGTGCGGGCGGTCAACAGGCGGCCGGTGCCGGCGAACACAGTCATCAGCCGATCTCCGGCTGGGCGACGGAGCGCCGTTCGACGCCACGCGGCCCCATGGTGGCGAGCACCAGCCCGACCAGGATGAGTGCCGCGCCCAGCAGCTGGAACGCGGACGGCGCCTCGGCCAGCAGCACCATCGCCAGCAGCACCGAGCCGACCGGCTGCAGGGTGAGCACCACGCTGGTGAGGGCCGCGGGCACGCGTGGCAGCGAGACGCTGATGAGCAGCCAGCCGACGACCTGTGCCGAGAGCGCAAGCAGAATGAGCCACAGGTGCGCCGGGAACGTCGGGATGAGCTGCACCTCGTTGATCGGCAAGCCGAGCAGCAACGACGCAATCGCGCCGACCAGGGTGGCATCGAACAGCGGGCCGGCCGGCCGTCGCAGGTCGGCGTTGCCCCGCCGCAGGACGAGCAGGAAGCCCGAGTAGGCGATGCCGGTCACGACGCCGGTGATCACGCCGAGGACGGGGTTCGAGCCGTAGGGCTCCGAGCCGATGACGCCACTGATCAAAATCACGCCGACGAGCGCCACCGGCAGCGAGGCGAGCAGGCGGCGATTGGGCTGTTCGCCGAGGAGGACCCAGGCCAGCAGCGCGACGATCAGCACCTGGGTGTTGCCGAGCACGGTGGCGAGGCCGGCGCCGACGTACTCGATGGTGTGGTGCCAGACCACCAGGTCGATCGCGAAGAAGATGCCGGCGATCATCGCCAGCCGGCGCTGCGAGAACGGTCGCGGGCCGTACGCCCGACGCTCCATCCAGGCAAGCACGGCCAGCGGCGGCAGCGCGTAGGCACAGCGGAAGATGGCGGCGGTGGCCGGCGGCACGTTGGCCTCGCGGACCAGGATCGCGGAGAAGGCAATCGCCAGCGCGCCGAGCGCCGCCGCCAGCACCGGGTGCGCGGCGAAGGCGACGAACGGGTTGGCCGGCACGGCGCGTGAGGAGGCGGTCACAGGGTGTGAGCCTAGCAGCGCCTTCACTCGCAGGCGCCCGACGTGGACGTTCGTAGCGCTGCCGTCGCAGTCCGTATCGGTCCATCTGCTCGCGTGCGCCGCGGAAATGCGAGCTAGCGGCTGCCGTCGCAGTCCGTATCGGTCCTCAGAGTGATCCGCCATTCCGTATTGGTCGCGCGTCGCTGCGGCCGGCGGCGCGTGGGGGCCGTGGCCGGTGTAGCCAGCCCACGGCTCTAACAGCGAAGGAAGCCGGTGGCCGGGTCAGATGGCCGCCGATCGCGGGTCGCAAAGGGGCGCTGGATCGCGATTCGGGCCACCCGGTGGCGATTTCGGCGACGGAGACGGAACCAGCCATGACTCGTTCGCCGATAGAGCCACCGGACGGCTCGACCCGCGGATGAGGCACCGCGCCCTCGTCAAGAGGATGAGACACCGCGCCCCTCGACCCGCGGAGACGGCACCGCACCTCTCGTCAAGCGGGCAAGCCCCGCGTATGCTCAGCCACTCAATGGCAAAGCCGGTCATCCTGGCCGTCGACGACGACGATCTCGTGCTGCGCGCCGTCGAACGTGACCTCCGCGCAAGGTATGCCGCTGGCTATCGCATCGTCGCGGCCGACTCTGGCACCGCCGCCCTCGACGCCACGCGGGAGCTGACGGCACGCGGCGCATCGGTCGCCCTGTTCCTGGTCGACCAGCGCATGCCGGTCATGACCGGGATCGAATTCCTGCGCCAGGCGATCGAGCTCCAGCCGGACGCCAAGCGGGTGCTGCTGACCGCCTATGCCGATACCGAGGTGGCCATCCAGGCCATCAACGAGATCAGGCTCGACCAGTACCTGCTCAAGCCCTGGGACCCGCCAGACGAGCATCTCTACCCGGTGGTCGACGACCTGCTCGAGGACTGGTCGGCCACGTTCCGACCCGCCTTTGAGGGCGTCCGCCTGGTGGTCGGCCGATGGTCGCCGCGCGGCCATGAGATCCGCGACTACCTGGCTCGCAACCAGGTGCCCTACCAATGGCTGGATCCGGAGGCCGATGACGAGGCGCGCCGCCTGGTGACTGCCGTCGCACCCGACCACGATCCCGCGATACCGATGCTCGTCTTCCCGGACGGCACCACCCTCGACGATCCGACCAGCATGGCCATCGCCGAGAAGGTCGGCCTCCAGGTCCGCGCCGGCCTGCCGTTCTACGACGTGGTCATCATCGGCGGCGGCCCCGCCGGCCTGGCCGCGGCGGTGTACGGGGCGAGCGAAGGACTCAAGACCGTCCTCGTCGAGCGCGAGGCCCCGGGCGGACAGGCGGGGACCACGAGCCGCATCGAGAACTATCTCGGCTTCCCGGTCGGCCTATCGGGGAGCGATCTTGCCCGGAGGGCGCTGACCCAGGCGCGCCGCCTTGGCGCCGAGATCCTCTCACCCCAGGAAGTGTCGAGCCTGCGCCGCGAGGACCCGTACCGAACGGTGGTGCTGGGCGACGGCAGCGAGCTCTCGTGTCAGACGGTCGTGATTGCATCGGGCGTCAGCTACCGCCAGCTCGACCTGCCCGGCGTGGCCGAGCTGGTCGGCGCCGGCATCTTCTACGGCGCCTCGATCTCCGAAGCGGTGCTGTACCGCGATCTCGACGTCGGGGTCATGGGCGGTGGCAACTCCGCCGGCCAGGCGGTGGTCTACCTGTCGCGCTTCGCCAGCCGCGTCCACCTCATCGTCCGCGGCGCCGATCTGGCCGCGGGCATGTCGCAGTACCTTGTCGACCAGATAGCGGCCATCCCCTCCATCGAGGTTCACACCCAGACGACGCTCGAGGCGGTCGAGGGCGAGGGCCGGCGGTTGAGCTGCGTGCGGCTCGGCACGCCGGACGGCGAGCAGGTGCTGCCGCTGGCGGCGCTGTTCGTCACCATCGGGCAGCGACCGCGGACCGATTGGCTCGAGGGAACCGTCGAGCGGGACGCGGCCGGCTTCGTGCTCACCGGCGGCGCCCTGCTGCGCGACGGGAAGGCACCCTCCGGCTGGAACGCAAATCGCGAGCCGCTGCTGCTCGAGTCGAGCGTGCCGGGCGTCTTTGCCGCAGGGGACGTGCGGTATCGGTCCATCAAGCGGATCGCCAGCGCGGTCGGCGAGGGCGCGATGGCCGTCGCGCTGATCCACCAGTACCTCGCCAGCCACTGAGCCGATACTGAGCCATGTCCTACGTCGAGCAGCTGCGCGCCACACCGCTCTTCTCGGAGCTGCCCGAGGCCTCGCTCGAGCTGCTGTGCGCTCATGCCGAGCCGATGACCCTCAGCGACGGCGAGACGCTGATCGAAGAGGGCAGCGTCGGCGACTCGCTGTTCGTCGTGCTCAACGGGGAGCTCGACGTGGTGAAGCAATCGGGCGACGGCGAGCTGCCCCTGGCGCGCGTCGGGCCGGGTGCCATCCAGGGCGAGATGGCCGCGATCGAGCAGCGGCCACGCACCGCATCGGTGCGGGCGGTCGGGGACGTCGAGGTGCTGCGCGTTTCACGCCAGGCGCTGCTCGACGTGCTGGGCTCTGGTCCCGAAGCGGCGCTCGCCATCCTGCGCACCGTGCTTGATCGGCTGCGCTCGACCGAGTCGCTGCTTCGCCAGCGTGAGAAGCTCGCCGCTCTCGGGACGCTGTCGGCGGGGCTGGCGCACGAGCTGAACAATCCCGC
>JAICUY010000071.1 GCA_025935615.1 Steroidobacteraceae bacterium
ACGAGACCGCGCTCGGCGAGGTGGTGCGCATCACCCGTTCGACCGGCGGGCCGCTGCTGGCCGAGGTGACCGTCTTCGACGAGTACCGCGGCGAGCAGATCGGTGCGGGGCGCGTCTCGTACGCGCTGGCGCTGCGCTTCCAGCCGGCGCGCCCGGGCGACGAGCGGAGCGTGGAGAAGGCGATGAGCCGCATCGGTGGGGCATTGCGCCACCATCTGGGAGCCGAGATCCGCTAGTACCGGCGTACGTTGTCGATGGCCGCTGGCGGCTGGTACGCTACCCGCCGCCCGAGCCGCGATCGCGTGCTCGGGAGGCAGCACGTTCAAGGGAACGCGACCGTGGAGATCCTCTCGCAGCTCAACTGGATCGACCTGATCATCGTCCTGATCCTGGCGCTCGGCGCCTTTGCCGGGTTCACCCAGGGCTTGATCCGGTACGCGCTGAGCTGGGTCGCCATCCTGGTCGCCTTCATCGTGGCCGCGCAGCTGAAGGGACCGGTCAACAGCGCCCTCAGCTTCTGGGATGCGTTCACGCCCGAGGTGCGCGAGTTCTGGATCTTCATCGCCCTCTTCGTGGGGCTGGTCATCGGCGGCTGGTTCGTCGTGCGCGCGTTCTATCGGACCACGCGGCTGCCGATCGTGAAGCAGCTCGATGAGATCGGCGGCGCGATCCTGGGCCTACTGTTCGCGGCGACGTTCATCGTCTTCCAGCTCGTCGTCTTCGACTCGCTGTTTCGACCCTTCCAGTCGCTGCCGCCCGGCGAGGTCGGCGGATTGAAGGGTTATTACGACGCCATGAACTCGTCGCTGCTGGTCGGCTTCTTCCGCGACACGATCATCCCGACCGCCGGCTTCCTGGCCCGGCCGTTCGTGCCCAGCGAGATCGCGAGCATCCTGCGCTTCCGATGACCGCTGCGGCGTCGCCGGGCTCGGCGCTCGAGCTCATCGACGACCGCGCGTGGTTCGACCGTCCCTCGGCCGCCGTCGCTCCCGATCTGCTGGGTTGCGTGCTGCTCCATGCATCGGCTGAGGGAACGGTTGCCGGCCGCATCGTCGAGGTGGAGGCCTACCAGGGACCGGAGGACCTGGCCGCCCACTCTTCGCACGGGAAGACGCCGCGCAACGCGGTCATGTTCGGCCCGCCCGGCCACCTGTACGTCTACTTCATCTACGGCATCCACCATTGCATCAATGTCGTCTGCGGGCCCGATACGAAACCCGAGGCCGTCCTCATCCGTGCCGTTGCTGTCGAGGACGGAACGGAACTCGCCCGGCGGCGGCGGGGTGCGGTGCCAGACCGACGCCTGGCGTCGGGACCGGGCAACGTGGCCAGGGCCTTCGGCATCGACCGGCGCCTGAACGGCGCGGACTTGATCAGTGGCCCGGTTCGGCTGGCGTTCGGCCCTCGGCCAGCGGAGATCGCCGTCAAGCGCCGCATCGGCGTCGACTACGCCGGGGCCTGGGCGGAACGGCCCTTGCGTTTCGTGGTAGCCCATGACCCGCACCTCTCCCGTCGCTGAGGCACCCGCCGAAGGGGCGGCCGCCGACGCCAGCACCCTGCGCGCCCTCGAGTTCGGGGCCGTGGTCGAGATGCTCGCCGGTTTGACCGCGTTCGGCCCCTCGCGCGAGCTGGCGGAAGCCTCACAGCCGATCGCCGACCCGGTGCTGGTGGGCTTCTACCAGGAACAGACCGATGAGGCGGCGCGGCTGCTCGACGACCAGGCGCAGACGACGATTGGGGGCGCGCGCGACGTGCGGGCAGCGATCGAGCGTGCGCGTCGTGGCGGACGGCTCACGGCGCAGGAGCTGCTCGACATCGGCGAGACGCTGCGCGCCACATCGCTCTTCGAGGCGAGGCTCCATGACTGGCACGGCCGTCACCTGGCCGAGGTGCGTGACGCGCTCGACGCTGCACCGGACCTGCGGCAGCGGGTGGAGCGCAGCTTCGACGACGCCGGCGAGCTGCTCGACGGCGCGTCCGTCGCATTGGCGGGCATCCGCAAACGGCTCCGAACGGCCCAGGATCGGGTCCGCGAGCGGCTGAACGCCATGCTGCGCTCCTCGGACCTGGCCGGCGCCATCGGTGAGGCGATCGTCACCATGCGCGCCGGGCGGTATGTGATTCCGGTGCGCGCCGAGGCGCGCGGACGGATCAAGGGCATCGTCCATGACCAGAGCGCCTCGGGCGCGACGCTCTTCGTCGAGCCGCTTACGGTGGTCGACCTGAACAATGCCTGGACCGAGGCCACGCTCGAGGAGCAGCGCGAGGAGGAGCGTATCCTCGATGAGCTGTCGCGGCTGGTGGAGGACCGCGCCGAGTCGCTGTCCGCGTCGCTCGAGGCGCTGGCTCGCGCCGACCTGTGGCTCGCCCGCGCGCGGCTGGCCCGCCAGCAGGACGCCGTCCGTCCGGCGATCGCGGATGATGCGCTCGAGCTGCTCTCGGCGCGCCACCCGTTGCTCGGCGAGGGAGCGGTGCCCATCGACCTCCGCCTTGGCCAGCGCTTCGGATACCAGGCGCTGGTCGTGACCGGGCCGAACACCGGCGGCAAGACGGTGTCGCTCAAGACGCTCGGTCTGCTGGCACTGATGCACCAGGCCGGGCTGCGCGTTCCGGCAGCCGATGGAGCGCGCTTGCCGGTGTTTCGCCGCGTCATGGCCGACATCGGTGACGAGCAGTCGATCGCGCAGTCCCTCTCGACCTTCTCCAGTCACCTGCGCAACGTGGTGCGCTTCGTGGCGGCCGCCGAGCCGGGCACGCTCGTCTTGCTCGACGAGGTCGGCGCCGGGACCGATCCGGCCGAGGGCAGCGCGCTGGCGATGGCCATCATCGAGGCACTGCTCGGTGCGGGCGCCTGGGTGGCGGCCACCACGCACTACGCCGAGCTGAAGAGCTTCGCCGCCGAGCATGCCGACGTGACCAACGCTTCGGTCGAGTTCGACGTGCGGACCCTGCGCCCGACGTATCGGCTCGAAATCGGGCTGCCCGGCAAGTCGCAGGCATTCGCCATCGCCGACCGCCTCGGCCTGCCCGAGGCGGTCCTGGCCGATGCGCGTCAACGGCTGTCCGCCGAGCACGTCAGTCTCGAGGAGACGCTTGCCGCGGTACAGCGCGCCGAGGCGGAGCGCGGCGACGAGCTGGCCCGGGCGCGCGCCGAGCGGGAGGCGGCCGCGACCGAGCGTGAGCGCGCGAGCGCCGGCGTCAGCCGCGCCCGGCGTGAGGCAGCCCAGATCCTGGCCGATGCCCGCCGCGCTGCCGACGACCTGCTTGCCAGGACGGAGCGCGAGGTCGGCGAGATCAGGCGCGAGACGACCCGGCAGCGCAACATGCGCCGCAGCCGTGGGGCCGACCCGTCGACCAGAGCCTTCGACGAGCTCGCCCGGCGCGCCGCGGACGCGCGGCAGACGGTCGAGGCGGCAGTCGGCGAGCCCGGGGAGACGGCCCTTGCGGGCGCGCCTCAGCCGCGCGTCGGCCTGTGGGGCCGCAGCCGCACCCTGGGGAGCACCGGGCGCATCGCCGAGATCAGTGGGCGAACCGGTCGCGTGACGCTCGAGACGCCACAGGGCGCCCGCGTCGTGGTACCCGGCGACGACGTGGAGGTCGTCGACGAGCCGGTCAGTGGGCCGACGGGGCGGGACCTGGCCACGGAGGAGCTGCGGCGTCGCGCGGCGGCGCGCGTCTCGCCGACGCTCGACCTGCGCGGGGAGCGGGTCGAGGCAGCGCTGGAGCAGCTCGACGCCTATCTCGATGAGGTGCTCCTGGCCGGCCTCGATCAGGTCACCATCCGGCACGGAAGCGGAACCGGCGCCCTGCGCCGCGCCATCCGCGACCGGTTGGCGGAGCACCCCCGCGTTCGTTCCGTGCGCAGCGGTCGCCGCGAGGAGGGCGGCGACCAGGCGACGGTGGTCGAGCTCTAGCCCGGCGCCTGGGTCGGCGAGGGCGTCGAAGTCGGCGTCCCGGTTGGGCTGGGCGTCGGCGCGGGCGTCGGCGACGGGGTTGGCGTCGGCGTGGGCGTGGGTGACGGGGTCGGCGAGGGCGACTCAATCGGGCTGGGCGAAGGCGACGGAGTCGGAGACGACGTAGGGACCTCGCCTGGCGTGCATTCCTTCGAGGGAGCGATCGGCGAGTCCAGGGGCGCCAGCGGTGAGCGTGGGATGGCGGACTCCTTGCCACGCCAGCGGTTGAGCCAGCGGTCGTTGGAGCGGTCCCAGTCCTCGTGGTCGCGCTCGACGTCGTTCAGGTCGAGGTAGACCTTCTCGGCCGCCTTCGGAGGACCGGGTTCGGCGCTCGGGTCCGGGCTGCCGCGCGGCTTGGCCGTCTCGAAGTCGCCGCAGCCCTCCTGCCAGATCTTGCCGGTCTCAGCCTCGATGCGCAGCTCGCGATGGATGGTGTCCTCATCGCGCGGCTGGTTGTCGGTCGCGAACACCTCGGAGACGGTGTCCTGGGTGTGGTCGCCCGGCAGCATCCCGCTCAGCGCATCGACGTCCACCTCGGTGATGTCGTCCGGCTGCTCGAAGTCGTGGACCGGGAGCTTGTTCTTGGCGGTGACCTCGGCCATGTAGTCGTGCCAGATGAAGGTCGGGCCATCGGCGGCGAAGACGTCCTTGATGGCGCTGAAGTCGCTGTTCCCGACCCAGACGCCGGTGATGATCGCGCCGTCGGTCTTCGAGCGGTCCGCATCGGCCGCCAGGTAGCCGAAGGCCTGCAGGTCGCGGAAGTCGTTGGTGGTGCCGGTCTTGAGCGTGGCCGGCCGCCTGCCGTCATCGGTCCGGAGCTGGAAGCGGCTGCCCCAGATCGAGTTGCGGGCGGGGTCGGTGTTGTCGGCCAGGATGTCGGTCACCAGGTACGCCGACTGGGCGCTGATGACCTGCTTGGGGTCGGGCTCGTCGGCGTGATCGTAGACGACCTTGCCGTCCGGCCCGGTGATCTTCTCGATGAGATAGGGCGGCGCCAGCTCGCCCCCGTTTGCCAGGGCGCCGTAGGCGCCTGCCAGGTCCAGCATATGGACGCCGATCGTCCCGAGCGTGAGGGAGGGGACGTTTGGGTCCTGGGCCGGGTCGAACCGGAGCCCGAGCCGCTCGGCCTGATCGACGACATTCTCGGTGCCGATCAGCTGCTGCGCCTTGGCGACCGGGATGTTGAGGGAGTACTTCAGCGCGTCGCGGACGCGCACCGGGCCGCGCTCGTTGTTGTCGGCGTCGCCCGGATTGAAGCCGGGAACGATAGTGGTCTTGACGTCCATGAACAGCGACGCCGGCGTGATGGTGCCCCACTCGAAGCCGGTGGCATACGTGATCGGCTTGAAGGCCGATCCGGACTGGCGGTAGGCCTGACCGATGACGTCGAACGACGGCTGATGCTCGTCGGTTGCCTTGCCATAGAAGTTGGCGCTGCCGACGTACGCCAGCACCGCACCGGTCCGGTAGTTCAGGGTCACCAGGGCGTCGTTGTTGATGTTCCGACCCTGGAGCGACTTGATCCAGCCCAGCGCGTCCTGGCCGTACTTGTGGACGAGCTCGTCGTCGCTCATGCGGTCGAGGTCGTAGGCGATCGAGGCCCACTTCTCGGCGCTCTTCTGATACCCGTCGTAGTCGAGCGTGGTGGTGATCGTCAGCCCGGCACGGTCGAGCAGCTCGTCGTCGTCGAGCAGCTTCTCGGCCTCGCGTCGGACGGCGTAGACGAAATGCGGGGCGCGGTACTGGTCGCTGCGGCGGCGTGCCAGGACGATCTCCTCGTCGAACGCTTCGTCGTGCTCGGCCTGCGTGATGTCGCCCAGTTTCAGCATGGTGTCCAGGACGAATCCCTGCGTCCGCTGCGCATCCGCCGATTCGGGCACGACCAGGTGGCGCTTGCCCTTCGGCCCCTTTTTCTCCACCGCCGACGCCGTCGGGTCCAGCGCCGACGGCGACCGCACCAGGCTGGCCAGCATGGCGGCCTCGCCGATCGTCAGCTGGTCGTCAGGGTCGTCCTTGGTGATGTCCTTGCCGAAGTAGGCGTTGGCCGCGGCCCAGATCCCATAGGCGTTGTTGCCGTAGTAGACCTGGTTCATGTACATCGCCAGGAGCTGCTCCTTGCCCTCGCGCGTGTCGTACTCATCGCCGACACGCAGGGCGAGCATCGCTTCCTTGATCTTGCGTTCCACGCGCCGATCGTTCGAGAGCAGGTCGCCGCTGAACAGCCGCATCCTGACCAGCTGCTGGCAGATGGTGGAAGCGCCCGACACCTCTCGTCCGAGGGTGATGTTCTGGACGAGTGCGCGGGCGATGCCGCGGAAGTCGATGCACGGGTTGGTCCAGAACGTCTGATCCTCGGCCGCTACCTGTGCGTCGCGCATCACCTCTGGGATCTGCTCGAAGGTGACGGCCCGCCGATTTTCCGCGGCGAAGCTCGCCAGCTGGACACCGTCGGCCGAGACGACGCGCGTTCCCTGGGCCAAGCTGAAGTCGTCGATGGTGTCGGCGGCGGGCAGCGAACTGCTGTACGAGGCGTAGACCGCCATGACGCCCACGAACAGGCCGATCGCCAGCAGGCTGAACAGGCCCAGGATGATGGCCGGCAGCGGCGCCATGCCGGAGCGAGGCGTCCGGCCCGGAGAGCGGTCAGCCCCGACGGAGCCGGAGCGCCGAGCCTGCATCTGCGCCAGTCGGGAGCCGCGCGGCGGAGGAGTGCGTCGGGTCATCGCGCGGCAGGGTAGCACGCACCGATCGGGAAGACGGGAGCCTGCCTATACTCGCCACCCATGCCCTCCGAGCGCGCCGACGCTGTCGATCGGTTCCTGAACCACCGCGTGTCGCGGGTCGTCGAGCGCGACGAGCTGCGAAGGATGTTGCTGGCCTCGGAGCGTCCGTTGCGGGCCAAGATCGGCTTCGACCCGACCAGTCCGGACCTGCACATCGGTCATGCGGTGCTGCTCGAGCGGGTGCGCAGCTGGCAGGACCTCGGGAACATCGCGGTGCTGGTGGTCGGCGACACCACCGCCCAGATCGGCGACCCGTCGGAGCGCAACGCCACTCGCCCCATGCTCACCGCGGACCAGGTGCGGGCCAACGCCGAGACGTATCTCGAGCAGTTCTACCTCGTGGTCGATGCCGAGCGGACCGAGATCCGCTGGCAGTCCGAGTGGTTCGGCGGCTTCGGGCTGAAGGACGTCTTCACCCTCATGAGCCGGCTGACAGTGGCCCGCATGATCGAGCGCGACACGTTCGCCAAGCGCCTGGCCGAGGGGGTGCCGGTCAGCATGCACGAGACGTTGTACCCGTTCCTGCAGGCGTTCGACAGCGTCGCGGTCGCGGCCGACCTCGAGATGGGCGGCACCGATCAGACCTTCAACCTGCTCGTGGGCCGGGAGATCCAGCGCGACTATGACCAGCCGCCGCAGCAGATCCTGACCTGCGAGCTGCTGGTGGGCACGGACGGCGTGCAGAAGATGAGCAAATCGCTGGGCAACGCCATCGGATTGACCGATACGCCCTACGACCAGTACGCGCGCGCCATGAGCATCCCCGACGACCTCATGCACAACTGGGCGCACCTGGTCACCCGCTGGACCGATGCCGAGGCCGATGCGTTCGTGGCCTCGATCGCCTCGGGCGAGCTGCATGCCAAGGCGGCCAAGCAACGGCTGGCCCGCGAGATCGTGTCGCGCTGGCACGCCTCGGACGCCGCGGACCTTGCCGAGGCCGAATGGGAGCGGGTGATCGGGCGCGGGGAGGGCGTCGCCGAGCTTGATGAGGTCACCGTGCCGGCGGGGAGCTATCTCGCCGTGCTTGTGGCTGCGGGTCTCGCGCCGTCCAACAGCGAGGCGCGCCGCTTGATCAGCCAGGGCGGCGTCCGCCGGGATGGGGAAGTGGTCGCGGACGCGTCAACCGGCGTTGAGCCGGGTGACTCGTTCGAGCTGCGCGTCGGGAAGCGCCGAGGAGCGCGGGTGACCGTCACCTGAGGCGGTCCGAAGCGGACGCGTGCTCACCGAGGTAAGCGTTATGGCAGCGAACGGCGTCAGAACCGGCCTCGAAGCCCCGTTGCCGTGACCTTTGCTGCTGTGCGTGAGCAGAAGTGATCGATGAGAGCAGGGTCCCCGGCGTAACGCTTCGCCGGCGCGGCATTCGTCATCGGTTGCGCGCCACGCCGCGCCTCAGACCCCGGCGAGCTCGGCAAGCGATGCCATGTCCGGGACCTCGAGACCGGGCGAGGCATTGGCCGGCGGCGTGGCTCCCGATCCGGCGCGACCGCGGCGGCGATTGACCCAGACCGAGGCGATCCCCAGCTCCTGCGCCGGCACGTGATCGTGGAACAGGCTCTGGGCGACATGGAGCAGCCGTTCGCGCGGCACGTCGCTCCGCTCCAGCGCCAGCTCGAAGTTGTGGTGCGATGGCTTGTACGAGCGCGCCTGCTCGGCGGTGATCACCCAGCGGAACGGATCGCCCAGGCGACGTGACGAGGCGGCGAAGAGATCGTCGTCGCAGTTGGTGATGACGCCCAGGCGGTAGCGCGATGCGAGGCGGCGCAGCGCATCGGCGCTGTCGGCGAAGGCGGGCCAGTCCGCGACGGAGGCGGCGAACCGATCGGCGTGGCCGGCGGTCGGCGAGAAGCCGTATCGGTCACCGATGCCGATCAGCACCTCCCGCAGCACGTCGCGGTAGCGCCGGTACGGTCCCGCTTCTACGGCCGATTCGAGCTCGCCGAAGGCGGCCAGCGCCTCCTCGTCGTCGATCGATACGTCATGGACCCGGAGGACCGGACGGAGCGCATCCAGGATGCCGCGCTCCCAGTCGATCAGCGTTCCGTAGCAGTCGAAGGTGAGAACGCTGAATGCACGCAGATCGAGCGGGCGGCGCGCCGCCGCAGGCGTATCGGTCAAGCCGATTCGTCGCCCTCCTGGTCGATCTCGCGCGTCACCTTGTCGTGATCCGGCTCCTCGACATCCGGGGCGTTGGCCTCGTCGGCCTCGGTCATCTCCGGATCGTGGACGCCCTGGTCTGGCCGGGGCTGGCGGGGCTCGTCATGCATCGTTCGTCCCTCAGTGCTTGTCGCCGGCCGCCGCATGCTCCGCGATCACCTTCTCCGCGACGTTGTGCGGCACCTCGGCGTAGTGGTCCAGCCTCTGCACGAATCGGCCCTGACCCTGGGTGATCGATCGCAGTTCGGTGGCGTAGTGGAACATCTCGGCGGCCGGGACCTGCGCGCGCAGGTGCTGCATCCCGTCGCTGGAATCCATCCCCAGCACGTGGCC
>JAICUY010000081.1 GCA_025935615.1 Steroidobacteraceae bacterium
CGACGTCTGACCGGCCAGCGCGAACGCCGCCAGCGTGCCTGCACCGACACCGAACTCGCCGCTGACCACCAGGGCGACCAACGCAACCATCGTCACGCTGAGCGCGACCGACAGGACGCGGGCTGTCTCCACGCTCACGCCAAACAAGGAGAAGACGCCGGCCATGGCCGGCGCGAACGGCCCATCGACCAGGTGGAGGTTCCAATCACCCGTCGACCAGCCGCCGAGCAGCACCAGGTTGCGGGAGTTGAGGAGGTAGTAGCCCTCATCGGTGAACGGGGAGCGACTGGAGGTGACCCCAGCCGCCGGATCCGAGGGGAGGATCGCCAGCAGCGCGACGAGCAGCGCCGCGGCGGGCACGAGTGGAATCAGGGCCCGAATCCCTGAAGCGCGGTCCATCTAACGACGGAGTATGGCGCTACCATGTGGCGCTGATGCCGAGCCACGGGGCGTAGCGCAGCCCGGTAGCGCGCCTGCTTTGGGAGCAGGAAGTCGCCGGTTCGAATCCGGCCGCCCCGACCACTCCACTCCGACCCGACCAGCGCTCGGCCGCTATCATCCGGGCCGTCCGATGTTCAGCTATGCGATTGCGTTTCTCGTCGCGCTGACCGTCACCGCCGTCCTGATTCCGCCCATTCGCCGCATCGCGGACGACCGCGGCCTGCTCGACCAGCCCGGCGGCCGGAAGGTGCACGCCGTCCCGATTCCGCGGCTCGGCGGTGCGGCGATCGCCGCCGGCTTCTTCCTCGCCATGCTGCTGGTGACGCTCGTCCCGCTCGGGCGGCAGCCGGCCTTCATGCCCGAGATGCCCGGCATCCTCGTCGGCGCGGCGGTCGTGGTCATCGCCGGCCTGGCCGATGACCTGCGTGACCTGTCGCCGCTGGCCAAGCTCGCGGCCCAAGTCGTGGCGGCGGTCGTGGCCTGGCTGCTCGGCGTCAGGATCGACGACATCGTCCTCTTCGGCGACACCATCAGTATGGGCGCTCTGAGCCTGCCGGTGACAGTGCTCTGGATCGTGGGCGTGGTGAACGCCATCAACCTTATCGACGGGCTCGACGGCCTGGCCGCGGGGGTCGTGCTCATCGCACTCGCCGCGTTCTTCGTCATCGCCC
This sequence comes from Steroidobacteraceae bacterium, assembly GCA_025935615.1. Lineage (GTDB taxonomy): Bacteria > Chloroflexota > Limnocylindria > QHBO01 > QHBO01 > JAICUY01. The sequence continues at coordinate 1,113 of JAICUY010000081.1, forward strand.
CCAACGACGCGCCGCTGACGCTCATTGTCGGTGCCGCGGCCGGCGCCGCTCTCGGCTTCCTGCTCTACAACCTGTATCCCGCCTCGATCATCATGGGCGACGCCGGATCCATGCTCCTCGGCTTCCTGACGGCGGCCGCCGCCATCTCGGTCTCGACGCCCGGACGAGGCGTGGTTCCCGCCTACGTTCCGCTCGTCATCCTGGCCCTGCCGTTGGGCGACATGGCCTGGGCCGTCATCCGTCGCACCATCCGTCGCCGATCGGTCTTCAAGCCCGATGCGGGCCACGTCCACCACACGCTCCTGCGCGAAGGACTCAGCCAGCGCGAGGTGGTCGTCCTGCTGCAGGTGACCGCGGCCATCCTCGCCGCGGTCGGCATCGGCCTGGCGCGCCTACGCTAGAAGCAGCTCCACGACCCGCTGGGCGCGACTCCTCCACGATTCGCGCGTCGCGGCCTCCCGGGCAGCCTCCGACCAGGCGTCGAGTTCGGCGGGCGGTGCGCTGAAGATCTGGCGGATGCCGTCCGCCAGGGCGTCGGTCGAGTCGTCGACGACCAGTCCGGCGCCGGCGTCATGGACGATCCGCGCCGTCTCGGTGCAGTCGGTGACCAGCAACGGCCGGCCATAGCTGAGGTACTCCATGACCTTGACCGGAACGCCGAGATCGTTGTACGGCGAGCGGCGGCGCGGCGTGACCGAGGCGATCACCTCGGGGAGCAGCGCGTGGATCTCGTCGCCGCTGCCGCGCCGCACGTGCATCCATGCGGGTTGGGGTTCCGGCGGCTCTTCGCCGGGACGCGAGACGCAGGTCAGCTCGACCGGAATGCCATCGCCGCGGACGCGCTCGATCGCTCCGACCAGGATGTCGAGGCCGTGGACCGGGTAGCGCATGGCGCCCACGAACAGCAGCTGCCGCGCATCTGGGGAGCGGGGGACGTCGACGGGCGGCGGCGCGCCCGGCGGCAGCAACAGCGCATCGGGTCGTCCGAACGCCTCCGCCAGCCCGTGCGACGGAACGGCCACAACGTTCGAGAAGGCCATCAGAAAGCGGAACGCGGGCCGGAACAGCAGCCGGCTGAGCCATCGCTTCGGCGAGCCGCGGTAGTACTCGGCGAACAGCGGTTGGGCGTCGCGCAGGTAGGTGAGCACCGGCACGCCGAGCGCGCGCGCCAGGCCGAGAAAGGCGATGTCGAGCGGTGAGGGCAGGAACGATGAGCTCTCGACGTAGATGCCGTCGAGGCCGCGCAGCCTTCCACTGAAGGCGTAGCGAACCAGCCCGCCCGACCGCGACCCGCGATAACCGGCCACCAGGTCGAGCTCGGCCAGCTTCGCGAGCTCGTCGCGCATCGAGGCGATCCGCGCGGTGGCGCCCCATCGCCCGCGATCAAGCGGGTACATCGACACCAGCAGCAGACGGGAGCGTTCAGTCGGGGAGGCAGTCGACCTCATGGAGGGCTGGCTGCGGGAGCCGATGCTCCGCTGGGTGTGACGGCGCCGGACGGTGCCGCGCCAGGTGGCGCATCGGCTTCGCTGCCGACGTACCAGCCCGCTAGGTCGGGGCCGAACAGGGCGCGCATCTTGGTGCGGATCGCGTCGCGCTTCGGCACGAGCAGGTAGTTCACGTCCGGGTTCACCGGCGGGTCGACGTAGCGTGGGTAGTCGAGCACCAGGCGGCGGATGTCGGGGCCGGCGATGAGCGGCAGCAGGGTCGAAAGGTCGCCTACCTGCGAACGCGGGAAGTCGGTGCTCACCGTCCGGCCGATCGCGTCCAGGATGCCCGGCAGCTCGAAGACCAGGTTCGCGCCGGCCAGCTGCTGGCGCAGGGCGAGCAGCACCTTCTGCTGGCGCTCGGCGCGCTTGAAGTCGTTCTGCGGCTCCCGCGTCCCGTCGGGCATCTCGAGGTAGCCCTTGCGGATGCGGGCATAGGCCAGCGCATGGGCGCCGTCGTAGCGATGGCAGCCGGCCTCGAGCCGGATCCCGACCCGCGGGAACCAGGTCGGCCCGCCGTACCCGTCATCCACCAGGGCGCCGGGCAGGCACAGGTCGACGCCGCCGACAGCGTCGATGAGCTGGGTGAAGCCGGCCAGGTCAACGGTGGCGTAGTAGTGGATCGGGATGCCGAGATACAGGCCGATCGAGCGCTCCAGCGTCCGCAGCCCACAGGTCGCCGCGTCGGGCAGGTCCGGGCACCACAGCGTTGGATCGGCCGATGCATCGGTCGTCAGCTGGTTGATCTTGCGTGGGTAGAGCCCGTCGGCGTAGAGCCGGGTATCGGGAAGGGGCACGTATCCCGTGTCGCGCGGCACCGAGATCATCACCGCGGTGTGTGCAACGGGATCCACCGAGACGACCAGGATCGTGTCGGTGAGCGCCTCTTCGCGCCTGCCTCCGGCATCGATGCCCAGCAGCAGGAAGTTGATCCGCTCGGTTCCGTTCCAGCGGTACTCCGGGCGGTTGAGCGGCTCCTGCTCGGTGCCTCCGTCGTGGCGCGGCGGCTGGCCGCCGGCGAAGACCTGCTCGAGGGTCGAGTTGAGCTCGATCACCACCACCGCCAGGTAGCCATGCATCGCCACAGTGGCGGCCAGCAGCAGGCTCACCGCGGTCAGCGTTCCGGATCGGTAGCTCCGACGGCGGATGTCGCCGCCCGACGGTTCGACCGCCGGCTGCGAAAAGCCGACCTGCCCGATAGCGAACAGGCGCCAGATGAGCAGGCCCGCGTCGACCACCAGCACCGCGACCAGGAAGGACGACGACAGCAGCTCGTTGCGCACGCGGTCGGCGTACAGCAGGTAGACCAGACCGATACCGGCCAGCAGCAGCACAACCGGCACGGCCAGCACTGCGGCAAGCGTCCGCTCTCCGGCATAGGCCTGGCCGAGGCCGGGAAACAGGAACGACAGGGTCGCCGCGAGCGCCGGGTGTCGGGGTCGAGGACGATCCGTCATGGCACCTAGCAACGCTCGATTGGTGGGCGGGCAAGCATTTTACATACGCAGGACGCAGGACCTCCGGGCACGAAACGGTCCACGTTTTTCGGGAAGTGGTGACGGTGCGCGCCGGTTGGGGTGGTACGGGTGGGTTAGTACCTTTGCGCCACCCGAGAACCGGGACCTAGACTACGGCCTCACGTGCCTATCCAGCTCACCTTCATCATCGTCACCGCAGCTCTTGCCGCCCTGATCGGGCTCGGAGCCCTGGTCGCGGTGCTGCGCGGAAGGCGGGTCGCGGCGGTCGACGACCAAGAAGCGGCAGGTGCCGGACAGCGCGCGACCGAGCTGCCGACCAAGTACGAGGCGGCGGAGGCGCCGGTCCGCGCCGCGCCATTGGTCGGATCCGAGGGCCAGGCGGCCTACGAGAGCGTGCTGCGCATCCTGTGGTGGCTGACGATCGCGATCGTCCTCGTGGGGGTGGGCCTGTCGAACGCGTTCTCGACCAGCCAGGTCCCGATCTTCGGCCTTGGCGGCCTGGGCGTGATCGCCGTGCTCGGCCTGCACGAGCTGCTGCCGCAGCGCTGGCGTTCGCCGCTCACCTCCGGGCTCGAGGCGCTCATCGCGCTGGCGCTGGTGAGTGGGCTGCTGGTCGTCACCGGCTACGGCAGCTCGCCATTCTTCTTCGCCTTCGACATCGTCGCGGTGGCGGTCGCGCTGGGACACGGCGGCCGCGTGGCGTTCCTCGTCGCTGCGCTGGCCACGCTGGCGTATCTCGGCGTCCTGTTCGTGGATCCGGCGCGGCCGACCTACACCGGCGGCGACCTGCTGCGCTTCGGCCTGAACATCGGTTCGATCTGGCTGCTCTCGTACCTTGCCGGCGTCTTCGCCGCCCAGGAGCGGCGCGTCCGCGCCTGGCTGCAGCGCACCTCGCTCATCGACCCGCTGACCGGGCTCTTCAACCGCTCGCAGATTCACACCACGCTCGAGCAGGAGGTCCGGCGCACGCGCCGCAGCGCGCGCGGCTTCTGCCTGCTGATGATCGATCTCGACGGGTTGAAGGGGGTCAACGACACCCTCGGCCACCATCGCGGTGACGACGTCCTGCGCGCGTTGGGCGGCGTCATTCGTCGCTCCATCCGCACCGTCGACACCGCATACCGATACGGTGGCGACGAGTTCCTGGTCCTCCTCCCCGAAACCGATATCCCCGGCGCCTTCGTCGTCGCCGAAAAGATCCGCGCCGGAGCGGAGGAGCTGGGTGCGGCACTCGCCGGCGATGCGGGGATCGACACCAGCGTCAGCATCGGCCTGGTCTCGCATCCCGAGGATGGACTCGAGGCCGACGAGCTGGTGATCGCCGCGGACCGCGCCATGTACGAAGCCAAGTCGCTCGGCAAGAACCAGATCAGCGGCGTGCCGCGCGTTCGCCGCGCCCCGCGTCACCTGCCGGCTGCGGACAGCGGTCCGGTGGCGGTCGCCGTCGGTCCGGGGCCGGCTCACGACGCCCCGGTCGAAGGCCCGGTCGAAGCAGTCGCAGCCGACGTCGCGCCCGAACCACCGCCCGCGACGCCGCCCGTGATCCCGCCCGTGATCGTCACGCCGGCGCCGGTCGAACCGGCATCAGCGCCCATTCCCGAACCCGTCGCTGAATCCGTCGCTGAGCCGGTCGCCGCGCACGTCAACGGCTCCCACGAGGCGACCGACGAAGGCGAGCCCGATCCGACGGAGGTCCGGCGCCAGATCGCAGCGGCCCGCCGCAGCTTCGACCCGGATCACCAGATTCGCCGGGCGATGGACGCGTTCCTGTCGTCGCCGACGCCCCGCGAGGAGAAGCGTCAGCACGACGCCTGAACCGGTGACTGCCGATATCGGCCACGGCGATTAAGCCTGGTCACAACCGCGTGCGCCACGGCTCTCGGCGGGCCGGTTGACGCCGAAAAATCGCCGACAACGATAACGGTCGGAGCGGCCCTCAAGGACCAGGGCTGCAACGCATCGGTCCGGCCGGCCGTCCGGTGCACATGCCCCCGGTTCGCTATACTCCCGGCCGCGCGCGGGCCGCGGCCACCGAGCTCGCCACGCGCCGAACCGAGGAGCCGTGACCACACCCACCCGCCGGATGCAGCCGGCCAACCCGCGTGCCGTTCTGGCCGCCCTCTTTTCCTTCGTCCTGCCCGGTCTGGGGCAGGCCTACAACGGGCAGTCGGGTCTGGCCTGGATTCTCGCGACCCCCGTCCTGCTGCTGATCCTGGTCGGCGGCGCCGCGCTCCTCTTCTCGGGCTCGACCCTCATCGCCCGGATGGTCGATACCCGCTTCCTGGTCGGGCTGATCGTGCTCGACCTGGCTCTGCTCGGCTGGCGGCTGCTGGCCATCGTCCAGGCCCACGGCCGGCGCGAGCTGGTCGACTGGCGGCACTGGACCACGTATCTCACCGCTGCGGTCGTGGTCCTCACCCTGGTCATGCACGTCCTGCCGGCGTATTACGCGGCCAAGGCGATCGATACGCTCGGCGCCGTCTCGGCCGGCGGCGGGACCACGGGCCAGGGCCACATCCCCGGCTTCACCCCGCTGCCCATCCCCTCCGAACAGCCCGACGTCAAGAAGGGCGAGCGCGTCAACGTATTGCTGGTCGGGGTCGATGCCCTGCCCACCCGCGGCACCCAGCTGACCGACACCATGCTGGTCGTCAGCCTGGACCCGGAAGGCCGGCATTCCGCCATGATTTCGAGTCCGCGCGATACGTTCGGCGCGCCGCTGCCCAGCGGCCAGCCGTTCAACCAGAAGCTGAACGCGCTGATGGCGGTCGCCAACAACAATCCCACCCTCTACCCGGATGGCGGCGTGACGACGCTCAAAAAGACCGTCGGCAACCTGCTCGGCATCAAGATCCACTACTTCGCGGCCATCAACCTGCTCGGCTTCAAGCAGGCGGTCGACAGCGTCGGCGGCGTCGACGTCGACGTCGAGCGCGCGATCACCGACCCGACCTATTCCGATGAGACCGGCACGCGGACCGGCTTCTACCTCGACGCCGGAATGCATCATCTCGACGGTCACACCGCGCTCGGCTACGTCCGCTCCCGGAAGGGAATCGGCGACAGCGACTTCACCCGCGCCGATCGCCAGCAGCGCCTGTTGACCGCCCTGCGCGCCAAGCTCACGGCAGGCAACCTGGTGACGGCGCTCCCCGGCCTGCTGGATGCCGTGAAGGAGACGATCACGACCGACGTGCCGTCGGACAAGCTGCCCGAGCTTGCGCAGGCGGTGCAGGACGCCGACATGTCGCACCTGCAGCGCATCGTGCTCCAGCCGCCGAAGTACTTCGCGGTGAGCACCGGCACGCCGGCCGGCTACATCCTCATTCCGGACCTCGACGCCATTCGCGCGGTCGGCGAGCGGCTGGCCGGCAACCGCTCCGACAGCTCGAAGGGCGCCGCCAATGCGACACCAGCGGCGACTGAAGGGCCCTGACCGGCACGCGCTAGACTCGCTGGCAGCATGCCAGGCTTCTCGACCCGCGCCATCCGCGCTGCCAGCCGCGTCCCGGACGCTCCGCAGCCACCCGTCAACGTTCCGATCTACCAGTCGAGCACCTTCGAGGTCGGCTCGGCGCAGGACCTCGCCGACCTGCTCGAGTTCCGTACCGCCGGCCACTCGTACACGCGCTACTCGAACCCCACCCACGGGGCCCTCGAGGCAACGCTGGC
>JAICUY010000031.1 GCA_025935615.1 Steroidobacteraceae bacterium
CGCCGCCGACGGGGTTAACGCGCACCAGGGCGACATCTGCACCTTCGCGCGCGCCCGACGCGCCAACGGTCGCCCTCACGCACGGTAGCCACCTCCAGGCGACCGATACGGACCGATACGGACCGATACGGCCACTGGCTGACCCGGCGTCGCGCCCGTATGCGCCTGGCGCCTACCAACCCGCGCGACGCCCCGCTCACGCCCAGGCGGATGCGCCAGGGGTCATGCGTTCCCGCACCAGGCCGCCCTCGCGCCGAACAACATGCACCGGGTGCATGCGCGCGCTGCCGCCGCCGCCTGGGAATCGGTCCTACTTGATCAGCCGCTTCTCCATCCGCGTGACGGCGATCCACATCATCAGCGCGAAGAAGCCGAGCAGGTAGAGGAAGTCCCACATCTGCTCGATGCCGACCAGCCCGACGGTCAGCCCGCGGATGAGGTTGATCGAGTGGTAGAGCGGCGTGACCTCCATGAACAGCTGGATGGGCAGCGGATAGAAGCTGACCGGGAAGAAGGTGCCGCTGAACAGGAACATGGGCTGGACGATGAGGCCCATCGGGATGTCGAAATCCTGGACGGTGCGCAGGAAAGAGGTGCCGGCGAGGCCGGCGGCGGCGAAGGCTGCGGAGATGAAGAGCGCTGCCGGAAGGGCCAGGATCGCCCACGGCGAGAGAATGAGGCCCATGGCGGCCATGATCACCAGCATGCTGACCGCATACAGCGTGGAGCGCATCAGCGCCCACAGCATCTCGCCCAGGGCGATCTCGGTGATGCCCATCGGCGTGGCGAGGATGCCGTCGTAGGTCTTGGCGTAGTTGAGCCGGAAGAAGACGTTGAAGATCGTCTCGAACACGGCACCGTTCATGGCGGCGGTGGCCAGCAGGGCCGGCGCGACGTAGGCCGCGTAGCTGATCTCGCGCCCGTCGGGAAGGGTCAGGCTGGGAATGAGGCCGCCCAGTCCCACCCCGATCCCAAACAGGTAGAAGACCGGTTCCATGACCCCCGACAGGATCACGATCCACTGGTGGCGGTAGACCATGATGTTGCGCTCGACCAGGCGCCGCGAACGCCACAGCCGCTCGCCGGCGACGCTGAACGCCGAGCGCGCCGCGGGTCGTGTCTCGACGGCCACCTACTTCTCCATGCGCCGCTTCAGGCCGCGGTCGGCCAGCCAGATGCCGGCGGCGGCGAAGACGAGGAGATAGGCGAGATGGATCGGCGCGGCGACCGGATCGAGACGACCAAGCGTCAGGCCGCGGATCAGCTCGACGGCGTGGAACAGCGGCGTCAGCCAGGCGAGCGCCACCAGCGCCGATGGCAGCTGTGACAGCGGGAAGAAGGTGCCGCTGAACAGGAACAGCGGGTTGATCACGAAGCGGAAGATCCAGCTGAAGCCGAGGTCGTTCTCCTGCGTCGTGGTGAAGGCGAACAGTCCCGCCGAGAAACCAACGCCGGACAGCACGGCCACCGGGATGGCGAGCACCGCCAGCGGCGACGCGGTCACGCCCATGAACCACAGCACCACCATGAAGACCGTGGCGATGGTCGCCAGCCGGAAGCTGATCCAGCCCATCTCCCCGATGAGGATGTGGCGCGTGCCGAGCGGCGTCGACAGCATGGCCTCGTAGTTCCGGCCCCACATGATCTTGTTCATGATCGGGTAGGTCGACTCGAACGTCGCCACCTGCATGGCGCTGGCGGCGAGCAGCCCGGGTCCCAGGAACTCGAGATAGCTCATGCCCCCAAAGGCATTCGGGTTCCGCGCCAGCAGCGTGCCCATGCCGATTCCCATTGCCGACAGGAACATGAACGGCTGCAGGAAGCCGAAGAAGATGCTGCGGTGCCAGATCCGCTTGTAGACGAGCCAGTTGCGGATGAAGACCTGCGCGGCCGAGGCGAGCATCGGTCGGTCAGTCGACCAGCGAGCGCCCGGTCAGGTGCAGGAAGACGTCCTCCAGCGAGGAGCGCCGGACGAGCGTGCCCTCGACCGGGATGGCGCGACGGTTCAGCTCGTCGAGCGTCCGCTCGCCGTCATCGGTGTAGAGCAGGACACGATCGGGCAGGTCCTCGACCCGGTCGGCCAGGCCGTCGAGCTTCCCGTTGAGCGCCGCACGCACCCCATCGGCCAGCCGCAGCTCGAGGACTTCGCGCGTGCTGTATCGGTCAATGAGCTCGCGCGGCGAGCCCTCGGCCACGATGTGCGCCTTGTCCATCACCACCAGCCGATCGCACAGCTGTTCGGCCTCGTCCATGTAGTGGGTCGTGATGATGAGCGTCGCCCCGCGCTGCTTGAGCCGATACAGCCGATCCCACAACAGGTGGCGTGCCTGCGGATCCAGGCCGGTGGTCGGCTCGTCGAGGATCACCAGGTCGGGCTCGTTGATGAGGGCGCGGGCGATGGTGAGGCGGCGCTTCATGCCGCCCGACAGCGGCTCGACCTTGTCCGTGGCGCGCTCGTCGAGCTGGACGAACTCGAGCAGCTCGTCGGCCCGCGTGCGCGCCACGTCGGAAGGGATGTCGAAGTAGCGGGCGTACATCTCGAGGTTCTCGCGCACCGTCAGCTCGGTGTCGAGGTTGTCGATCTGCGGCACGACGCCCAGACGGGCCTTGATCTGCCGCGCCTCGGTGCGTGGGTCCATCCCGATCACCCGCAGCTCGCCGTCGGACAGCGGCGAGGAGCAGGCGATCATGCGCATGGTGCTGGTCTTGCCCGCGCCGTTCGGCCCCAGGAAGCCGAACGACTCGGCCGGCTGCACGTCGAAGTCGATGGCGTCGACGGCGGTGAACGCGTCGAAGCGCTTCGTCAGGTTGCGGGCATGGACAAGAGGCGCGGCGGTGCTCATGGGGCTCGCCATTCTAGACCGATGCGGGCGCGGCTTCTCATCGCTCGCACCAAGCGCGCTAGGATCAGCGCATGCCCGTCCGCACCGTCATCCAGCGTGGTCCGAAGCAGAAGAAGGCGGCGGCCTTCGCCATCGATTGGCCCGGCTGGAGTCGGGGCGCCAAGACCGCCGAGGACGCCGTTGACCTGCTCGAGGCGTATCGCGAGCGGTACCTGCCGGTTGCCCGGCTGGCCGGCCTCGAAGCCGAGTTCGAGCGGGCCGGTGAGCTCGACGTGGTCGAGGACCACGTCGGCACCGGGTCGACCGACTTCTGGGGGATCTCGTTTGCCGCCTCGTCCTTCGAGGAGGGCCCCATGCCGCAGGCGGAGCTCGATAGCAAGATCGCCCTGCTGCAGGCCGCGTGGTCGTTCTTCGACCGGATGGCGGCGGGCGTGTCAGCGGAGATGCAGAAGGGTGCGCGGGGAGGAGGGCGGGATCGCGACGAGATCATCCGCCACGTGCTGCGCAACGAGCAGGGCGACTTCGCGAAGAAGGTCGGCGTCCCGGAGCCGCCCGAGCTGATGGTGGCGCCGGACGAGCGGAGCCAGCATCGCGAGGCGTTCGTGGCGGGGATTCGCGACTACAACGCCCAGGGGCTGAAGGCCGGACGCAGCTGGACCGTCCCGTTCCTCATCCGCCACACCGCCTTTCACGCGCTCGACCACGCCTGGGAGATGGAGGACAAGGACCTCTCCTAAAGCTCGTCAGGCGGTGCTCGGGTGACAAACGCCGCCGCCGTGATGCCCTGCGGTGGCGATTCGTTGGGAGTGAGCCCGGTTTCGCTCTCCGCGATGACACGTGCCTCGCATGACGGGCATGCGTCGACGCCCAGGCCCGCCTTGCCGCGTTACCGCGTCACCCGGCGAGCGTTTGTCAGCTGAATCGCCCGCTCAACGCGTTTCCCAGGCCTCACCCGGCTGCAGGCGCAGCACCTCCGCATCGGTCTGGGAGGCCAGGTCGTCGGGGCGGCCGGCCAGCGCCGGGAACGTGCCCCAGTGCACCGGCAGCACAGTCTGTGCGCCGATCAGCGCGACGGCTCGGGCGGCGTCGGACGGGCCCATGGTGTAGTGCCCGCCGATGGGCATGACCGCGATCGAGGGCGCCCAGCGCTCGCGTACCAGCGCCATGTCGCCGAACAGGTCGGTGTCGCCGGTGTGGTAGACGCGCGTCCCGTCCTCGAACTCGATGACCCAGCCCCAGCAGCCGACCTCGCGGGTCGCCTCGTGCTCGCCGCCGGTGACCGTGATGCCGCCAGAGTGCTCGGCGTGGACCATGGTCAGCTTGATGCCGGCCGCATCGAAGGTGCCGCCCTTGTTCATGCCCACGGCTTCGACGCCGCGTGACGGAAGGAAGAGGCTCATCTCATGGCTGCACACCACCTGGCCGCCGGCCTGGGCCAGCTCGACGACGTCGTCGCAGTCGTTGCCGACGTGGTCGAAGTGGCCGTGCGTCGGGGCCACCACGTCCGCGCGCTCGGGCGTTCGGTAGGCGTCGGCGTAGGTCGGGGCGCCGGTCCATCGGTCCACCCACAGCCACCTGCCGCCGGGGGACCGATACAGCACGCCTCCGTGCCCCAGCCAGGTGATCTGCAGGTTCGCCATCGGTCAGTCCTCCTTGGTCAGGCGTCTTGTCAGGTGCCGGGCAGGATCAGGTGTCCTGTCTCGGCGACGCGCCGCATCCAGGCCAGCTCACGCTCGACGGTCGTCTCCCGGCCATGGCCGGGCAGCACGCGTACGTTCGGCGGCATATCTCGCGCCAGCCGCGCGATCGACGCGACCATCTGCTCGTCGCTGCCGCCGGCAAGGTCGGTGCGCCCCCAGCCACCGGGGAACAGCGTGTCGCCCGAGAGCAGCAGCGCCAGGCGCTCCTCGTAGAGGCAGATCGAGCCCTCGGTATGCCCCGGCGTGTGCAGCACGTCGAAGAAGAGATCGCCGATGCGCAGCTGCTCGCCGTCGCGCAGGTGCCGATCGGCCGTCGACGGTTCGACCTCGAATCCGTAGGTGTTGGGCGCCGTCAGGCGGTACTCGTCCTCGGGATGGATCGCCAGCGGCGCGCCCGACTCGCGCTTGAGGGGTGCGTTGTCGAAGACGTGATCGATGTGGCCATGTGAATCGGCGATGAGGTGGACGCGGAGGTGGTTCGCGGCGACCCGCTCGATCAGCGGTTGCGTGGCCGCCATGCCCGGATCCAGGATGAGCGCATCGGTCGAGCGGCCGTCCCAGACGAGATAGGCGTTCGTCTCCCACGGTCCGAAGACGCCAAGCTCGATGCGAATCCCATGGGCGGAGTCGGCCGCGACGCCCGTGCGCTCGACGACCGGCTCGGTCACTGCTCGCTGGCGCCGGCGGGACCGATGACGCCGGGAGGGCCGTCCTGGAGGCGAAGCCCGAAGGCGCGGGCCAGCTCATCGGCCAGGGAAGCCTCGACGTCCTCCATCTCGACCGAGTGCCCGAGTTCGACGGCAAGCGAGGTGACGTCTTTGTCGCGGATGCCGCAGGGGATCATCTCGTCGAACCAGCGCAGGTTGGTGTTCACGTTCAGCGCGAGCCCGTGCGTCGTCACGCCGCGCTTGACGCGCACGCCGATGGCCGCGAGCTTTCGCGTGCCGGCGACCCACACGCCGGTGAGGCCGTCGACGCGCCCGGCGTCCACCCCGGAACGCGCGGCCGTGGCGATGATCGCCTCCTCCAGCGATCGCACGTAGCGGCGCAGGTCGAGCGGGTCCTTGAGCTCGACGATGGGGTAGGCGACGAGCTGGCCCGGACCGTGGAAGGTGATGTCGCCACCGCGGTCGATGCGCACGTACTCGGCCCCCAGCTCGCGCAGCCGGTCACTGGTCGCGAGCAGGTTTCCGTCGTCGCCGCCACGGCCGATGGTGTAGACCGGGAAGTGCTCGAGCAGCAGCAGGCGATCGCCGATGCGCCGCGCGCGTCGCTGCTCAGCCAGCTCGTCCTGCAGCTCCCAGGTCGGGCGGTAGGGAACCGTCCCGAGCCGCTCGACCGTCAGGCGGCCGCCGTGCGCCGCCAGCAGCGGATGCTCGTCGCTGGCCGGCCGGTGCGGCAGGTCGCGGCGCGGCCGTCGCAGCGGTGCGCGTTCGACCGCCTCCGGCGGCGTGGAGATGTCGCGCATGACAACCATCGCAGGCTGCGACGTCAGACGGCGGCCGAGATCGCGCCGGGCACCTGCTCGGCCGCGTGGTAGCTCGAGCGCACCAGCGGCCCGGACTGCACGTGGGCGAAGCCCATCTCGAGGCCGATGCGGCGCAGCGCCATGAATTCGGCCGGCGTGTAGTACTTCAGCAGCGGCAGGTGCTGGCGTGACGGGCGCAGGTACTGCCCGATGGTCAGCACGTCGATCCGTGCCTCGCGCAGCAGCTGCATGGCCTCGAGCACCTCGTCCCACGACTCGCCGAGGCCGAGCATCATGCCGGTCTTGGTGACCATGCCGTCGTAGCCGATCTCGTCGGCGATCTCGCGGCCGGTTGTGAGCACGCCGACGCTGCGCTCCCAGCGGGCGCGGCGCCGGACCGGCCGCTGCAGGCGGGGCACGGTCTCGACATTGTGGTTCAGGATCTCCGGCTGCGCCTCGACGACGGTCCGGATGTCGGCCTCGCGGCCGTTCAGGTCGCTGATGAGCACCTCGATCGAGGTCGTCGGGTTCTCGAGCCGAATCTGGCGGATCGTCTCGGCGATGATCCCGGCGCCGCCGTCCGGCAGGTCGTCGCGGGCGACCATGGTGATCACGACATGCTTGAGGCCCATCTGGCGCGTCGCCTCGGCCACGCGTCGCGGCTCGTCCCAATCGGTGGTCGGCGGACGACCGGTGGCGATAGCGCAGAAGCCGCAATTCCGGGTGCAGACGCTGCCGAGCACCATGAACGTGGCCGTGCCGAGCGTCCAGCACTCCCCGATGTTCGGGCAGCGGGCCTCCTCGCACACGGTGTTGAGCGCCTCGGCTCGCATCAGCTGCTTGACGCCGGAGTACGTCGCTCCCGCACCGATCCGGACCTTCAGCCACTCCGGCCGCCGGCCGCCGGGTCCGGCGTTCTCGGGGAGGGGGTCGCCGGGAGCGAGCAGGCCGCCATCGGTCTGCGGCCCGCCGGGATACATGACGTCCGAAGGCGCGGCGTGGTGGCCGCTGGGGCTGGAGACGACGGCCAGCTCACCGAGGCCGGAGAAATCGGGCTGTGCCATGCCCAGAGTCTAGCGAAGGAGCCGGTTCGGGTCCGGAGGCGGTACTTCGGTCCGGACCGGGTACTGCACCGGACCGCCCGGTGACGTTATGCACCGGGCACCGCGCGCCGCGGTCGCCCCAGCGGAGCGTTCGTCCTATCGACGCTCGACGGGGTCGGGACGTAGCCTCGGAGCCCAATGCGACGCCTGCTCGAAGCGAGATCGAAGCACACGCGGCGCCCGATGCTGTTGGCGCTCGTCTTCGGCGTGTTCCTGGTCCTGGTCGGTATCACGGCCAGCGGGCTCACCGCGGTCATCTCGTCGAACCTCACCGCCGTCATCGTCAACGCGACCGTCGAGCGCGACGCATCGCTGGCAGAGCTGTTCGTCAACGAGAACCTGAACCGGGCCGATGTGGGCGGATCGCAGGACGCCGCACGCGCGGCGCTGATCGGCACGAAGCTCTCGTCGCTCACGCACGACGACGGGATCCTGCGCGCCGAGCTTCGTTCGGTGGACGGTCTCGTCCTCTTTTCGAGCGACTCGACATCGATCGGCGCCCGGCCTGCGCTGCTGCGCGAGATGCGCCGCGCCGTGGACGGACATCCCGGCGCCTCGCTCGTCAGCACCGCCAATCTCGACGACCTCGCCGGGTCGCCCCTTGACGCAACGGACGTCGTGCGCGAGTACCTCCCGGTCGTGGACGAGGCCAACCGGACCGTGGCTGTCATGGCCCTGTGGCGCGACGCGGCGCCGATTCTGGCGGAGGTTGGCCGCACCCAGCGCGAGGTGGTCGTCCTGGTTGTCGCCGCGTCGCTCGTTCTGGCCGCGGTGCTGTTCCTGGTCTTCCGGGCCGCGCACGTCCGGATCGGGCGGCAGCACGCCCAGCTGGTCGAGGCGTCGCGACGCGACGCATTGACCGGCATGCTCAATCACGGCTCGATCGTGGCGCGCCTGGAGGCTGCGCTTGAGCAGCAGCGCGCAGCCAGCGGGTCGCTGGCGCTTGCCGTCGTCGACGTCGACAACTTCAGGCTGCTGAACGACACCCACGGCCATCCGGCAGGCGACGAGGTCCTGCGACGGGTGGCCGACCTCCTGACCGCAGCGCTGACCGGTGCCTCGGACGCGAGCGCGGAGGTGGGCCGATACGGGCCGGACGAGTTCGTCCTGTTCTGGCCGCATGCCACGACCTCGCAGGCGGAAGCCGCGTCGCTGCGCATTCGGTCGTCACTGGCCAATGTCTCGGTCCGCTTCGGCGAATCGGAGCGGCTGCCGGTCACGGTCAGTATCGGTCTTGCCGAGTTCCCGACCCACGCCGGGTCGCTGGCGGACCTGCTCTCGGCGGCGACCGTCGCGCTGCAGGAAGCCAAGGCCAGCGGCGGCGACGCGGTGCGCAGCCCGCAACCCAAGGAGGAGTCGGCGACGAGCGGAAGCTTCGATGTGCTGCAGGGGCTGGTCATCGCGGTCGACACCAAGGACCGCTATACCAAGCGGCACTCCGAGGACGTGGCGCGGTACGCGGTCTTCCTGGCGCGCTGCCTGGGGCTCGACGAGGAGACGCTGACCACCGTTCGCATCTCCGGCCTGCTGCATGACGTCGGCAAGATCGGCATCCCCGACGCCCTGCTGCGCCGGCCGGGACGCCTCAGCGCGCAGGAGTTCGACACCTTCAAGCAGCACGTCGCGCTCGGCGACGCGATCGTGCGCGACATCCCCAACCTCGACCGCGTTCGGGAGGGGATCCGCCACCATCACGAGCGTTGGGACGGTCGCGGCTATCTCGATGGCCTCGAGGGCGAGGCGATTCCGATCATCGGCCGGATCATGGCCGTGGCGGACGCGTTCAGCGCCATGACCACCACGCGCCCCTACCGCAAGGCGCTGCCGGTGGAGGAGGCGCTGAAGCGGCTGGGAGACGCGGCCGGCAGCCAGCTCCAGGAGGAGCTGGTGGCGGTCTTCATCAAGGGCATCGAGACCGAGGCCGATGCGCCCCTCCCGGGAGCGGAGTCCTCGCTCATCTGGTTGCCGCAGGCTCGGGTGGCCTGATCGATGCGCCGCGCAATCGCGTTCACCTCCGTGGCGGTCATCGTGTTCGCATGCGCGGCGGCCACGAGCCCGGCGCCCGTCCGGGCCGTGACGCTGGTCGCGAACGACGACACGGCCAGCGTTCGGCACGACCGGACCTTGAACGTCGCGGCGCCCGGTGTGCTGGCCAACGATCTGGGGATCCTCGGCGGCACGGTCATCCTGGACAGCTCGGTCAGCCACGGCACGCTCGACCTGAACGCCGACGGCAGCTACACGTACGTGCCGAATGCCGGGTACGTCGGAACCGACCACTTCTCGTACAGGGTTCGCACGCTCATCATCGTGAGCAACGCCGCCGACGTCGTGATCTCGGTGACGAACGCGGCCCCGGTCGCCAACCCGGACACCTACTCGGTGCAGGGCCGCAACGATCTGGTCGTACCGGCTCCGGGCGTGCTCGCCAACGACACCGATGCCGACGGAGACGCACTCACCGCGGAGCTCGTGAGTGCGAGCGGCATCAGCGGGTCACTCGAGCTGTTTCCCAATGGCCGGCTGACCTACTCGCCGGGAGGCGGCTTCGATGGACTGGCCAGCTTCACCTATCGCGTGTGGGACGGGCACGCGTGGTCGGCGCCGGCTACCGTGACGCTGACCGGAACGCCGACGCCGACGCCGACGCCGACGCCGTCACCGACATCCACGCCCACGCCGCGGCCGACGCCTCGTCCAACGGCCAGCCCTACCCCAGTGCCGACGCTTCCACCGCTGCCGACGCTGCCGCCGCTGCCGACGCCGCCGCCGCTGTCGACGCTGCCGCCGTTACTGACGCCGCCCGGCTCATCGGTCCCTCCCGGGTCTCCAGATCCGACGGCATCGTCCGGCGCTCAGACAGATCCGTCGAGCTCGCCTGATCCCGGGCATGCCACCTCGTCAGACGCCCCATCTGCCACCCCGGCCGCACTCCCAGGCGGGATCGCGGGTGGAGGCCCGGGCGACGGGACGGTCCCGGGCGATGGTTCGACAGACGGCGCCGGACAGGCGCCGACCGTTGGAGCCAACGGCGTCGGGGTTCAGACCGGCAGCCGCCTGAACGGCGTTTCCCTGGACTTGGGCGACCTTCAGCTCGGCGAGCTCTGGTACGTCCCGGCTGGCCTGCTGGGCCTGCCTGGGCTGCTCCTCCTGTTGTGGCTTGCCGCGGAGGCTGCGGGCGGCCTCGTGTGGCTTCCCGCAGCGCGCCGGCTGAGTCGCGAGGAGGCGGGGCCGCGCACGCCTGGCGGATCGGGCGAAGCGCCGACCTAGCCGAGGGGCGTGTTCGGGTCCCAGCCCTCGAGCCGCTTGCGGACGTCGGACAGGAAATAGCCGACCTGGGCGCCGTCGAGCACCCGATGGTCGAAGCTGCAGGTCATGTTCATGATGTCGCGGATGGCGATCACCTGCTGACCGTCCGACTCGATGACGGTCGGTCGCTTGACGATCGCCTCCATCGACAGGATGGCGACCTCGGGCGCGTTGATGATCGGCATCGAGCTCACCGATCCGAACCAGCCGGTGTTGTTGACGGTGAACGTCCCGCCCTGGATCTCGTCCAGACGCAGCTTGTTGCTGCGCGCCCGCGCGGCCAGGTCCTGGATCCGGTGGTTGACGCCGCTGATCGAGAGCTGGTCGGCGTTCTGGATGACCGGCACGATGAGCCCGTTGTCGACCGCCACCGCGATGCCGATGTTCATGGCCTGCTTGAGGATCACCTTGTCCTCGGCGAACTGGCTGTTCAGCATCGGGTGCTGGCGCAGCGTCTCGGTGACGGCCTTGACCACGACCGCCACATAGCTGATGCCAGTCCCCTCCCGTGCCTTGTACGCCGCGTTGTTGGCCTCGCGCCAGCGGACGACGGGGGTCATGTCCACCTCGACCACGGTGTAGGCGTGGGGGACCGTCTGCTTGACCTGGGTCATCTTGCGAGCGATGCCCTTGCGCATCTGGCTCAGCGGCATCTCGGTATCGCCGCCGGACGGCGCGGGGACCGGTGAGGGCTGGAACGCCGGAGCGGGCGCAGGCGGGGGAGCGCCGGTGGCCGGTGGAGCGGCGGGAGGCGGGGGAGCGGCCGGCAGCGGCGCGGGTGCCGGTGGCTGAGCCGCGGCAGCCGGCTGGGGAGCGGGCTGCGCGGCTGCGGGCTGGGATGGCGCGGCTGCGCCGCCACTGTTGACGAAGCTGAGCACGTCGTCGCGCGTCACGCGGCCCCCGGCGCCGCTGCCGCGGAGCTGGTTGATGTCGATGCCGTGCTCGCGCACCAGCCGTCGGACGGCAGGCGTCATGCGCACCGAGCCATCCGTCGGCGGTGCGGCTCCCTGTCCGTTCTGTGGGCTGGTGGGCTGTTGCGGCGGTGCCTGCTCCGTGGCGACCGCCTTCGAAGCGCCGCTCGGGGCGGTCTCGGCCTCGGGAGCGGGCTGGGCGCCGGCGGCCTGTGGCATCTCGGGCTGCGCTGGCTGTGGCGTGGCTGCTTCTGCCGCCGCGGGCTGCGCCCCAGCCTGGGCCGGTGCCTCCGCCTGGGCCGGTGCCTCCGCCGGCGGTGAAGGAGCCTCGGCGGCGGCGCCATCGGTCTCGATCTCTGCCAGCGCGGTGCCGACGGCGACCGTCTCGCCGTCGCCGATCATGATCTTGGTGATGGTGCCGGCGACCTCGGCCGGGACCTCGGCGTTGACCTTGTCGGTGACGACCTCGAAGAGCGGGTCGTACTGCTCGACGGTATCGCCCTCCTTGACCAGCCACCGCTCGATGGTTCCCTCGGTGACCGACTCGCCGAGCTGCGGCATCTTGATGGTGGTTGGCATGCGGTGTGACTCCTTCGGCTCCCTAGGATCGGGAGCCCATATGTTGACAAATTCCCGTGGGACAGGAGTTAGGCGAGTTCGACGATCTGTCGGGCGGTAGATCTCGCGCGGTTCGAGCGTAGAGGGCCGCATGGGCACTGCCTCGGATGGCCCTCTGCGCGCCTAACTCATGGGTGGGGGGAATATGGCAGGACTCACGGCCATGAGCGTCCATCGGCGGCATGTGACCGGAAGCTGGCATCGGCGCGAGGGCAAGAAGACGCATCTTCGGTCAGTAGGCGGCCAGCGTCCGCGCGGCATCGACGATCTTGGCGGGGGAGAGCATGAACCACTCCTCCAGGTTGTGGTGGTACGGCACGCCGGGCACGTCCGGTCCCGCCAGGCGGGTGACCGGGCCGTCGAGTGACTCGAACGCCTCCTCGGCGATCATGGCCCCGACCTCGGCGCCGAAGCCACCGAATCGGTTCGCCTCGTGCACGACCAGTGCCTTGCCGGTCTTCTGCACCGAGGCCAGCACGGCCTCCCGGTCGAGCGGTCGCAGCGTCCGCAGGTCGACGACCTCGGCCTCCACGCCGTCATCCCGAGCCAGCGCATCGGCCGCCTCGAGTGCGCAGCTGCGCATGTAGCCATAGCAGAAGATCGACAGGTCCTTGCCGGCGCGAGCGACGTCCGCCTTGCCGATGGGCACCAGTGTGTCGCCGTCGGGAACCTCCGCCTTGAAGAGCCGATATGTCTTCTTGTGCTCGAAGAACATGACCGGGTCCGGATCGCGGACCGATGCCTTGAGCAGGCCCTTGGCGTCGGCCGGTGTCCCGGGCGCGACCACCTTGAGCCCCACGGTGGAGGTGAAGTAGGCCTCGTTCGACTGGCTGTGGTACAGCGCACCGTGGACGCCGCCACCGTATGGCATGCGGATCACCATCGGCAGGCCGAAGGTGCCGTTCGACCGGTACCGCATGCGGCTGATCTCGGACACGATCTGGTTGAAGGCCGGGTAGACGAAGTCGGCGAACTGCATCTCGGCAATCGGTCGCAGGCCATAGAGCGCGGCACCGGCCGCCGCCCCGGCGATCATCCCCTCGCTCAGGGGCGTGTCGAGCACCCGCTTGCCGCCGTACTTGGCCCACAGGCCGTCGGTGGCGCCGAAGACGCCCCCCTTCTTGCCGACGTCCTCGCCGAGGACCATCACGTTCGCGTCGCGTTCCATCTCCTCGTCCATGGCGAGGCGGATGGCTTCGAGGATGTTGAGCTCGGCCATGGTCAGCGCCCCTCCGGAGCGATCACGTCCGGCGCGCCGTCGGCGTCGGCGTACACAAAGCGCTCGGCATTGCGGGTGTCGGGGTCGGGTCGCGCCTCGGCGCGCTTTGACGCTTCGTTGACCTCGGCCTTGGTCTCGTCGCGCAGACGGTCCTCGATCCCGTCGGTGAGGACGCCGCTCTCGCGCAGCTGCCGGCCGAAGACCCCGATCGGGTCCTGCTCCTTGAGGGCGGCGACCTCGTCGGGGTCGCGGTAGCGGCGCTGGTCGTCGTCCGAGGAGTGGGAGGTCAGGCGCACCACCTTGGCCTCGATCAGCGTCGGGCCCTCGCCCCGCCGCGCCCGCTCGTGCGCCTCGCGTCCGGCGGCATAGCAGCCCAGCACGTCGCCGCCGTCGACGGTGATGCCCGGCATCCCGTAGCCCGTCCCGCGCGCTGCCACGCTGCCGCCGCCGACCTGCTGGTCGAGCGGCACGCTGATGGCGTAGCCGTTGTTCTCGCAGACGAAGATCACCGGCAGCCGGTGGACGCCGGCGAAGTTCATCGCCTCGTGCACCTCGCCCTGGTTGGCCGTGCCCTCGCCGAAGTAGGTGATCGCCACGCTGTCCTCGCCGCGCACCCAGGCGCCCATGGCGAGCCCGACCGCGTGCAGCACCTGGGTACCGACCGGTGAGCTGACGCTGACGATGTTGTACGGCGCGCCGCCGTAGTGGCCGGGCATCTGCCTGCCGCCGGACGACACGTCGTCGGCCTTGGCCAGGTGGGCGGTGATGATGTCCTCGGCGCTCATCCCGAAGGTCAGGGTGGCGGCGATTGACCGATAGAACGGCGCCATCCAGTCCTGGCCCTTGCGCATCGGCCAGGTGACGCCCACCTGCGCCCCTTCATGGCCCTGTCCCGAGATGATGAAGGCGATCTTGCCGGCACGCTGCATCAGCCACATCCGTTCGTCGACGGCGCGCGCCAGCAGCATCTGGCGGTACATGGCCAGAACCTCGTCGTCGGAGAGGCCCAGCTCCGCATGCCGCGAGCGGGTTGGCGTCTTCGCGTTCGTCAAGATGCTTCTCCTCTCACCTCGAGCCGTTTCTCAGACGTGAATCGCGGCACCGTCGACGGCCAGCGCGGCCTCGGCCAGAACCTCGGTCAGCGTCGGGTGGGCATGGACCGACATGGCGATCTCCTCGGCCGTGCCCTCCACCAGCCGGGCGAGGGTCGGCTCGGCGAGCAGGTCGCCGGCGTGCGCCCCGATGATATGCGCCCCCAACAGCTCGCCGGTCTGCGCATCGGCCACCATCTTGGCGAAGCCGTCGACCTCGCCCACGATCGTCGCCTTGCCGAGCGCGCGGAACGGGAACGAGCCGATCTTCACCTCGCGGCCCTGTTCCTTGGCCTGCGCCTCGCCGATACCGATGCTGGCGATCTGCGGGCGGCAGAAGGTGACGCGCGGCATGAGGTCCATCCTCACCGGTTCGGGGTTCTTGCCGGCGATGGTCTCAACCGCCACGACCGCCTCGTGGCTGGCCACGTGCGCCAGCTGGAAGCCGGGCACGATGTCGCCGATGGCGTACAGGTGCTCGACGCCGGTACGCATGTGATCGTCAACCTTGACGTAGCCTCGCTCCAGCTCGACGCCCCCGATCTGCTCCAGACCGATGCCCTCGGTCAGCGGCCGCCTGCCGACCGCCACCAGGATCACGTCGCTCTCGATCTCGGTTCGCTTGTCGCCCTGGTTGGCCTTGATCGAGAAGGTGAGCCCGCCGTCGCTGCGCTGGATCGTATCGGTATCGATGGTCGAGGCGGTGTGGATGCCGATCCCGCGCCGTTTGAAGACGCGCGCGAGCTCCTTGCTGACGTCGGGCTCTTCGAGCGGCACGATGCGGTCGAGAAACTCGACCAGCGTCACCTCCGCGCCGAAGTCGCGGTACATGCTGGCCCACTCGACGCCGATGGCGCCGCTGCCCACGATCGTGACGCGGGCGGGGACGTCGTCGCGGCGCAGCGCCTCGTCGGAGGTGATGATCCGCTCGCCGTCGATGTCGAGGCCGGGCAGGCTGCGCGGGGCCGAGCCGGTCGCCAGGATCACGTCGGTCGCACTCGCGTCGATATCGCCGTCCTCACCGCCGCTGACGCGCACGCTGGTCGGCCCGGTCAGCGTTCCGTTCCCGCGCAGCACGGTCACGCCGTTCTTCTTCATCAGGAACTCGACGCCCTTGACGTGCTTGTCGACGACGGCATCCCGCCGCTTGCCGAGGACCGGGTAGTCGAGCCCGACCTGCTCGCCCTGCGTCAGGCCGAACTCCGTGCCCTGCGTCGTGACGCGGTGCAGCAGGTCGGCCGTCTCGAGCAATGCCTTCGACGGGATGCAGCCGCGGTTCAGGCAGGTCCCGCCCAGCCTGTCGCGCTCCACGAGGCCTACCTTCAGCCCGAGCTGAGCGGCGCGGATGGCGCCCACGTAGCTCATGCCGCCTCCCAGGATGAGCAGGTCGAAGCGTTGCTGGTCGGTCATGCCACTCCCTGTGCTGCGCGATCGAGGGAGCGGCCCTCGGTGGCCTCCAGCCGCTGCCGCCAGTCGTCGGGAACCGGCATGGGACGGCCTGCGGAATAGTCGTAGCTGACGAGGACGCTGGTGGTCTCCGCCACCAGGTGCGCGTCGTCGCCGGCGGTCAGCCGGTGCGCCATGGCGAAGCTGGTGCGGCCGATCCAGTCGACCCGGGTCCCGACCTCGACCTGTTCGCCGAAGAAGATCGGCGCGCGATAGTCGATCGCCAGGCGGGCCAGGATCAGCGGCAGCTCGGCGACGTCGGTCAGCGAGATCGGCCGGCCGAGCGCCTCCGACAGATACCGGATGCGGCCCTGCTCGACGTACGACAGGAAGACGGAGTTGTTGACGTGGCCGAAGGCATCGACGTCGCGGAATCGCACGTCGATGCGCGTGCGGTGGCGGAACTCATCACTCACGGAACCTCGATTCTACCGGTCAGGCCGGTCCAGCGCCTCCGCGGCGCGGGCCATGATCCCGGCCAGCAGCGCCACCCGCGGCACGATGCTGTCCAGGTCGAGCCACTCGTCGGCCGAGTGATCGTCGCCTCCGATGGGTCCCAGTCCGTCGAGCGTGGGCAGGCCCATGCCGGCCGTGGTGTTGGCGTCGCTGGCACCGCCGGTGGCCGCATCGGTCACCTCGAAGCCGAGGTCTTTGGCGACCGCCTGGGCGAGTGACACCAACCTGGCGCTGGCCGGCTGCTTTTCCATCGGTGCGTGCCCCGACACCCGGCGCGCCTCGGCGCGGGTCCCGGCGACGCTCGCGGTGGCGACGATCTCGCGGACGGCGTCGGCGGCGGCGTCGAACTCGGCAGCGGTCCGGGCGCGGACGTCGACCTTGATCAGGCACTCGGCGGCTACCACGTTCGGTCGGGTGCCCCCCTGGACCACTCCAGCGTTGACGGTGACGCCCGGCCAGCGGCCGTTGAGTCCATGCAACGCGACGACCTTGTGCGCAGCCTCCAGCACGGCGCTGCGACCCTTCTCGGGCTCGACGCCGGCATGCGCCGCGCGACCCTGGATGGTGATGTGGAAGTCCGCGACGCCCTTCCGGGCACTGACGACGTCGCCGTTGGCGCGGGCGCACTCGAGCACCAGGGCGGCGTCGTGCTCGGGCACCAGCCTGCGGATGTGCTCGGAGCTGAAGGGCGAGCCGATCTCCTCGTCCGGATTGCAGACGTAGGTCACGGCCGGTATGAGCCCGGCCTCGTGCAGCACGGCGATGGCGTGCATCCCGGCCAGCAGTCCGGCCTTCATGTCGGTGACGCCTGGTCCGTACGCTCGGCGCTCGTCGGTGCGGAATGGTCGCTGGGCGACGGTTCCCGGCTCGAAGACGGTGTCCATGTGACCGATGAGCAGGAGGCGCGGGCCCGCACCCTCCAGGCGCCCGATGACCAGGTCTCCCAGCTTCGCGTGACCGATGCGTTCGACTCGCGCGCCCAGGCCACGCAGCGTATCGGTGCAGAAATCTGCGACCCGGTTGACGCCCTGGGGGGTGTACGAGCCGCAGTCGATGGAGACGAGTGACTCGAGCTCGGCGAGGAAGGTGTCGCGGCGTGCCGCGACCAGCTGCTGGAGCTCGGCTGCGGAGGGCGGGGAGACCACGGGCCCGAAAGTATACTCACGCCCATGCCGCACGAACCGCCAGGTTCCGGGAACGGCGTCGACCTCCTGGAGCTGCGCGTGCTCGACGGTCCGAACCGCTTCTTCACGCGACCGGCGGTCAAGATCGAGTTCAGCGGCGAAGAGCCGGGCGCCGCGTCCCAGGTGGCGGCGTCGGCCGCGCTCGCGGTGCGGCGCCTCCACGTCGCGCTCGGCATGCCGGCGCCGCGGGTCAGCTACCGTCGGTCGGTCGACGAGCGTCGTGCGCTGATCGCCTTCGCCTGGCGGCGTCGCACGATCTCGCAGGCCATCGGTGCGGCGGCGGCCCGCCTGGCCCTCGGCCGCAGCGACGAGTCGCGCGAGCTGCGCGTCCTGCAGGCCACCGCGCTGGGGCCGCTGCCCAGCATGCCGCGGCCGCGCATCCCGGTGGTGGCGGTCACCGGCACGAACGGCAAGAGCACCACGACGCGGCTCATCGCGCACGTCGCAGCCTCGCAGGGCCTCCAGGTAGGGATGACCAACTCGGATGGGATCGAGATCCGCGGCACGGTCGTGGAGCGCGGTGACTGGACGGGGTTCGGCGGCGCGGCACGCGTGCTGGGCGACCATGGCCTCGACCTCGCGGTGCTCGAGACGGCGCGCGGCGGCATCCTGCTGCGCGGGATCGGCTACGCCGCCAACGACGTCGGGGTCGTCACCAATATCAGTGCGGATCACCTCGGCCTGCAGGGGATCGACACCCTGGACGAGCTGGCCGAGGTCAAGGCGACGGTGGTGCGCATCACCCGGCCGCGCGGATGGGCGGTGCTCAACGGCGAGGACCCGCGCGTGTGGGCCATGCGACGGGAGACGCGCGCCGGCTGGTTCGCCTTCAGCCTCGACCCGGCGGCTCGCGCGGTCGACGAGGCGCTCGAGGCCGGCGGCCGGGCCTGCGTGCTCGATCGCGGCTGGATCGTCCTGCGTCGCGCCGACGGCCCGTCCCAGCGCGTGGCACAGGCGGACGAGCTGCCGCTCGCTCTCGGTGGCCTGGCGCGGCACAACCTGGCCAATGCCCTGGCGGCGACGGCGGCGGGCGACGCGCTCGGCTGGAACGCAGGCGCCATCGCGGATGGTCTCCGGACCTTCGGAGCCGATGCGGCCGGCAACCCCGGCCGGCTCAACCTGTTCGCCCGCGGCGACACCCGGGTGGTGATCGACTTCGCTCACAACGAGGCTGGGCTGCGCGGCCTGCTGGAGGTGGCGCGCGGGCTCACGCGCGACGGCGGTCGCGTCCTGCTGGCGCTTGGCACCGCCGGTGACCGATCCGACGAGATGCTGCGTTCGCTGGGTGAGATCGCCGGCGCCGGAGCGGACGAGGTGGTGATTGCCGAGAAGCCGCATTACCTGCGCGGACGCGATCTCGAGGAGATGAACGGGATCCTGCGTGACGGTGTCGCGGTCGGGGGCTACAGCGGATCGGTCGATGCGTTCTCCGGGGAGGTCGGCGCGCTGGCCGAGCTCGTGAGCCGAGCCGGCAACGGCGATGTGGCGGCGCTGATGTGCCACGCCGAGCGCGACGACGTGTTCGACTGGCTGGCGCGCGAGGGCTTCGACCCGATGGATGCGGCCGCTATTGGAGCGGGAGCGCGGCCGGCTCCCCGGGCTCCTCGCTGACCGCCAGGACCGGCCCGCTGGTGGGGCTCGCCGCCCCGTGCTGGCGGCGCTGCAGCTCCTTCCAGACGTCGTTGGCGCGGTCGACGCACAGCACCACGATGTCGCCGGGCTGGCCCATGTCCAGCGCCCGCTGAGACGCCTCGAGCTCGTCGAGCACGGTCTCAACCGATTCGACGCGTGCCCCGGCCGCCCGGGCGGCCTCGATCCCCTCGACGATGAGCCCCGCCGTCTCGCCTCGGGCGCGACCTCGCGGGTTCACGTCTTCGCGCACGATCAACGTGTCGAAGCACCGCGCGGCAACCGCGCCGATCTGGCGCACATCCTCGTCGCGACGGTCGCCGGCCGTGGCCACCACGGCGATGCGACGACCGGTAACGAGGGGCAGGCGCCCGCCGGGGGTCGGCTCTGCCAGCGCCTCGACGAACTCGCCGAGCGCCGTGACGGCCGGCGGGTTGTGGGCGTAGTCGACGATGACGCGGTAGCCATCCAGCTCGAA
>JAICUY010000100.1 GCA_025935615.1 Steroidobacteraceae bacterium
ATAGGCTTCGATCGCATGTCAGCCACGACTGAGGCGTCTCCCGCCAGGCGCCGGTCCTCGGGCCGGCCGGGACCGCTCGCACTTCTGTCGGAGGGGGTCGGCGAGGTCATCTCCCGCCATCGCCTCATCGGCTACCTGGTGCGCGCCGAGATGAAGAAGCGCGGCGTCAACACGCTGCTCGGCAACCTGTGGTGGGTCATGGACCCGCTGCTGCTGATGGCCGTCTACGTGGTGCTGGTGGCGGTCGTCGGCCGCGGCCGGACGATCCCGGACTACCCGCTCTTCATCTTTGCGGTGATCCTGCCCTGGAAGTGGTTCACCTCGTCGGTGCAGGACTCGACCGCATCGGTCGTCAACCAGTACCGGCTCATCCGTCAGATCGCCTTCCCCAAGATCGTGCTGCCGGTGGCTGCCACGACCGCCGGCATCGCCGGCTTCGCGTTCGGCCTGATCCCGCTGGCGGGGCTGCTCTTCTTCTACCAGGACCGAATCTCGCCGCTGCTGATCCTGTACCCGGTGGTGGCCCTGGTGCAGTACGTCTTCACGCTGGCGATCGCCATCGTGGTCGCCGCCGGCAACGTGTTCTTCCGCGACCTCGGCAACGTGACGCGGCACTTGCTGCGGATCTGGTTCTACCTCTCGCCGGGGCTCTACAGCCTCGCTCACCTCGACAGCGTCACCTTCGTACGCGAGCACCCCATCGTGCGGGACATCGCCGCCGCCAACCCATTTGCCGTGCTGTTCGATGCCTACCGCCGGCTGGCGTACGGAACCGAGCAGGGACCGCCGATCATGCCCAGCTGGCCGTCGCTGGCCGTGCTGCTGGTCGTCAGCACCGTGCTGCTGGCGCTGGCGGTCGTCATCTTCAAGCGGCTCGAGCCGAACTTCGCGAAGGTGCTGTGAACGACCCCGAGCCTGGCTACGCGATCCGCGCCGACGACGTCGGCGTCAAGTACAGCCTGCGGTTCAACCGCAAGTCGTCGGTCCAGCGGACGCTCAACCAGATCCTGACGCGCCAGCGCGCCGAGGAGTTCTGGGCGCTGCGCCACATCACCATCGAGCTGTCGCACGGCGAGTCACTGGCCGTCATCGGTCCGAATGGAGCCGGCAAGAGCACGCTGTTGCAGGTGCTGGCCGGGATCATCAAGCCGACCGAGGGATCGGTCGACATGCGCGGCCAGGTGTCGGGACTGCTGACGCTGGGGGTGGGGTTCGACCAGGATCTGACCGGCATCGACAACATCCTGCTGGGTGGGGCATTCCTCGGGCTGGATGCCGCAACCATGCGGCAGCTGATGCCGGAGATCGTCGAGTTCGCCGACCTCGGCGACTTCATCGACGCGCCACTGAAGACCTACTCGTCCGGCATGCGCGCTCGCCTGGGATTTGCCATCGCGACGTCGGTCGAACCCGACATCCTGCTCCTCGACGAGGTGCTGGCCACCGGCGATGCCGAGTTCCGAGAGAAGTCGAAGCAGCGCGTGCTGGAGCTGGTCGCCGGCGCCAAGGCGGTCGTGCTGGTGACGCACGACATGGCCTGGGTCACCGAGTACTGCAACCGCGCGCTGCTGCTGGAGCGCGGCAGGGTCGTGCTCGAGGGCGAGCCGGAGGAAGTGGTCGCTCTGCATCGGAAGCGGACGCGGAAAGGTCGCAGCAAGCGCGGCAATGCCCTCTCCCGCGCCGATCGGGCTCGCGCCGCGCGGGCGGCCGCACGCTGACGCCCCGCGTCGCCTACGCCGACCGGCTGCCGCCGACGGCGGACCTGGTCGTGGTGGGTGGCGGCATCGTCGGCTGTGCCACCGCCTTCTTCGCGGCAGCCGCCGGCCTGCGCGTCGTCGTCCTTGAGCGCCGGCCGGCGCTGGCCACGCTCACCACGCCGGCCTCGACCGGCGCCTTCCGGCTCCAGTTCGACAACCCCGAAGAGATCGCGATCGTGCGCGAGGGGATCGAGCTGTTCGACGACTTCGCGGCCCGGACCGGCCTCGACGGCTGGGACCTGCGCCTCCGGCATGGCGGCTACCTGTTCTGCTCACTGACCGATGCGACCGTCGAGCGCTCTCGCCACCTGGTCGAGCGCCAGCGGTCCTGGGGCCTCGACGACGTCGAGCTGCTCAGCGGCGACGAAGCTCGTTCTCGGTGGCCGTACCTCTCTCCAGACGTCCGTGGAGCGCGGTATCGAGCGGCCGACGGCTGGCTCGACGTCAAGCGGCTGGCCGTCGGCTACGCAACCGCCGCGAGCGTGACGCGGGCCGGGACCGGCTCGGCGAGCTTCTGCACCGGGGTCGAGGTGCTGGGTCTCGACCTTGGAGCGGACGGCTCGGTGCTGCGCGGCGTTGAGACCTCGGCAGGCACGGTCGCCACGCCGGCGGCGGTGCTGGCGACCGGCCCGTTCCTGGCCCGGACGGCTGCGCTTGCCGGCGTTCCGCTCGACATCCGACCGACGCGGCGCCAGAAGCTGGTGATCCCCGAGATGCCCGACATCGCGCAGGACGCGCCGATGGTGATCGAGGAGGAGACGGCGGCGCACTGGCGGCCCGCCATGGCCGGCTGCCTGGCGCTCTGGACGGAGGCCGCCACGCCGTCGTCCGAGGCGACCGACGCCGTCCCGACCGACCCGGCCTGGGCATTCGGGCTGCTCGATCCAAGATCGGACCACGCGCTGTCGCGGGTCACGCCGCTGTGGGCCGATGCCTGGCAGCGCGGCACGCTGCACTGGTTTCAGCAGGCCGGGCAGTACGAGATGACGCCGGACCGGCGGCCGTATCTCGGTCACGCCGGTCCGGAGGGGCTATGGCTGAACGGCGGCTACTCCGGCCACGGGATCATGACGTCGGCCGGTGGCAGCCGCCTGGTAATCGATCTGCTCGTGGGTCGAGCCGACGCGGCGGCCAACCCGTTCCGGCCGGATCGCCCCATGACCGACCGCGAGCACGACATCCTGTGAGGGACTAGCGGCCGGTCATCCCGGCCGCCTGCGTCTGCCCGGCGCCCTTGTGCTCGAAGGTCATGGGCTGGCCACAGGAGCACATGTACTGCTGCTGCCCGTACCCCTTCGAACTGTCCCCGGTGTGCTTGATCATGACCTCGCAGTTGCAGTTCGGGCAGACGAGGTCGTCGCTGTCGTTGAAGGTTTGACGCTGCTGCATGTTCTTCCTCAGGTGCAAAGTTTCGAGGAGATACGCCGCAGAGCCTGTGCCACGCCGCTGGATCATGCACCGCGGCCGCGCAGATCGACCGGTCGCCCGAAGCCGTGGGTCACCGCGTAGGCGCGCAGGGCATAGGTCCCGTGCAGGTCGAGCTTGGCGGCGCTGTTGGCGAGGTGGCGACGCACGGTGTGGACGCTGATGCCGAGGGAACCGGCGATGCTGCCCGCGCTGCGACCGGCGGCCAGCAGGCGCATCACTTCGCGCTCGCGGGGCGAGAGCACCTCGCCGGTCCGCAGCCAGCGCAGCCCGTCGTCGACGACGACGCCGGCCACCGAGCTGTGCAGGTAGCGCTCGCCGCGCAGCACCGCGCCGATCGCCTCGCGCAGGTCATGGACCGATGCGCCCTTGACGAGGTAGCCGGCCGCGCCGGCGAGCAGCGCCTGGCGCACCGTCTCCCCATCGGCGAACATCGAGAGCACCAGGACCCGCGCCTGCGGGACGCGTTCGAGGAGCTGCCGGACCAGGCCGACGCCGTCCTCGTCGCCGAGCCCGATATCGAGCAGCACGACATCCGGCCGGAGCGCGACCGCGGCCGCCAGTGCCTCGTCCGGCTGCGACGCCTCGCCAATGACCTCGTGGACAGCCTCCTGCTCGAGCAGGACCCGCAGTCCTTCCCGGACCAGGCGGTGGTCGTCGACGATCAGGATCCGGCTCATGGCCGCCGCGGAAGGCCGACGCGGACCGCCGTGCCGTGGCCATGTGCGGTCTCGATCGACAGCGAGGCGCCGATCGTCGCCGCGCGCTCGCGCATGCCGGCCAGCCCGAGCCGGTCACCGTCCACGGCGGACGGGTCGAACCCGCGTCCGTCGTCCACCACCTCGAGCACGAGGCTGTTCGGGCGGGAGCTGAGCCGGAGCCTGATGCCGTCCGCCTCGGCGTGGCGCACGGCGTTGGCGAGCGCCTCCTGGGCGATGCGGAACAGCTCGAGCATCGTCTCCGGCGCCAGGTCGTCGACCCGGTCGCTGCCGACCTCCAGGCTCACCGGCCGGCCGCAGTTCTCGGCCATGGCGGTCAGCGCGCTGCGCAGGCCGCGCGCCTCGAAGCGCGGTGGGCGGACGCGTTCTGCCACGGTGCGAACTTCGTCGAGCGCCTGGGCCGCCAGCGCACGTGCACGGGCGTGCGGCGCATCGGTCGCCTGGATGGGCGGCTCGTCGGCATCGAGCGCCAGCGTCAGCGCCGTCAGCGTCTGGCCGATGCCGTCATGCAGCTCGCGGGACAGTCGCTTGCGCTCGCGCTCTTCGGCCGTGACCAGTCGCTCGCGCGCGCGCCGGTACAGGGTGGCGTAGC
>JAICUY010000069.1 GCA_025935615.1 Steroidobacteraceae bacterium
CCTCGACCTGCTCGGGCACCAGGGCGCATCGCCGGATCAGCTGGACCTCGTGGCGAACTGCCACCTGCACATCGATCATGCCGGCGGCAATTTCCGACTCCCGCCGGAGCTCCCGATCTACGTGCAGGCAGCCGAGCTCGAGGTCGCGCGCGCCGATCCCGAGGCGATCGTCCAGGAGGCGCTCGCGCTGGGGCAGCAGGCGTATCGGTCTGTCAGTGGAGAGCGCGAGCTGGTGCCGGGAGTGCGGTTGATTCCGACGCCGGGCCACACCCCGGGCCATCAGTCGATGCTCGTGCAGACGGCTGACGGCGCCGTCGTGCTGGCCGGGCAGTCGGTCTGGGGCGCGACCGAATGGAGCACCCTGTTCTATGGGTGGTCCCTGCAGGAGTCCGGCGACCCGGACGCGCCGGAGGTCCCGTCGTGGCTGCCGCGGATCGCCGAGCTGGAGCCGGTTCGCGCGTGCTTCGCACACGACCTGGCCGTCTGGGAGGCTGCGCGGACCTAGCGCGCCGAGCCGAGCTAGTAGGTGTGCCGGCGGGCCATCTCGCGCTCGATCATGCGCTCCATGACCATGTACTTCTCGATTCGCCGTCGCAGCTCATTGGCTTCTGGCGTGTAGAGGTGGACGTACTGCTGCAGCTCGAGGCTCAGCTTGCGACTGAACATGCGGACATGGTCGAGGTTGCGCCGCAGCAGCACCTGGTCCATGCGACGCAGGTGCTCCTCGTTGAGCAGGTCCTCGTCGCGCAGCAGCGCGCGATCGCTCTCGATCTGCGGGGTCTGCAGCTGGACCTTGGTGAACAGCGAGTCGTCGGCCATGCGCCTTCGAGTATACCGATGCGCCTCCCGGCGCTCGGGGCGCGTCCTGTGCTTCCAGCCCGTGGAACGAGCCTCAGCGCCAGGCGATCGTGGTGACGTCGACCGGTTCCGCGATCCCCTTGAGCATCACGCCGCGTGGATCGGTGGCGGTGTATTGACCGCGCGCCGCAGCAAGCGTCGTCGCCGAAGCCAGGATCTCGGCCGTCCCGGCCGCCATGGCGATGCGCGAGGCGCGGGTGACGCCGGTGCCGATGTAGTCGAGCCCGCTGCGGCTGGCCTCGGCGAAGTGGATGCCGATCCGCACCGCCAGCCTCGGTGCCGTCTCGCCGCGACCGGCGGCAAGGCGGCGCTGGATGGCGACAGCCGCGCCGATGGCAGCGTCGGGATCCGGAAACGCGAGGAAGAAGCCGTCGCCGGTGCGTTTCACCTCCTCGCCGCCGTATTCCGCGACCTGGGTGCGCACCGCTTCATCGTGCCAGCGCAGCAGGCGATCCCACTCGGCGTCCCCCAGGCGCTCGGCGAGGCTGGTCGACTCGACGATGTCGGTGAACATGAAGGCGCGTGTAACGCGCGTGGCGGCGCGATCACGGGACCGCGCCTGCACGCCCCCGATGGCGGCAAGGAGGTCGGCCGCCCTGCGTGCATCGGGTACGGCGCCCAGCTCGTCGAACGTCTCGAGGGCAGCCCGCCATTCGCGCCCGGCGGCGTCGGTCGCTCCCTCGGCGCGCAATGCGAACCCGAGCTGGACTCGGGTCCGTGCCGCCTCGTAGGGCGCATCGAGCTCGGTCCACCAGCGCGCCGCCTGGCGCAGCTCGCGACCGGCGCTCGACGTATCGCCCTCGGCCAGCGAGACGGTGCCGCGTCCGATTGCAGCGGTGGCACGACCGGCGAGGGTGTCGAACCGACCGGCCAGCCTGGTGAGCTCGTCGGCCGCGGCCCGGGCGGTGGCGAGGTCGTCGGCAGCGAGCGCGATCTCGATCTGCGTCGGCAGGAGCGTCAGCCGGTACAGGTCGCTGTCGGACGGAGCGCTCCACGACGGCGACGCCGGCGGTTCCTCGAGCGCGCGCCGGATGCCGTTGGCGGCCGCCTCCAGGTTTCCCTCGGCCAGGCGTAGCAGCGATAGGGCCGGCTCGGGATCTCGGCCGAAGGCATGTCCCTGCAGCAGCGCTTCCTCGGCGCCTCCGAGGTCGCCGCGCAGCAGCCGGATCTGCCCAATCTGGTAGAACGCCTGGCCGACCGCGGCCGGTATGAATCCGCGCAGCTCGTCGGAGGCGCGACGGGCCTCCGCCTCGGCCTCGAGCCAAGCGCCGCGCAGCCGCTTCACGTCGGAACGGAAGAGGCGGCACATCCCCGGGTAGCCGGTCAGTCCCTCGCGGCGCGCCCAGCGGTCCTGCGCCTCGGTCCATTCCGCGGCGCGCCGCCAGTCGCCGAGGGCGGCGCAGCTCTCGATGGTGGTGCAGCACACGCCTCCGGCGGTGACCGGCTCGAGCTCGCCGCTGACGGCGGCCGCGGTCGCCTCGTCGACGGCGGCGAGGCCGGCCTCGAGCTCGCCGCGGGCCAGGAGCGCTGCGCCCTTCTCGCTCAACCCGAAGAACTCGATGTCGCGGTTGCCGAGCCGCCGGCCGATCTCGTAGGCGCGTTCCGCTTCGCGCAAGGCAAGGTCGTTCTGCCCCGTGACCGATGCGTAGAACGAGCGGCAGGCCGCCAGCCAGCCATGACCGATGTTCTCCGGCATGTCCGCCAGCAGCCGCTCGGCGCGGTTCAACCAGCCGTTGGCCACCGAGTGGGCGTTGCGCAGCAGGTTCTCGCGCGACAGGACGATGGCGGCGGCCACAGCCGTCTCGACATCGCCCGCACGGGTCGCTGCCGCATATGCGCGCTCACGCGCCTCGATGGCCAGCGGGAGCTGGCCGGTCCACCACGCCGCATCGGCCAGCAGGGTCAGGCCTGGCGGATCCAGCTCGCCGCGCGCATCGGCCTGGCTGAACAGGTCGTAGGCGTCGCGCCACTGGTGGTGGTCGAGCGCGGCTCGTCCGCGGGCTGCGAGGTCGGGGTCGGAGATCATGGCCATGGTTTCGACCTGATGGAGAGCCCGATTGTGCTTGATCGGTCCTCACCTGCCAACCGCCGCTATCCTGTGATGCCGGTCCCCGTAGCTCAGCGGACTAGAGCGGCTGCCTTCTAAGCAGCGGGTCGCAGGTTCGAATCCTGCCGGGGACGCCAGCCCAGTAGCATCCGCGCGTGACTCGCGAGCGATCGTCGGGCGTCGATTGGCTGCTGTTCCTGTTGCTCGGCTTCCTGTGGGGCAGCAGCTACCTGTTCATCAAGATCGGGGTCGACGCCGGACTGCGGCCGTTTACGCTGGTCAGCCTGCGGCTGCTCATCGGTTTCATCCTCCTGGTGGTCGTCGTCTGGAGCGCACGCCAGGAACTGCCGCGCACGCGGGCGATGTACGGCCACCTGCTGGTGATGGGCCTCATCAACATCGCCATCCCGTTCTCGCTGATCACCTGGGCGGAGCGCAGCGTCGACTCCAGCCTGGCGGCGGTGCTCAACGGCGCGGTGCCGCTGTTCGTCATCCCGATCGCCGCGATCTTCCTGCGCGACGAGCGGATCACTGCCAACCGTGTGGCGGGACTGGTGATCGGCATCCTGGGCGTCGCGATCCTGGTCGGCTTCGATCCGGCAGACCTCGCCACCTCGAGCGTGCCGGCCGAGCTGGCGCTGATCGGATCCACGATCTCGTACGCGGCGGGCACCGTCTACGCGCGCCGCTACGTGCACGGGCTGCGTCCGATGATCCCGGCCCTGTTCCAGGTCGGCTTCGCGCTGTTGATGGCGGCGGCGCTGACCGTCGCCTTCGAGCAACCATTGTCCTTCCCGGCCGATGCATCGGCGGTGCTGGCGGTGGTCTGGCTCGGCCTGTTCGGGTCGGGCACCGCCTACCTGGTCTTCTTCCGCCTGCTGCGCGACTGGGGCGCGACCCGCACCTCGCTGGTGGCCTACCTGCTGCCGGTGTACGGCATCCTGCTCGGGGCGATCGTGCTCGGCGAGGTGGTCGACGCGCGGCTGGTGATCGGCACCGCGCTGATCATCGGCGGCGTGGCGCTGGTCAACTCGGGCATCGCCTGGCGCAGCATCCTGCGCGGCAACGCGACCCCCGCCAGCCGCTGAATTCGGAGCCGGAGGTCAGCGGTTGGGCTGGATCCGGATCACCGGGCAGAAGAACTCCTTGACCGGTGAGGAGGCGATGCTGAGCTCGCCATTGTCAGCCGCGGCCAGGACGTCCTCGGCGCTGGTCAGCTGGTATGGCGTCACGTTCCAGGTGACGGGCAGGACCATCCAGCGGCCGCCGTTGAAGTCGCGATCGCCGGGCTTGGCCTCGGCGACGTTGAGCAGGCCGTTGCCGCCCAGGTCGTAGATGCGGTCGAAGGTCGACTCCGGCGCGCCGGTGCCGAAGAAGTCGGTCGGTGTGCCGACGGTGCGGTAGGTCTGGCCATCGACGTAGAAGCCGAGGTGCGGCGGGCCGTTGCCGGCGAAGGTGCTTCCGGCCGCAAGGGCGGTCAGCAGGGTGGCAACGGCAAGGCCGCCGAGAAGACGACGCATGACGGGATTCCTCTTGTGCGCATCGGTCGAATTGGTTGACCGGCAACCGGCCGCGCTCAGGGGCGTCGCGGCCGTGCGCCATGCTGTCGGGCGGCGATGACATGGGTCTGAAGCGTTGATGACGCTTCAGTGAAGGTGCGACGCAATCTCGTCAGCGGGGTAGCGCCTCGATCAGCTCGACCGCTCGCTCCAGCCCATGGTCGTCGGCGAGCTGTGCGGCCAGCGCGTGGGAGGCGGCACGCATGCGGTCGTCGCTCGCTGCTGTCAGCGCCCTGGCGACGGCGTCCGGCCTGGCGTCGAGCTTGAGGGCAGGCGGCGCGACGCCCAGCCGATGCAGTCGCCCAGCCCAGTAGCGCTGGTCCCCGACGTGCGGCACCACCACGCTCGGGATACCAGCGCTGGCCACTGCGTGAGTGGTCCCCGCGCCGCCGTGATGGACGACCAAGGCAGCCCGCGGGAAGAGGAGCCGGTGGTCGACTGCACCGACGTGGGCCACCTGCGCTTCGATCGCGGTTTCCCCGTCCTGAACGACGATCCGTCGCTTCGTGCGGCCGGTGATGTCGACGATCGTGCGCGTAACGGCTGACGCCGCCTCGCCGGTCATCGAGCCGAAGGTGACGACCACCGGCGCCTCGCCGGCGTCGAGAAAGTGGCCGAGGTCCGGCGGCAGCGACCGGGGATCGGCGACCGGTGGCCACCAGCCGGCGACGTGGGTGGTCGCGGGCATGTCGGGCGGTACCGCGATGATCGACGGAGAGCAGGCGACGAGGTGCAGCAGCGGGGAGCGGCCGCGGAACAGTGACGGGCGGCTGCGCGACCCCGCGGCACCAAGCGCCTCGTGCAGCGGCCGGTCGAGCGGGCGCAGCATGCGGTCGAGCATCCGCCAGGCGAGTCCATTCAGCGGACCCAGCGACGGCATCCCGGCCGGCGGCGCGCTGGCGGTCGGGAGCAGGACCGGATCGAAGACGGCGCTCGCCCACGGGACGCCGGCGTCGTCGGCCGCGGCCTGCGCCAGTGAATGGATGCCGTGGATGACGGCAAGGGCCTGCCCCTCCAGCAATTCGCGCAGCTGCCGGTAATGCTGTCCGGCGTCGCGCAGGTGGAAGTCGCGCAGCACGGCGACCTGGGCCGTCGGACTGCGCTCGGCGGCGGCGCGGACCGCCGTCTGGGCGATATCGGCATTGGTGGTCGCCGGTCCGGCCGGCTGGAACCCGGCACCGCTGCCATCAAACGTGGGACCGTGCAGCGACCAGCTGACCGCGGTCACCTGGTGGCCCCGATGGGCGAGCGCGGACGCCAGCGCGGCGAAGGGGCGGACGTCGCCGCTGGTGCCGACGGTGGCCAGCGCCAGGCGCATCGGTCTAGATACTCGCCATCGAGCGGGGCGGCATGCGTGGGCCGCGCCGCGGCGGAAATCGTCCCGAGACCTCGACCAGGCGCTGGATGCGGCCGCGCTGCCCGCGGTACGGCTCGAGCAGCTCAAGCATTCGGGCATCGTCGGCACGACGCTCCCCGGCGAAGAGCCACGCGACCAGGCTGGGCAGGTGATAGTCACCGACACTCACCGCGTCCGGATCGCCCCACGCGTTGCGGCTGACCTCGGCCGTCGTCCACGGACCGATGCCGGGGATTGCCGCCAGCCGACGCCGCTGCTCGTCGACGGTCAGGTCGGGGTGCACGGCAAGCAGGCTCGCCGCGCGGCGCACCACCTCGGCACGCCGGCGCTCCACGCCGAGCGGATGGAGGGCGAAGTAGGGCAGCTCCGCGACTGCCTCGGCTGCCGGGGGCAGGAACAGTCCGGCCGGACCCGGTGCCGGCTCGGAGACGGTTCGCACCAGCGAGCGGTAGGCGCGCCACGCTTCGCGGCCGGTCACCTTCTGCTCGAGGATGGCCGGGAGCAGGGCATCCCAGGGCCGCAGCGTGCGGCCGAGCCGCAGGCCCGCGAAGCGGCGCACGAGGCCCGCGACCAGTGGGCCGCGGGGAACGAGTCGCGAGGGGTCGTCGTTCAGGCCCACGAGGTCCGGCACGCCGGCCAGTGCCGTCGAGGCTCCGGGACCCCAGGCCTCGGCGAGGATTCGATCGGGACGCTGTGACAGGTGGAGCGTCGCGCCGCCGCGCGCCGTGCGCAGCGCCAGCCAGGCGCCGCCGACGTCGAAGCGCATGGTCGGGTCGCCGCTGCCGCGTAGCAGCGGGGCGAGCGTCAGCTGCAGGTCGAGCGGCGCGTCGACCTCGAGCAGCGCGGCGTCGGCCGCCGAATTGGCGGTGGGCAGCGGCCGGTTCAATGCCGCATCGATAGAACGATCGGGCTGCGACCCTGGGTCGCGGCGAACGAGCGACGCGACCGGATGCCGCGGTAGCCCTCGGCCACGATGAGCTGCCCGCACACCGCCGCGAGCGATCCGCCCTTGCCCGGCACGATCACGATGTCGGGTGCCTGCTCTCGCAGCGCCACCCGAAATGCGGTGGCGAATCGGTACGTCCCGACCAGCTGCGGACCGAAGGTGTAGTCGCGCAGGGCTGCCGGGTCGGTTGACCACGGTGTGTGACGCGCGCCAAGGCCATCGATGAGCGTCACCGTCGGCCGGCGCCAGTCGAGGTCATGGAGGCGCAGCCGCAGCTCATCGCCCAGCGGGCCTGCGCTCGGCGTGTTGAGCGCAGGCCGCGGCGGCAGGAGCAGCGGATAGTGCCGGTCGCCGATGGCCACGTCAGGCAGCGCCTCGGCGAGCGCCCGAATGCCGTCCCTCGTTCCGCTGACCAGCGCATACGCGCCAAGGTCGGCCGTCTGGTGGACAGCCCCATTCGCGGAGGCCAGCGCCGCGACGAGGGCAGCCGCCAACCCGGGATCGGGCTGCCAGGAGTCGTCGCTGAGCGGGAAGACGAGCTGTTCGGCGCGTGTCCCGAGCTCGGCCTGCAGCGAGGCCAGCTCGCCGACCAGCCGCTCGACCTCCTCACGCGACAGCACGCCGGCGGCCGCCAGGGCCGCGTACCAGCCGCCGCTCGCTCCCAGGACGGCGACGATGTCGTTGTCCATCCGTGCCCGCTCGGCGTCGTCCAGCGACGGCCCCGGTTCGCCGTCGGGCATGGCGAGGATGGCCCGCGCTCGCTCGTTCACCGGACCGATGCAGCGGCCGCCAGCCGGACCGCCTCGGCCACGATCTGGTCGGTGCCGACCAGCACGGCCGCCGTCGCCGGGCCGAGCGGCACGAAGGAATCGACCGCTCGCACACTGCGCAGATCGCCGTCGAAGGCGTGCTCGGCGAGGTCGGCGATGACCGCATCGGCGATTCCGCCACCTGTTCGCCGGCACTCGTCGACGACGAGCACCCGCCCGCACTCGGCCGCGTGCCGCCGCACCGCCTCGAGGGGGAGCGGGCTGAGCCAGCGCAGGTCCATGACCCGGGCGCGCACGCCGTGGTCGTCGCGCAGGCGCCGCGCCGCCTGCAGCGAGAGGCGCAGCCCGTTGGCGTAGCTGACGATGAGCAGGTCGCTCGCATCGGCCTCGTGAACGCCCACTTCGCCGGGCAGCAGCGCCGCCGGTGGGGGAGGGTAGGCGCTCAGCCAGCCGCCATCGCCATCGGTGTGCAGGTCCTTCTCGTGGTAGAGCGCGATCGGCTCCAGGAAGACGACCACCCGTCCGTCCTGTTTGGCGATGGCGATGGCACCGCGCAGCATGCGAGCCGCGTCGTCGCCGAGCGACGGGACCGCCAGCACCAGTCCCGGGATGTCGCGCAGCGCGCCGATCGAGTTGTCGTTGTGGAAGTGCCCGCCAAACCCCTTCTGGTAGGCGAGGCCGGCCACCCGCACGACCATGGGGTTGCGGAACTGGTCGCTGCTGAAGAACTGGAGCGATGCCGCCTCGCCGCGCAGCTGATCGAGCGCGTTGTGGAGATAGGCCAGGTACTGGATTTCGGGCACCGGAAGCAGCCCGGCGTAGGCGGCTCCCTGCGCGATGCCGAGGATCGACGTCTCGTCCAGGAGCGTGTCGAAGACGCGCCCCGCGCCGAACCGCTGCTGCAGCCCGTTGGTCACGTTGTAGACGCCGCCCTTGCGGCCGACGTCCTCGCCGAAGATGACCAACTCGGGCCGCCGGGCGAGCTCGTCGGCCAGGGCCGCGTTGATGCAGCCGGCCAGGGTGCGGGCGGTCGGCAGTCGACTCTCCTCCGGCAGGCTGCCGTCGAACAGCTCGCGGCGTTCCGCCGGGTTCAGCATCGGCCCAGCGGCCTCCCGCGCCACCGCGACCGGATGGTAGGGCGCCATGGGACCCACCACGTCCTCGGTCGTCTCGAGCCGCGGCCGGCGAGCGGCCTCGTCCGCGACAGCCGCGACCCGAGCGCGCATGTCAGACACCAGGTCGCGCAACAGCTCCGGTGTGGCGGCTCCCGTCTCGATCAGTCGCCGCGCGTTGCGGATGAGCGGGTCCTGCGCCTCGGTTCGCGCGATCTCGGGCAGCGAGCGGTAGACCTGCTCGGCGTCACTGCCGGCGTGCCCCCACAGCCGCACCGTGGCGAGGTGCAGGAACAGCGGCTTGCGCTCGGCGCGCACGAAG
This sequence comes from Steroidobacteraceae bacterium, assembly GCA_025935615.1. GTDB lineage: Bacteria > Chloroflexota > Limnocylindria > QHBO01 > QHBO01 > JAICUY01. The sequence goes on from JAICUY010000069.1 coordinate 8,972, forward strand.
CGAATGGCCGCTGCCGCGGCATCCCACACCTCGTCGATCTCGCCGTCCGCAGCGGCGTAGGCGAGGTGCGGCTGCGAGCCGAAGGTCTCGGCAATCCATCCGGCCGGCGTGTCGACGCTGATGCCGGTGCCGTTGTCCTCGCAGATGAACAGGATCGGCATGGGCAGGCCGATGCGCGCGGCATAGCGCGCGGTATTGATCGCCGACAGCGCCGTGGCGTGGTTGGCGCTCGCGTCGCCGAAGGAGCAGGCCACGATCGCATCGGTCGGGAAGTCGTTGTCGGCGCCCAGGCGGCGAGCGCGAGCCAGGCTGAAGGCGGTGCCCATGGCCTTGGGCAGGTGGCTGGCGATGGTGCTGGTCTGTGGCGGAACCCAGAGCGCGCGGCTGCCCCAGACCTTGTGGCGTCCCTGCGCGATCGGATCGTCGCGCGAGGCCACGATTCCGAGCAGCGTGTCGAAGACGGGCGTGCTGCCCGCCACCTGCCGGGCACGGGCCAGCATGAAGCCTCCGGATCGGTAGTGCAGGAAGGCAGGGTCGGTGATCCGCAGCTGCGCGCCGATGACCGCGTTCTGCTCGTGCCCGGCGGAGCCGA
>JAICUY010000077.1 GCA_025935615.1 Steroidobacteraceae bacterium
ACCCGCGGCGGGGGACGGGCAGCCGGCGCGCGGCCGCGGCGGGCGGAGGCCCGCCGACCGCCGACGGCGCTCGCCGGCGAACAGCTGGTCACCGAGCCCGGGCCACCTGCGTCCGATGCGAAGACCGTCATGCACAGCCGGTGGTCGCCCTCGGCAAGCTGCGGGATGGCGGCATCGACGGCGACATTGGCCGGGCCTGACAGCGGCAGCGAGGGCACGACGCGGCTGGTGACGTCGATCGGCTTGCCGTTGTCGACGGTCACCTCGACACGCAGCAGCTGTGGCGCGACGACGGCCTGCAGCACCTGCGGCAACTTCGCCAGGTCGGTCACGTCGGTGCAAATGCCTTCGCTCAGCGATGCCACCTGCTCGAGCGTTCCGAGCTCCGAGGGACGGGCGCAGGACGCATCCTGTCCGGCCGCGAAGGTGTTGAAGACCGCCGGCTTCCCGCACGGAAGGACACTGGTGACCGCCACGCCGCCCACGTTGGCGCCATCGGACAGGAACACCACGACGTGGTTCGGGCTCTCGGCATCCTGCAGCACCGCGCAGGCCGCCGAGATGCCATCGCTGAACGCGGACCTGCCGGCCGATACGCTGACCGGGCTGAACTGCGCGAGTCCCACCGGATTCGGGCGCGGCGCGGCATACGCCGAGCGCATGGCCTCGACCACGTTCGGGGTCCCATCGCCGTCGTCGTCGGCATCGGGCTTGACCAGTGACTGCGTTCCCTTGGCGGGCGCGAGATCGCCGGTCACGGCGCCATCGGCAAAGCCCACGACGCCGACCTCGGCCACCGTTCCGCTGTCGACGGCCTGCTTGTTCAGCGCTTCGGCTGCCGCGATCTCGCAGTCGAGCGCGGTGTCCGAAGCGCCGTCCTTGTTCGGATCTCCACCGCATCCCTGGCCACCGAGCGTGCTGCTCGAGATGTCGAGTACGTAGACCAGCACAGTGTTGGCCACCGCCTTCGTTTCACCGATGAAGGCACTCGCCCGAAGCTGCTGCTGGCCGTCGGCCGGCTCGGACAGGCTGATCAGCTCGCCGCCCATGTCGGTGCCGCCGGGCAGGCTGGCCGTGGCGGCCGACGAAGCGACCTGGTTGCGCAGATACCAGTAGCCGGCACCCCCGATGGCCGCGATGACGACCAGCAGGCCGAGCACCGACAGAATCGCGCCCCACCGGCGGCGCGACCGCGGCGCTGCTTCCGGCACCGCGACCGGCGGCGCGGGCATGGGCTGCGGTCGCCGCAGCGCCTCGAGCTCCTCGGTCGGGATGACGAGGACGCCCCGCAGGTAGCGCGGGCAGTTGCCGTAGCCACGCTGCAGGCAGACGCGTCCCTGCTGCTCGAACGAGAGCGGCGCCGGGTCGCCGAAGGCGTAGCAGCGGTGCTCCTCGGTGGTCTCGGCGCTGTAGCCGACGCGGTCGTCGGCGAGACCGAGGAACGGGCAGACGGTGTCGGGGCGCTGGGCCAGCTTCTCGAAGAGGGCACGCCGCTCGCTTTCGCGCGCAGCCTCTGCCGCTGCTTCCTGCCTGCGTCGCCGTCCGAACACTGATGGCCCTCGTCCAGGTGCGGTCAGCCGAACGCCGCACGGGTCGTGAGTCTAGCGTGGCCCTTCCGCTGCTGACGACAGCCTTCTCGCCGCCCGGTGGACTGGTACCTCCGCGCCATTGAGGTACCGGTGCCCTCCACCTAGGCTGGAACCCAATCCGGGCAAGGACGACCGACACTCCCGTGGCTCTCAAGGAAAGCGCATCCATCGTTCCGATCCCGCGCGGCGGCCGCATCCGCCGCTGCCGGGTGCGGCATGTCTCCGTCGTCCCGGACGGCAACGGCCGGCGGGTCGAGGTCGCCTGTCTGCTGGGCGGCATGGAGCACCCACTCCCCCTCGGCACCATGGACGATGCGCGCCCCATCTGCAACGCCTGCACGGCGACCACTGTCTGGCGCGCCGACGAGGATTAAGCCACGTGCATGCGAGAGGTGCGCCGCGCCGGGTCGACGCCGCGGGCTGTCGCGTGAGCCAGCCCAGGGCGAGACCGGCGCGGCCCACGTCGTGTTCCCTGGAGAGCGGCCTGTAAGCCGAGTTCTGTCCCGAGACCGATTCGCATCGGTCCCATGGACGGCCATCCATCTGGGCGACCTACCCGAGGGCTGAGCGAGCAGCCTGCTGCGGCGCGAACGCCGCCTTGCGCCCTCCTATTCGGTCTTGCTCCGGCTCGAGCTTGCCGCGTTTCACTCCCGCATCGGTCCGAAAACCGATGCGAGCATCGTCACTGTGGCGCTGGTCCTCACCTCACGGTGGACGGGCGTTACCCGCGAACCTGCTGTGTGGAGCTCGGACTTTCCTCGAACGCGGCCTTTCGGCCCCTGCGTCCGCGGCCGTCCGGCCGCCTCCAGGGATGCTGATTGTATCCGATTCGAACGGATGTTCTGTACGCACCGGCCAGACCCTCGACGTATGCGTCAGCCGCATACAGCTCGGCGCAAACCCTCGCTGGCGCGGGAACGCATGCGGCGCAGTGCATGAGCGCCCGCATGAAGCCAGCTTCGCGCCGATCGTGAGTCGTCGGACGCAGAGCGGGGCCGCAGGCGACTGCGGAGCGACGCGCTCGATCCCCGAACCTCAGGCGCGGTCGAGCGGCGCGTCGATGGCCACGTTCGAGAGGCGGTCGGCATCCTTGTTCTGTTCGCGTGGGATGTGCCCGACGCTGTAGCCACCCAGGCGAGCCAGCATCCGCATGACGCGGGCATGGATGGGCTGCAGGTCGGGGTGCTTGACCCGATACCGTCCGGCGATCTGGCGCGCGACAAGCTGCGAGTCCATCCGGAGATCCACCTGCGACGCGCCCAATCGCTCGGCCTCCGCCAGGGCGAGCTCGACCGCGGTCCATTCGGCGTAATTGTTGGTCCGCACGCCGAGGAAGGTCGCAATCTCGGCCAGCACCTCACCGGAGGAAGCGTCGCGCAGAATGGCGCCGGCACCGGCCGGCCCGGGATTGCCGCGCGCCGCGCCATCGGTATGGATGAGCAGGCGCATCGGTCCGGTCAGGAGGCGTTCGCCTTCTGGATTTCGCCGACCACCTCCATGATCGCCCGCGTCACGTTGATGCCGCGCGGGCAGGCCTCGACGCAGTTGAAAACCGTCCGGCAGCGCCACACGCCGTCGGCGTCGGCCATGATCTCGAGCCGCTCCTCGTGCGCCTGGTCGCGGCTGTCCATGATGAAGCGGTGCGCGTTGACGATGGCTGCCGGGCCGACGTAGTCCGGATTGGTCCAGAAGACCGGGCAGGCGGTGGTGCAGGCTGCGCACAGGATGCATTTGGTGGTGTCGTCGTAGCGCTCGCGCTCGGCCTGCGACTGGCGGCGTTCCTTGCCGTCCTCCGGCACATCATCGTTGACCAGGAACGGCATCACCTGGCGGTACTTGTCCATGAAGCCGTCCATGTCGACCAGCAGGTCCTTGACCAGCGGGACCGCCTTCAACGCCTCGACACTGATCGTGCTGCCAAGGTCCTGGACCAGCGTCTCGCAGGCAAGCCGGTTGCGGCCGTTGATGACCATCGCATCCGAGCCGCACACGCCGTGCGCGCACGAGCGACGGAAGGTGAGCGTGCCGTCTTGGTACCACTTCACCTGGTGCAGCAGGTCGAGGACGCGATCGGTCGGCTCGACCTCGAGCTGGTAGGTCTCCCAGTGCGGCGCCTCGTCCGTCTCGGGGTTGAAGCGCCTGACGCGCAGCTCGACGTCCATGCTGCTCCTCAGTACACCCGCGGCTTCGGTTCGAACTTCGTGACGGTCACCGGCTTGTAGGCCAACCGCGGCTGCCCGCCGGCTGTGTCGCGGAAGGCCAGCGAGTGCCTCAGCCAGTTGACGTCGTCGCGCTCGGGGTAGTCCTCGCGCGCATGCGCGCCCCGGCTTTCGGTCCTGGCCAGGGCCGATGCAACGCAGGCCTCGGCACACTCCAGCAGGTAGCGCAGCTCGAGCGCCTCGCCGAGGTCGGTGTTGTAGCGGCAGCCCTTGTCCTGCACCAGCAATGACTGCGCCCGCTGCTTGAGCGCGGCGAGCTCGTCGCGGCACTCGGTCAGCAGCTGCTCGCTGCGGTACACGCCGCACTTCTCGAACATCAGCGCCTGCATCTGCTCGCGGATGACCGCCGGCCGCTCGCCGTCGGCCGAGCGCAGCAGCTCCCCCACCTCGGCCGATGCGGTCGCCTCACCTGCCACGTCGCGTTCCGGTTCGGGCGCCGTGCGCAGGTAGTCGGCCATGCTGATCCCCGCCCGGCGGCCGAAGACAAGGATGTCGAGCAGCGAGTTGGTGCCCAGCCGGTTCCCGCCGTGCACCGACACGCAGGCGCATTCCCCGGCCGCATAGAAGCCGGACACCACGGTGTTGTGCTCATCGGCCAGGACGCGGCCGTCGATATCGGTCGGGATGCCGCCCATGGCGTAGTGCGCGGTTGGCTGGATCGGAATCAGGTCGGTCAGCGGCTCGAGCTTGAAGTAGGTGCGCACGAAGCCGGTCACGTCAGGCAGCTTCTTGTCGAGGATCTCGCGGCCGAGGTGGCGGACGTCGAGATGGATGTAGTCCTTGCCGTCGATGCCGCGCCCGGCGGCCACTTCCTGGTAGATGCTGCGGCTGACCACATCACGCGAGGCGAGATCCTTCATGGTCGGGGCGTAGCGTTCCATGAAGCGCTCGCCGTCGTTGTTGAGCAGTACGCCGCCCTCGCCGCGCACCGCCTCGGAGAGGAGGAAGCCCAGCTTGTACATCCCGGTGGGATGGAACTGGTACATCTCCATGTCCTCGAGCGGGATGCCGCGGCGGTACGCGATCGCCACGCCGTCGCCGGTGAGGGTGTGGGCGTTGGACGTGACCTTGAACATCTTCCCGTAGCCGCCGGTCGCGAACAGCACCGCCCTGGCCCGGAAGCTGTGGATCTCGCTGGTCGCCAGCTCGAGCGCGATGACGCCGGTCACCCCGCCGCCCGGCCCGTTCGGCATGGCCAGGTCAAGCACGGCGAACTCGTCGTAGAAGGTGACGTCGTGCTTGATGCACTGCTGATACAGGGTGTGGAGGATGGCGTGACCGGTGCGGTCGGCGGCGAAGCATGAGCGGCGCACCGGCCCCTCACCGTAGTTGCGGGTGTGGCCGCCGAAACGTCGCTGGTCGATCAGGCCCTCGGGCGTGCGGTTGAACGGCAGGCCGAGATGCTCGAGGTTGATGATCGTTTCGACCGCGTCGTGGCACATCACCTCGGCCGCATCCTGGTCGACCAGGTAGTCACCCCCCTTGACGGTGTCGAACCAGTGCCACTCCCAGTGATCCTCCTCGGTGTTGCCGAGCGCGGCGCATACGCCGCCCTGCGCCGCGCCGGTGTGCGAGCGCGATGGATACAGCTTGGACAGCACCGCGACCTGGGCGTCCGGGCCGAGGTCCTTCTTCAGCTCGAGGGCGGCATACAGGCCCGCGCCCCCGGCGCCGACCACCACCGCGTCGAGGTGATGGGTGCGGACCGGGACCGGCGACGTCCGCATCGGTCTCATGAGAACGGACCGACCGCCGGCCCGCTGCCGGGGTTGAAGGCGACGATGACGATGATCCCGGCGATCAGCCACAGCAGCGTGATGAGCGCCAGCAGCCCGATCAGCAGCGCGCGCAGCGTGTGATGCTGCACGTAATCGCCGATCACGATCCGCGCGCCGTTCACGCCGTGCACCAGCGCCAGCAGCAGGAGCAACAGGTCGTAGATGCGCCAGAAGGGCGTGCCCCAGCGGCTGGTGATGAAGGCGAAGTTGATCTCCTGCCCGGACAGCTCGACGAGCACATGCATGATCAGCATGTGGCCCAGCGCCAGCAGCACCAGGATGAGGCCGCTGATCCGCATGAAGTACCACCAGAACCGCTCACGGCCGGTGGCCTGCGGTCCCGGTCGCTGGCGGGCCGACGGGTAGCGGCGTCGCTCGTGGGCGGCGTCCTGCTCGGTCCAGATCGTGCGTCCGACGGCCATCTCAGGCAGCGCCCCATGGCGCGTACGGCGCGATCATCAGGATCGAAAGAGGAATCATGGCGGCGATGGTGGCGGCCACCACGCCGTAGGTCAGCGGCCGGTAGTAGACGGTGGTGCGCGGCCAGAAGTCCATCATGATCACGCGCAGGCCGTTGAGCGAGTGGTAGACCAGCGCGGCCATGAGCAGGATCTCGCCGAGTCGCGCCGGCAGGTTGTGGTACAGCGTCTGAGTGAAGTTGTAGACGTCCGGGCCGAGCGCCACCGTCGCCGTCTCGACCACGTGCGCGAACAGGAACAGCAGCACGCCGAGGCCGCTTGCCCGATGGCCGAACCAGGCGAGCTGTGCCCACGAGATCCGGTAGCCGAACAAGGTGACCAAGCTGCTTCCCTTCTGAGCGACCATGCCGCGCGCTTCTCGCGACGAGACACCGCCGACTGCGGCGACGAGGGCTGACGGCGGCTCGATTCTAGACCGATCCCCGGACCCGCGAGGCGACCGCCTCGCCGAATTCACGCGTGCCGGCACTCCCGCCGAGGTCGTAGGTGGTGGTGCGTCCCTCGGCGATCACGGAGCGCACGGCCTCCTCCACGGCGTCGGCGGCCGGCGTCTCGTCGAGGTGGCGCAGCATCAGCGCCGCCGACAGGATCAGCGCCGTCGGGTTGGCCTTGTTCTGCCCCGCGTACTTCGGCGCGCTGCCGTGAACCGGCTCGAAGACGGCCGCCTTCTCGCCGATGTTGGCGCCGGGCGCCACCCCGAGCCCGCCGACCAGGCCGGCAGCCAGGTCGCTGACGATGTCGCCGTACAGGTTCGGCAGTACCAGCACGTCGTACAGCTCCGGCTTCTGGACCAGCTGCATGCACATGTTGTCGACGATGCGGTCCTCGAAACCGATGCGCCCCTCGTACTCGGCCGCCACCTGCGCGCAGCTCTCCAGGAAGAGGCCATCCGACAGCTTCATGATGTTGGCCTTATGGACGGCGGTCACCTTGTGGCGGCCGTTGCGGACTGCGTACTCGAACGCATAGCGCGCAATGCGCTGGCTGGCGAAGCGGGTGATGATCTTGATGCTCTCCGCCGCGTCGTTCCCCACCCGGTGCTCGATGCCGGCGTAGAGGTCCTCGGTGTTCTCGCGGACGATGATCAGGTCGACGTTGCGATAGCGCGTCTCGACGCCCTGCATGCTGCGCGCGGGCCGCACGTTGGCGTACAGCTCCAGCGCCTGCCGCAGGCCGACGTTGACGCTGCGAAAGCCCGAGCCGACCGGCGTGGTGATGGGGCCCTTGATGGCGACCCCGTTGCGGCGGATGGAGTCGATGACGCGCTCCGGGAGCGGCGTCCCCTCGGAGGCGATGGTCGCCTCGCCGGCCTGCTGGACGTCCCAGTCGAAGCCGATCCCCGTCGCCTCCAGCACTCCCTTGGTGGCTTCCGCCAGCTCAGGACCGATGCCGTCGCCGGGAATCAACGTGACCGCGTAGCTCACCGCTCGTCTCACCTCGCTGTGCGCCGGTCAAAGCGCCGGCGTTTGCGCGGCGAGTGTAGGCGGGCGCTAGCCTTGGCGCATGCCAGATCAAGCGGTCACCGTCGCCTACTTCTATCGAGTCCGCTGGGGCTCCGAAGCCGAGTTCCTCGACCTGTTCCGGCGCAACCACTACCCGATCCTCGCCGAGCAGGTCCGATCCGGTCGACTGCTCGACGTGCGCCTGGCAAAGCCTCGGTTCCACGGCGCCGGCGATGCCGGATGGACGTATCTGGTGACGATCACCTACCGCGACTGGGCGGCGATGGAGGAGCACTCGGACGCCGAGATCGCCGCGCGCCTCTTTTCGGATGGCGAGCGCCATCGGGCCGAGGAGCAGCGGCGCTTCGAGCTGCTCGAGGCGCACTGGGACGTGCCGCTCGAGGACGTGCCGCTGTAGGACCGTCGTCGCTGTAGGACCGTCGCCGCTGTCGGGCCGTCCCGCACGAATCGCCCCATCCACGCGGCTCTCCCCGTTAGAATCAAGGCGCCCCCGAGCTGGCAAGCGTGCGCCGGGTGAGCGCGTGTGCGGCCACGGGCCCCAGACCGAAGCAGGAGAGGTGCTTGAAGCTCCAGGAGTATCGAAGCAAGGAGATCCTCGCCGC
>JAICUY010000021.1 GCA_025935615.1 Steroidobacteraceae bacterium
TGCCCTCGGACCCCCATGCGTGCGTGGAGGCGGTCGCGGCGCTCTGCGGCTGCAGCTGACCGCGCCGATTGCGCGCACGCAGCGGCCCGCGCGTTACGGACGGCGAGCGCAACCGGTACATCCGCCATTCCGCCGGAGCGCATCCTGCGCGCGCGTTACGGACTACGAGCACAGCCGATACGCCCCCCATTCTGGGGTCGCGCGCGGTGGAGCCGAGATACCGACTGCGAGCACAGTCGGTACGTCCGGGACGCGACAGCGACCGCCGATTCACTCCCCCACTACAAGATCGCCGAAGGCGGTGCACGCCGGCTCCCCACCCTGCGGCTCGTATGCGAGCGGCGGGGCGGCCGGGATCGGACCGATGCGCCTGACGGGCCAGTACCGGAGCGCGACACGCCACTCGATGTCGCTGAACGGCACGGTTCCGAAGGTTCGTGAGTCGGTGGTCGCCATGCCGTCTCCCCGAAGTGAGACGCGACCATCGACGACCGAGGCGACCCGCTTGATGAGCTCCCGGGACGGCTGACGTGGATCGCGGGCCAGGACGACGTCGCCAGCGCGGGGCGAGCGGCGCCGGAATGTCCAGCGTTCGACGAGCAGCCGCTCCCCGGGGAGCAGCGTCGGGGCCATGGAGGCGCCCCGAACGGCGGCCGCATCGGTCCAGCGCGCAGCGACGACCGCCAGGCCGGTGGCCAGCCCGAGAACGAAAAAGAGGGGCCGCAGGCGGCCCCTCTCCGTGCGCATCGGTCTTATGTCAGACCGCGGCCGCCTGGACGCGTGTCTTCTCCGGGCCGCCGGTGGCGCGCCACATCTCGTCGATCTGGTCGATCAGGTCGAGCAGCTTCTTGGCGTCGTCGAGGTTCATGGTGTGCTTGACCTGCGACACCTGCTTGGCTGCCTGCCAGAAGGTCTGGTGCAGGTCCGGGTACTTCTCGAGGTGCTCCGGCTTGAAGTAGTCGCTCCACAGCACGTCGATGTGGTGCTTGGCGAGCTCCGCGCGCTCCTCCTTGACCTGGATGCAGCGCGTGCGGAAGACCTCGTCGTCGCTGTCGTTGTACTTCTTGATGATGTTGTAGCAGGACTCCGCCTCGATCCGCGCCTGGGCGGGGTCGTAGATGCCACACGGGATGTCGCAGTGCGCGTCGACCACACGGGTCGGGCGCAGCAATGAGCGCAGCGTCAGCATGCAGGTTGCTCCTTTGATCCGATGCACTGGGGTTGTCTCCCATTGTGCAGCAAGTGCCCTGCCGAATCTCGCCGAGCGGGCAAGCGCTCGGACGCGCGCCTCAGCCAGAGAGCGTGATCGCGCGCATGCGGTGCTTGGTCGTTGTCACCGTCCCGTTCGCATGGTCCGCCTCGATCGCGACCGAGCCGACCGGCTCGTTCCACCACGCAATCCACAGTCCGTCACCGAGCCACGCATCGAGCCGCCGACCGTGCTCGAGCACCACATGGACAGCCTTGACATCGGGCGCGGCTTCCCCGAAGACCATCATGTCGGCCACGGGAGCACCCATGCTTTCAGGCGAGTTCCATGCGCCCGAAATATTGATGTCGCCCCCGGCATGTTCGCGAAGGCCGATGGAGCTCGACAGATTCATGTCTCCCGACGCCGTGCGGACGATCTCGCAGACGTTGACGAACCGGTCGTCGGCGAAGAGGAACAGGCCGCCGTGATCACGCTGATCCTGGTGGACGATCGGCAGCGACGCGAGGGTTCTGCGGACCTCATCGTCGCTTTGGCCTCGCTGGACCCAATCCGCTTGAATCTCGACGTTATCGTCGAGGCACATCCGCTCGGCGTCGGCGCCACTGACCGGGGCCAGCGTCGGCGTCACCGTGGGTTCGGCACTCCTTGGGTTGGGCGATGGAACCGCGGGCGAGGAGGTCGGCTGACCAACCGAGGGCAGCCCTAGCCGTGGTATCCGACCGACTACCGCGACAGCGGTTACCGTCAGCGCGGCTGCGACTATCGCGACGGCGGCTATGGCGAGGTAGCGCGGGGCGGTCGTCCGGTTGTTCGAGGTCGCGACTATCGGCTCTGGACGGTCGAACGACCAATGAGCCGTGGAGCTGCGAATGCGGTCAACGAGATCGCGGTCGGGAGCGTTGTCGCGCGTCATCGGGCTGCCTCCTCGTATGCGGTGCCGGCGAGGCCCTGGCGGAGGGTCGCGAGTCCGCGCGCCAGGTGGACGCCGACGGTCCCGGCTGCAATGCCGAGCGCCGTTGCGGTCGCGCGGCGGTCGAGGTCGGCCAGGATCCGCAGGGCAATCACCTCACGCTGGCGGCGCGGCAGCCGCCACAGCAGGCGGAGCAGGTAAGGATCGAGCGAGCCCGCCTGGTCCGGGACGAGCATCGGGAGGTCCGGCGGATCCGGCTGCTCGCGGCGCCACCGTCGCCAGCCGGAGATGAACCGATTCATGGCAGTGCGCATCACCCAGGCGTTCGGATCCGGATGGTTGCGCAGCACGTCCCACCGCTCGCAGGCTCGCACGAAGGCGTCGGCGACAGCGTCCTCCGCGTCGGTCGGTCGTCGCGTGGCGAGGAGCACGGCACGATACACCGGGTCCTTGCGCAGGGCATAGAACTCGCCGAAGCTCGATTCCACCATCTCGCTCACGCCTGGAGAACGCATCGGTCGACCGATACGTTTACATGACATGGCTCGCCAGCTCGGTTGTTGGCGCACCCTGACAAAGGCGCGCCCTGTGGGGCGTTACGTGGGCGGGTCGGTTCGCATGCGTGACATCTGCATCACACGCTGAGCCGTTGTCAGATCTGCGCGCGAAATCGCCAATCCGGCGGAGCGCTCGCCGCCGTACCGCCCCACCCCCGCATGCACCTGTCGTGTTCGCACGCGGTGACGCCACGAATGGCGTCTTCAGGCTCCCATCACGATGCCGCCGTCGACGCCCAGCACCTGGCCGGTGACGTACCGCGCCTCGTCGGAGGCGAAATAGACAGCGGCGGCAGCGACGTCGTCGACCGAGCCGATGTAGCCCAGCGGGGTCATGCCCTTGAGCGCTTCGGAGGCCGCCTCGGGCAAGTCGGCGGTCAGGTCCGTCTCGATCAGACCCGGTGCCAGCGCGTTGCAGGTGATCCCGCGCGAGGCAAGCTCGCGCGCCGTGGTCTTGGTCAGTCCGATCAATCCGGCCTTGGCGGCCGCGTAATTGGCTTGGCCCGGGTTCCCCATCCGGCCGGCGGCAGAGCTCATGTTGATGATGCGGCCGGATCGGGCCTTCATCATCGGTCGGGCGATGGCGCGCGTCATCCAGAACGGGCCGGACAGGTTGGTGTCGATGACCTCGTCCCAGGCCTCGGCCGACATGCGCATGAGCAGGTCGTCGCGGGTGATGCCGGCGTTGTTGACGAGGATGTCGACCTTGCCGAACGCGTCGAGCGCGGCCTTGACGATCGCCTCGCACGCCTCACGACCGCCCGACGTGTCGCCCTGGATGGTGGCCGCCCGGCGGCCCAGCTCGCGAATGGCGCCTGCGACCTCCTCGGCAGCCGATGCGTTGCCGCGATAGTTGACCGCCACGTCGGCCCCCTGCCGGGCGAAGGCGAGGGCGATGGCGCGGCCAAGGCCGCGCGAGGCCCCGGTGACGAGGGCGGCCTTGCCCGACAGGTCGAACATCAGCCGGCGGCCGCCGGCTCGAGCTGTCGCTGCGGCTGACCGAGCCGCGTCTGGGAGCCGGGGGCCAGGAACGCTCGCTGTGGATCGGCCGTCCACTGCAGGACCGCCGAGCCGGCCGTGTAGCCGGCGCCGAAGGCCGCCATCAGCAGCCGATCGCCGGGCTTGACCCGTCCGGCCGCGACGGCCTCGACCAACGCCATGGGCACCGATGCGGCCGAGGTGTTGCCGTACTTCTCGATGTTGACGAAGACCTTCTCGTCGGGGATGCCGAGCTGCTTGCCGACGCTGTTGATGATGCGCAGGTTGGCCTGGTGGTAGATGAACTGGTCGATGTCGGTCAGGCCGATGCCAGCGTCGCGGACCGCCGCCAGGGTCGACTCGGCCAGCTGGCGTGTGGCGTATCGGTACACGTCGGCGCCGGCCATGTGGATGAAGTGGCCGTTGCCGGCGGCTGTCTGGGGCGAGACGGGGCAGGCCGATCCCCCGGCCGGGATGATGATCGCCTCGGCGCCGGTGCCGTCGCTCATCATGTCGACGCCCAACAGGCCGCCCGGCTGGTCGCTGGCCGAAAGGAGGACCGCTCCCGCACCGTCGCCGAACAGGACGCAGGTCGAACGGTCCGTCCAGTCGATGAACCGGCTCAGCACCTCGACCCCGATGACTAGCACGTTGCGATACATGCCGCTGCGCACGAAGCTCGTGCCGGTCGCCAAGGCGAACAGGAAGCCGGAGCACGCTGCCTGCAGGTCGAAGCCGGCGGCGCGCGTGGCGCCGAGCTGCTGCGCCACGAGCACGCCGGTCGCCGGCAGCGGGTAATCCGGTGAGCAGGTGCCGACGATGACGAGGTCGATGTCGAGCGGGTCGGCGCCCGCCACGGCCAGCGCGTCGCGCGACGCGTTGACAGCCAGTGTGGTGGCTGTTTCGCCGTCCGCGGCGATCCTGCGCTCGCGGATCCCGGTGCGAGTCGCGATCCATTCGTCGCTGGTCTCGACCATGCGCGACAGCTCGTCGTTGGTCAGCACCCGCTCGGGTGCGTACATGCCCCACCCGGTGATCACCGCGTTCGGCGCCATGTCGTTCTCGTCTCCTCTCAGCTTGCTCGCTGGGCGCGTCAGCGTGGATCGACCTCGATGAGCGGCTGCTGGCGCTTGACCAACGTGCCGTTCTCGGCGAGGAACCGGTTCACCTTGCCGGCTACGTCCGACTTGATCTCGTTGAACAGCTTCATGGCCTCGATCAGACCGATGACCTGGCCGGCGGAGACCTCGCCGCCCTCGGTCAGATACGGCCGCGCACCCGGCGAGGGCGACGTGTACCAGATCCCCGTCAGCGGCGCGCTCACGAACCGCATGCCGGGCGCCGGCTCGCCGTAGGGCGTGACCGGCGCCTGGGACGCGGGCGGCCCGACAACAGCGGCAACCGGCGCCGGCGCGGCCGCCGGCAGGGCACGCGGTCGCGACAGCCGGACCGTCAGCTCGCCGGCTTCGACCTCGAGCTCGTCGAGCCCGCTGGCCTCGAAGGTCGGCGTCAGCAGATCGACGGCCTGCAGCACGGCGTCGTCGCGCTCGGCGTCGCTCACCCGTCCCACCGCCGGAAGATGAGCGTTGCGTTGTGCCCGCCGAATCCGAACGAGTTGCTCATGGCGGTCGAGATGGCGACGTGGCGCGCTTCGTTCGGCACGTAGTCGAGGTCGCAGTCCGGATCGGGGAATTGGTAGTTGATCGTCGGCGGCAGGATGCCCTCCTCGAGGGCGCGCACGCAGGCGATGGCCTCGACACCGCCGCCGGCCCCCATGAGGTGCCCGGTCATCGACTTGGTGCTCGAAACGGGGATCTGGTAGGCCCGCTCGCCGAAGACGGTCTTGATGGCCGCGGTCTCGGAGCGGTCGTTGGGAGGCGTGCTCGTGCCGTGCGCGTTGATATAGCCGATCTGGTCGGTTTCGAGGCCGGCATCGTCGAGCGCGCCGCGCATGCTGCGAGCGGCGCCACGTCCGCCCGGCGCGGGCAGCGTGATGTGAGAAGCATCGTCGGTCGCCGCGTAGCCCACCACCTCCGCACGAATCGTGGCGCCGCGCGCGCGGGCGTGCTCCAGCTCCTCGAGGACCAGGATCCCCGCGCCGTCGGCGATGACGAAGCCGTCGCGCTGGGCGTCGAACGGCCGCGACGCCTTCTCCGGCTCATCGTTGCGCTTGGTCGACAGGGCGCGCATGGCCGAGAAGGCGGCAACCGGGATCTCGCCGATCCCCGCCTCTGACCCGCCGGCGATCATCAGGTCGGCATCGCCCCGCCGAATGATCTCGAGCGCGCTGCCGATGGCGTGGTTCGAGCTCGAGCAGGCGCTCACAGTGGCGTAATTCGGCCCGCGCACGTTGGCCTGGATGGCGACGAAGCCGGCGCACATGTCCGGGATCATGGCCGTCACCAGAAAGGGCCCGACACGTTCCGGTCCCAGCTCGTGAGCCTCGATCACGTCGCGGATGAGGGTGTTGATGCCGCCGATGCCGGTACCGATGATCGCGCCGGTGCGATCGGCCGTCCGGTCGTCGGTGATCGGCACCGGCAACCCCGCCATCGCCATCGCCTCCCGGGTCGCAGCCCACGCGTAGTGGACCACCCGGTCGTTGCGGCGCACCTCTTTGCGGTCCATCACCGCGGCGGCGTCGAAGTCGTGAATTTCGCCGGCGACCTTGCTCGCGACGCGCGCCGGATCGAAGCTGGTGATGCGGGTGATGCCGCTGCGCCCGGCGACGAGGCCCTCCCACAGGTGCTCGACGTCGTTGCCGAGCGGGCTGATGGCGCCCATCCCGGTGACCACCACCCGGCGGCGCTCGACGCTCGTCGGCTCAGCCATCGGTGCGGCCTCCGGCGATCGACTGGTCGCGCGGGATGATGAACGACAGCACGCCCTCGACCGCCACCTCGCCGTCGACGGTGGCCACCCCACGTGCCCGCCCGAACATGCGCTGCAGCTTCTCGACGGTCACCTCCAGCCGCAGCGTGTCGCCCGGCAGCACGGTGCGCCGGAAGCGGCACTCGTCGATTCCGGCGAAAAGCGCCAGCTTGCCGCGGTTCTCGGGCAGGGACAGCACCGCGACGCCGCCTGCCTGGGCCAGCGCCTCGACCATCAGCACGCCGGGCATGATCGGGCGTTCCGGGAAGTGCCCTGTGAACTGCGGCTCGTTGGCGGTCACGTTCTTCAGCGCCACCACCCGCTTGCCGGGGTCGAGCTCGATCACCCGATCGACCAGCAGGAACGGGTAGCGGTGCGGGAGGAGACGCATGATCTCGGCCGCCTCCCAGGGCAGCGGGGCAAGGCCGGCCGTGGTGGCGGCCGTATCGGTCTCGGTCGTCATCGGTCTGTCGTGCTCAGTCTCCATCTGTCAGGCGCCGCCGGCCACGAAGGCGCCCGGACCGACGCGGTCCAGCAGGTTGGTGCTCACCTCGGCATCCAGGAACGCGGCGTTCTCGATGATCCCGCGGTGGAACGGGATGTTGGTCTTGATGCCGCCGATCTCGAACTCGGCCAGGGCGCGCCGCGAGCGGGCAACCGCCTGCGGCCGATCCTCGCCCCAGACGACGAGCTTGGCCAGCAGCGAGTCGTAGAAGGGCGGCACTTCGTACCCCGGGTAGAGATGCGTGTCGAGCCTGACCCCCGGACCGCCGGGCAGCAGCAGCTCCTCGACCACGCCCGTCTGCGGGGCGAAGTTGTCGCCGGGATCCTCGGCGTTGATGCGGAACTCGATGGCGTGGCCGCGGAAGGTGACGTCCTCCTGGCGCAGCGTCAGCTCCTCGCCGGCCGCCAGACGAATCTGCTCCCGGATGAGATCGACACTCGTCAGCAGCTCGGTCACCGGATGCTCGACCTGGATACGGCAGTTGATCTCGATGAAATAGAAGTTGCCGTCGCCGTCGAGCAGGAACTCGAGCGTCCCCGCGCTCTCATAGCCCGCAGCCACCACCGCTCGGATGGCGAGGTCGCGCAGCCGCTCGCGCGTCGCGTCGTCCATGGCGGGCGACGGGCCCTCCTCGATGATCTTCTGGTGTCGGCGCTGCACGCTGCAATCCCGCTCGCCGAGATGAATCCCGTGACCGTAGCGGTCGATCAGCACCTGCACCTCGACGTGGCGGCTCTCCTCGATCCACTTCTCGAAGTAGATGCTGTCGTCGCCGAAGGCGGCCTGCGCCTCCGAGCGCGCCAGCGGCAGCGACGTCTCCATCTCGCGCGGCGAGCGGACGAGCCGCATCCCGCGCCCGCCGCCACCGGCCGATGGCTTGAGCAGGACCGGGTACCCCGCGTCGCCTGCCTGCGCCAGCGCGTCGTTCAGGTCGCTCACGATGCCCCGGCTGCCGGGGACGGTGGGCAGACCGGTGGCTGCCAGCATGCGGCGCACCGCGTACTTGCTGGCGAACCTGTCGAGCACCTCTGCCCGCGGCCCGATGAAGGCCAGCTCGTGGGCCGCGCAGACCTCGGCGAAGGTCGGATCCTCCGACAGGAAGCCATACCCGGGGTGCACCGCATCGCAGCCGGTGATCAGCGCGGCCGAGACCATGGCCGGCTGGTTGAGGTAGCTCTTGCGGGCCTCGGCCGGACCGATGCACACCGCCTCGTCGGCCAGCCGCACGGCCAGCGTGTCACGATCGGCCTCGCTGTAGGCGACCACCGCCGGGATCCCGAGGTCGCGGCATGCGCGCAGCACGCGCACCGCGATCTCGCCGCGGTTGGCGATGAGGATCTTCGAGAACACTAGACCGATGCCTCCGCAGGCTCGCCGCGCAGCGCCTCGACGGTCGCGGCCAGCGTCGCCGGATCGCTCACGTTCAGCGTCCGCGCCTCCGGCGCGATGCGCCGGACCATGCCGGTCAGTGCACTCCCCGGCCCGCACTCGATGAACGTATCGACACCATCGGCTGCCATGCGCCGGACCGATGCGACCCACTCCACCGGCGAGCGGACCTGCTCCGCCAGCAGGTTGCGCAGCCGCTCCGGATCGGTTTCGGGCTCGGCGGTGACGTTGCTGACAACCGGCACCTGCGCCTCATTCCAGGTCGCCGCCTCGAACGCCGTTGCGAGGGCGTCGACGACCGGCGCCATGTGCGGCGAGTGGAACGGGCCACTGACGTTGAGCGGCAGCACGCGGCGCGCGCCGGCCGCCCTCAGGGCATCGCCCGCCCGAGCCAGCGCGTCGGCCGTCCCGCTGATCACCACCTGACCGGGCGCGTTGTCGTTGGCGACCACCACGTCGGCCGGCGATGCCACCGCTTCGACGGTGCGCCGCACCGTCTCCCGCTCCATGCCGATCACCGCGCTCATCCCACCGCCCGCCGTCTCGGCGGCCATCAGCTCACCGCGTCGCGCCACCAGCCGCAGCGCGTCGGCGAAGGACAGCACGTCGGCCGCCACCAGCGCCGCGTACTCACCGACCGAGTGCCCGGCCACGAAGGCGGCCGCAGGGTCGGCCCGCTCGCGCAGCGCGGCCAGCGCGGCAATGGATGCGGTGAGCAGCGCCGGCTGCGTCCAGCGCGTGTCGTTCAGCCGTTCCTCAGGCCCGTTCCAGGCGACGTCCGAGATCGAGCAGCCGAGGATCGCATCGGCCTCGTCAAAGCGGGCTCGGGCTGCGGGCGACGCGTCGGCCAGCGCGCGGCCCATGCCGACGGCCTGCGATCCCTGGGGCGAGAAGAGGAGCGCAATGCTCATGCCTCGGCCGGCTCCAGCTCGAGCAATGTCTGCCCGTACTCGACCGCCTCGCCGGTCTCGGTGACGAGGTTGCGGACTTTCCCCGGGCGCGGCGCACGCACGTCATGGCGCACGCCGAGCACCTCGACGAAGCCGAGGGCATCGCCCTTCTCGACCACCAGGCCGGGGCCGAGCCCGTCGCCGTAGACGAAGTATCCGACGGCCGGCGACGGGACGCCGTGCGCGCCGGCGGTCGGTCCTGCGGCAGTCGGCGCGGCGTGTTCGGCGCGCGCGGTGGCCTGCGATCCGGCGGCGGGGGCAGCCGTCGACGGGCCCTCGACCGCCCGTGACACGCGGACGCGAAGCGACCCGGCGCGCACCTCGATCTCGCCCAGCGCGGACCGCGACAGCCGTTCGGTGAGCTTCGGGACGAGCTCGTCCGCGGCGTGGCGGATCTGGTCGAGGTCGCCGGGGTGATCGGTCATGCGCCCCTCTCGCTGTCATTGTTGTCATCGCCGCTCGGCCAGATCTCGCTCCAGCGCGGTCGGCGCGGGACGCCCGGCAGGTGCAGCAAGCGGCCGATACGCCGGCGCAGCGACGGTTCGTCGAGCGCGGCGCGCGGCCCGACGTCGCTCTCGCGATAGACGCCGATGCCGCGGAGCCGAGCATACCGGGTCGCGAGCAGCGTCTCCGTGTCAAGGCGGCTGATGCGGGCCAGGGAGGCAAGCAGCGCGGCCTTGATCGCAGTGGCCGTCGCGCCCGGATCGGTATGCGCCCCCTCGCCCGGCTCGTCGATGATGCTGTCCACGATGCCCAGCTCGTGTTGGTCCTCGGCCGTCATCCGCATAGCGGCTGCCGCGATGGGGGCGGCCTCCGGTGAGCGCCACAGGATCGACGCGCAACCCTCGGGCGAGATGACGGAATAGACGCTGTTCTCGAGGGCCAGCACCTCGTCGCCCACCCCGATGGCCAGCGCCCCGCCCGAGCCGCCCTCGCCGAGCACCACGGCGACGACGGGAACCTGGAGCCCCGTCATCAGCTTGATCGACGACGCGATGGCCTCTGCCTGGCCGCGTTCCTCGGCCGCCGGCCCCGGGAAGGCACCGGCGGTGTCGAGAAAGGTGATGACGGGCAGGCCGAGCTTGTCGGCCAGCCGCATCAGGCGCTGCGCCTTGCGGAAGCCCTCGGGATGAGCCGAGCCGAAGTTGCGGAAGATGTTCGAGTCGGTGTCGTTGCCCTTCTGGTGGCCGATCACCATCACCGGCCGTCCCTCGAGCAGCGCCGGCCCGCCGACGATGGCCGGATCCTCCCGGAACAGGCGGTCGCCATGCAGCTCGACGAAGTCGTCGAAGATGCGCGGCACCAGGTCCAGCGTCCTCGGACGTTCCGGGTGGCGGGCGCGCTGGACGCGCTGCCAGGCCGCATCCGCCTGCTCGGCCGATGGAGCCTGCGACGAGGAGACGAGCTCGGTCACCGCTCACGCTCCAGCGTCTGCTCCGCCGCGCGCTCGGGGCTTCGACCGTTTCCTGCCGTCGGCTCTCCTTCGACGTCGAGCCCGACCGTCTCGGAGACCGCCCCGCCGAGCTTCTCGGCGATCCCGGACAGCACGCCGATCGGTCCCCAGCGCCGTTCGTCGTCGTCCCAGCCCTCTTCGACGGCGGCCGGGGGCAGCAGCGCCAGCAACCGGCCGAGCGTCACTCGCAGCTCGGCGCGCGGCACGACGAGGTCGACCAGCCCGTGCTCGAGCAGGAACTCGGCGGTCTGGAATCCCTCAGGCAGCTCCTCGCCAACCGTCCCGCTGGCGACGCGGGCACCGGCAAAGCCGATCAGCGCCTTGGGCTCGGCCAGGATGACGTCCCCCAGGCTGGCGAAGCTCGCAAGCACGCCGCCGGTGGTCGGATCGGTCAGGATGCTGATGAACGGAACGCCGGCCGCGTCCAGCCGCACCAGGGGCGCCGTCGTCTTTGCCAGCTGGAGCAGCGACAGCGTTCCCTCCTGCATGCGAGCTCCGCCCGAGGCGCTGACGATCACGGCCGGGATGCGCTCGACCAGCGCGGCCTCGAAGCAGCGCGCGATCTTCTCACCCACGACGCTGCCCATCGAGCCGCCCATGAAGCGGAAGTCGAACAGGCCGATGGCCACGCGCCGGCCGGAGACGCTTCCCGTGCCCCACACCGCGGCCTCGCGCAGCCCGGTCTTGACGCGTGCCGCCTCGAGCCGGTCGGGATAGGGCTTCTGGTCGAAGAACCCCAGCGGGTCGACCGATTCGAGCCCGGCGTCGCGCTCCACGAAGCTGCCCTCGTCGAGCAGCAGGTCGATCCGCTCTCCGATCGACATCCTGAAGTTGTGGCCGCAGTGCGGGCAGACGCGGTGATTCCGTTCGAGCTGGCGGTTGAAAACCTGCTGTTCACAATCGGGGCACTTGGTCCAGGCATCGGTCGGACCCGGACGACGTCGGCTGAACGGGAACTTGATCGGCAATCCAGCCTCCTTACCGATGCACTGGCCGATGCGCCGGCTGCCGACGGCTGACGTAGACGGCGACAGCGGTGACGCCCAGCGCCGCGCTCGACACGGCACCGGCCGCCAGCAGTCGGCTGGGAGTCAGCTGCGGCCAGGCGAAGCGCGTTGCGCCGGCGAGGCGTCGACGCAGGCGTGCCTCGAACGCGACGCCCGGCGGGATGGGACGCAGCGCTGCATGGACCAGCTCCGTCATTTCGCCGAGCGCGCCCTGCGGCGGCTCACCGGCCAGCACCGCCTCGACGGCGGCATCGGTACGGAGGGCGGCAGTGGACATGAGACCTCGCGGCTGCGGACGGCGGGCGTGGGAGCCTTCATCGTATCCAAACACCGCACCGGACGCGGTGTTACACGCGGGTCAGTCGCGCGGCCGGCCCAGTCGCGCGGCGAGGTCGCGCAGCGATCGGTGCTGCAGCACGCGCACCGCGCCGGCCGAACGGCCGAGCACCTCGCCGATCTCGGCCGGCGTCAGTCCGTCGACGAAGCGCAGCAGAACGACCTGTCGCCGGTCCGCGGGCAGCTGTGCCACCGCCCGGATGACGAGATGCAGCTCCTCGGCGCGATGCACGAGGCCGGCCGGATCCGCGTCGGCTGCGGCCCATGCCGGCTCGTCGGGGAGCGGCTCGATCCGCCGTCGGGCCCGGCTGCGGAGCGTGTTGGCCACCGTGTTGTGCGCGATCCGGAACAGCCATGCGCGAAAAGTCGACCCCCGGTCGCGGTAGCCACCGATGGCACCCAGCGCGGCCAGAAACGTGCGCTCGGTCGCATCCTCCGCGTCGTGGTGATCGCCAAGCTGGTAGAAGGCGTAGGCGTAGACGCGGTCGAGGTAGCGGCGGTAGAGGATCTCGAAGGCGGCGCGGTCGGCCTGCGCCGCACGCACCGCGCCGGCGTCCGGGTCGCCGAATGGCCGTGGCGCCGGCTGCCGCTGGGCGGTCATGCAGGCACCGCCCCTCGCTCGCGGACGCGGGCCACCTCGCCGACGTTGAGCACCTGCCGGCCCTCCCGGCTCTCGACCACCAGCCAGCCCTGCTCGTTGACGCCCAGCGCGCGGCCCTCGACCGCGCGCTCACCGAGGCTGACCACCACGTCCCGACCGTCGAGCCAGGACGCCGCGCGGTAGCGGTCGATGGGCGAGATGCCGGCCTCGAGCGCCTCGATCTCACGCTCGAGGCCTGCGAGCAGGCGGCCGAGCAGCACCGCCCGGTCGACATCGTGCCCTGCCAGATCGCGGAGCGAGCTGGCGCCGGCGGCGAGCTCGGCGGGCATGCTGCTTCGAGGCCAGTTCACGTTGATGCCGCAGCCGATCACGACGTGCGCCAGGCGGTCGTCGATCAGCGCCGTCTCGAGCAGCAGCCCGGCGACCTTGGCGCCGTCGGCCGCCACGATGTCGTTCGGCCACTTGATGGCGACCGGCGCCTCGGCCTGGCAGGCGTCGCATACCGCGAGCGCAACGGCCAGCCCCAGCCGGCCAGCCTCAGAAGCCGGCAGCCGCGGCCGCAGCGCGACCGAGACGGTGAGGTTCAGGCCGGCCGGCGACGCCCAGACACGGCCGCGCCGGCCGCGACCGGCGCGCTGCAGCTCGGCGACGATGGCGCGGCCCTCGCCGTCAGGCTCGCTCAGCGCCTCGAGGGCGCGATCGTTGGTCGACCCGATCTCGGCGTGCGACTCGATGGCATGGCCGACCCGCGCCCCCGGGCGAGCCGCGGCGTCCCAGACGGTCACGCCGCTGATTCTACGCTCGCCTCTCGCCCGCATCGGTCCAGCGGGAGCGTGCGCTACACTCGCCGTCCTGATGACCCAGACCGCCGCCCAGCCCATCTCCGGCCTCCCGCAGGCGCGCGAGCGCGTCTTCTCCGGGATCCAGCCCTCGGGCGCGTCGCATCTCGGCAACTACCTCGGGGCGCAGGCGAACTACGTGGCCATGCAGGCCGAATACGACGCCATCTACGCCATCGTCGACTACCACGCCCTGACGACGGTCCATGACGGCGAGGAGCTGCGGCGGCTGACCCACGAGATGGTGCTCGACCTGCTGGCGGTCGGACTCGATCCCGACCGGTGCGCGCTGATCCGCCAGTCGGATATGCCCGAGCATGCGGAGCTGTGCTGGGTCCTCAACACGGTCGTCCCGGTCAGCTGGCTGGAGCGCACGCCGACCTACAAGGAAAAGCGTCAGCAGGGCGTCGACAACAGCATGGGGTTGCTCGACTACCCGGTCCTGCAGGCAGCCGACATCGTCATCTACAAGGCGACCCGGGTGCCGGTCGGCAAGGACCAGGCGGCCCACCTCGAGCTGTCACGCGAGATCGTGCGCGCGTTCAACCGGCGCTATGGGAGCGTCTTCCCCGAGCCGCAGGCGGTCTACACCGAGTCGCCGGTCGTGCTCGGCATCGACGGCGCCACCAAGATGAGCAAGAGTGCCGGCAACACCATTCCGATCTTCGCCGAGCCCGACGAGATCAGGAGGCTGGTGATGAGCATGGTCACCGACCCGCTGCGCATCAAGCGCACCGATCCGGGGCGTCCGGAGGTCTGCAACGTCTGCGGCAACCTCCATCGGTTCTTCGGTGGCGACTACCTGCAGATCCAGGACGGCGAGCGCACCGCGCGAACCGGCTGCGTCGAGACCAAGCAGCTGCTGGCCGATCGGATCATCGCCTTCTTCGAGCCGATGCGCGAGCGGCGCGCCGAGCTGGCCGCCACGCCGGGCATCGTCGAGGAGGTGCTCGCCGCCGGCGCCGCCAAGGTCCGCCCGCTGCTCGTGGAGACGATGCGCGAGGTCCACGACGCCGTGGGGATCGGGACGCGCTGATGGCCGGCGAGCCACCGCTGCTCGGCGGCATCGGCTCGCGGGAGCGGCGCTGGCTGCTCATCTTCCTGATCCTGGCTTCGCTGTACGTCGGGCTGCTGCTGCTGCGCGTCGTGCTCGACGTGCTGGGCGGCTTCAGCCAGATCATCCTGGTGCTGTTCTTGGCCTGGTTGCTGGCCTTCGTCCTCTCGCCGGTGGTCCACTTCCTGGACGAGCTGCTGCCGCTGCCCCGGCCCGCGGTGGTCGCGCTCACCTACGCCGTCGCGCTGGTCACCCTCGGATTCGCGCTGTTCTACACCGGCGCGGCGATCACCCAGCAGGTGAGCAGCCTCAGCGCCGAGTTCCCGCGCACCTCGCTGCGCATCGAGCAGACCCTGGCCGACTGGCAGCACGCGCTCGGGCTGGGCCGATTCGAGATCGACCTGGTGCAGCTCTACCAGGCCGCCCAGGCACAGGCCAGCAACCTGGGCGACGCCATCTTCAGCCAGGCCCAGTCGATCGCCGGCGTGACCATCGCCACGCTCGGTTCACTGGTGCTGATCCTGGTCCTGTCGCTGTACATGCTGATGGACAGCGATCGCATCCTGGCCAAGATCGGACGCCTCGTGCCGCGCCGCTACAGCGACGAGCTGGGGATGTTCGAGCGCAGCGTCGCGCGTGCCTTCGGCGGCTTCCTGCGGGCGCAGATCATCCTGGCCGCAGTGCAGGCGCTGCTGGTCGCCGTGATCGGCACCGCCTTCGGCATGCCGTACCTGTTCCTGGTGGGCACGCTGTCGGCACTGGCCATGCTCATCCCCTTCTTCGGGCCTCCCCTCGCCCTGATCCCTCCCATCGTGGCGGCCTGGATCTACATCCCGCAGTGGTTCCTGGTCGTCGCCGTGGTGCTGATCGCCGTGCAGACCGTGATCATCAACTGGCTCCAGCCACGGCTCATGCGCGACGCCCTGGGCATGCATCCGATCCTGGTGCTCGTCGCCCTGCTGGTCGGATCGCAGGTCGCAGGAGTGTGGGGCGCGCTGTTCGGCATCCCGGTCATTGCGGTGCTCAACGTGTTCGGCAACTACCTTCTCGAATCAGCCGTGCCCAACGCCTCGCTGCCCGAGCGCGAGCGGCTCACCGACGTCGAGGACCACACCATGGTGCGGGTGGAGAAGGAGCAGGTCGGTGACGAGACCCATCCGTCCATCCATGTCCATCGCTCACTCCGGCCCGACGGCGGCGAGGAGCTGCACCTGGACGTCGAGGAGCGTGCCGATCAGGCGCGGCCGGGAGACGCCAAGGCCTGATCCTGCGCGGCCGACGGCAGCTCGACCACGAGGTGTGGTCGGCCGTCGGCGGTCCAGGCCATTTGTGTCGCCACGCCGAAGACCTGGCGCACCCGCTGCTGGCTGAGCACCTCGTGCGGAGTGCCGTCGGCCAGCAGCCGGCCGTCGTGCACGAGCGCGACGCGCGGCGCGAAGGCCGCCGCCAGCGTCAGGTCGTGAAGCACCGCCAGCACCGTCAGCTGCCGCGAGCGACGCAGGCGGGCGATGCTGGCCAGCAGCGCCACCTGGTGGGCGACGTCGAGATGCGTGGTTGGCTCGTCGAGGAGCAGCAGCTCCGGCTCCTGGGCCAGCGCCATCGCCACCAGCACCCGCTGCCGCTCGCCTCCGGAGAGCTCCTCGATTGACCGATGCGCCAGGTCGAGCGCACCCGCATCCAGCAGTGCGCGCTCGACGGCTGCCTCGTCCTCCGCACTGGCGCCGAAGAGGCGGCGCGCATGCGGCGCTCGTCCCATCTCGACCAGCTCGGCGACGCGGAAGCCGGCCGGCAGGTCGAGCTGCTGGGGCAGCACGGCGACGTGCTGCGCCAGCTCATGACGGCGCCATGCGCCGAGCGGCCGGCCGGCGATGGCGATCGTTCCCTGATCGGGGCGCAGCGTGCCGGCCAGCAGGCGCAGCAGCGTCGTCTTGCCGCTGCCGTTTGCGCCGAGTAGCGCGACCAGCTCGCCCCGCTGGACCGTGAGGTCGACGCCCTCCAGCACGCGGCGCGAGCCGTAGCCGAACTGCACGCCGGAGAGCTCGACGAGCGCGGTCACGCCGCTAACCGGGCGGCGCGCGAGCGGCGCAGCAGCCACAGGAAGAAGGGGGCGCCGAGCAGTGCGGTGACGATGCCGACCGGGATGCCGCCCGCCAGCCGCGCGCCCAGGTCGGCCGCGGCCAGCAAGGCGGCGCCGAGCAGGAAGGAGGCGGGCAGCAGCAGCCGGTGATCCGGTCCGATTGCCAGCCTGAGCAGGTGCGGCACGACCAGGCCCACGAACCCGATCGTCCCGGAGACGGCGACCGCCGCCGAGGTGGCGAGGGTGGCCAGCGCCGTCAGCACGAGCTTCTCGCGCTCGATATCGAGGCCGAGGTGGGCGGCCGCCGCCTCGCCCAGCAGCAGCACGTTGAGCCGCCGCCAGCGCAGCAGCAGCAGGGCAGCGCTCAGCAGTACCAGCGGAGCGGCAAACGCGAGCGCCGACCACGAAGCGCCGGCGAGCGAGCCCATCAGCCAGGCGAAGATCGCGCCCAGCGCCCGGCCGGAGAGGAACATGAGCAGGGCAACCGCAGCCGCCAGGATCGACGACACGGCGTAGCCGGTCAGCAGCAGGGTGACGACCTGCACCCCGCCGGCGCCACGCGCGACGGTGTACACCAGCAGCACCGTCAGCAGGCCTCCGGCGAAGGCGAGGACCTGCACCATGCCGATCCCCCACCATGCGGTTGTCGCGCCCAGTGCCAGCGCCGGCAGGAGGAGCGGCGCGACGATGCCGGCCACGGCGCCGAGCGACGCGCCCGCGGCGGTGCCGATCAGGTACGGATCGGCCATCGGGTTGCGCAGCAGCGCCTGGAAGACGGTGCCGGCCACGCCGAGCCCGCCGCCGACCAGCATGGCGGTCAGCACGCGCGGCAGGCGAAGGTCGAAGATGATCGTCTCGGCCGCTGGACTCCATGACGCATCGATCGGCAGGCCGAGCAGCCGATGCGCCAGGATGCGCGCCGTCTGGTCCAGGCCGATGCCGACGCTGCCGAGTCCGACGGCAGCAACCAGCACCACGGCCAGCAGCAGCACGCCACCGCCCAGCACCGCCACCGACCGCGTCAGCGACGGCCCACCGGCCAGCGGCCGGCTGATGGGGAGTGCGGGTGCGGCGCGCATCGGTCCGGCCGTCCTCAGGCGAAGGCTTCGGGGTGGATGGCGCGAGCCAGCGCCTCGAGGCCGTCGACGATGCGCGGTCCGGGGCGGGTGATGATCAGGTCGTCCGGCATGGGCATAACCGCGTGCTCCTGCACGGCGGTCAGCTGCCGCCAGCCGTTGCGCCGGCTGACGCTGGCGGCCGTGACCGATGGGTCGTAAGCGGCGTCGCCGAGCAGGATCAGGTCAGGATCGGCCGCCACCAGATCCTCGAGCTGGATGACGCCGGTTGCATCGCCGACCACCGGGTCGCCACCCGCGAGCTCGATCATGGACGCCAGAAACGAGTCGGCACCTGCGCCGTAGATCACGCCCTGAAAGACGCTGACCTCGTAGAAGACTCTCGGCCGGTCCGTGCCGGCGACCGCATCGGTGACGGCTCTGGCGCGCGTGCGGAGATCATGGGTCAAGGTCGAAGCGCGGGCGGATGCGTCGAGGGCACGACCCACGAGCTCGATATCGGCGTAGATCTCGTCGAGCGTGTTCGGGTAGAGCAGCAGGTACGGGATGTCGAGCTGGTCGAGCCGGTCGAGCACCGGCTGCGGGGTCTGCTGGTTCCCGGCGGCGAGCACGAGGTCCGGCCTGGCCGCCACGATCTTCTCGACGTCCGGCACGGCCTGCACCACGACCTTGTCGATCTGCTCCACCTGCGGCGGGTAGTCGTCGAAGTCCGTCACCCCGACCAGCTGATCGCAGGCGTCGAGAGCACACGCGATCTCCGTGTTCGACGGGGCGAGGCTGACGATGCGGTGCGGCTGGGACTCGAGGGTCACCGACCGATTGGCGTCATCGGCCAGGGTCAGTGGGTAGCTCGCGACGGCGGTGCTGGGCGGCGGAGTCAGGGTGTCGCCAACGGTGGTGAAGGTCTGCGACACGGTCTGGCCGCAGCCAGCCAGCAGCACGGCGAGGACGACGAGAAGAGGACGAAGACGGGGAGCCATGGGTGATGCCGTTCCCTTTCACGCGAGGGTGGTGGACATCGCGTGCGGGCTGGCGACCTGACTCCCGTGCTCGCAGCGGGACGCTGCGGCGCGGATACAGTAGCGGGACTGTGCCGGCCTCTCACCGGCTTCTCCATTTGCCCGTCGACCTTTCGGCGACGGCACCCGACGCGGTCTTCGGTTGATAACGCTGCTCGATCCTAGCAGAAGGCCCGCGCCGGCGATGCAGGTCGGGCGGGCCTCGGATCGGGTTGCCGCCGTCGCGGCGGAGGAGTTAGGCCGGGACGGGCTCCTCACGAGGCTCGACGTGTTCGTACAGCGGCGTCTCGCGCTGGGCATCGGTCAGCATGGGGTCGAGCATCTTCTGCAGGGCGAGGGTGTGGACACAGCCGCCGGCGGCCTCGAAGAGATGGCATTCACAGTGCCAGGCGTCGCCATCGACGGACACGCGATGACTGCCATTGTCGCCCGTGAACGTCGCCTCGAAACGCTGAATCCGCACGCGGTCCGGCTCGTGTGCGTAGCGCATCGCCTTCTCGACCTTGCCGATCATGCTCGAATGCACGTCGCTTACCCTCCTGGACGCCGTGCTCGGCGCCCGATACGTTGGGCGCCCGTCAGTCCCTGGCGCTGGCGAGCCGCTCTTTCAGCATTGCCAACAGTGTAACCGGGGTCGGGTCGGTCTGGTAGAGGATGGCCAGGTAGACGCTGACGAGGTCGCCATAGGCGACCGTGGTGAGCACCCGCGCCAGGGCCGACGAGCCTTCGGCCCACACCTCGCTGCGATTGGTGGCCCGCTCGCCGAGCAGCTCTTCGACGACCCGGTAGCGAGCCGCGATCTCCTCGGACTCCTCCGGGTCGCGCAGCTGCACGACGTATGGCGCGTCGCCCAGTTCGCGGGGATTGAGCGACCCCTCGATCGTGTTGTGGTTGGCCTCCGGCATCGGCTCGAACGACGCCCAGGCCTTGGCGTTCTCGTTGATCTGCGTCTTCCAGCGGTGCGCCACCGCGGTCATGGGTCCCGCGCCGTAGATCACCGGCATGCGGCCGAACAGCGACCAGGCAAGCTGCTTGGCCGGGTTGGCGTCCGTCTCGACCGACGGCGCCATGCGCTCGACGATGCGCTCCACCGCCTCCACCGGCTCGCCGAACGCATCCGGATCGTCGAGCAGGCGGGCCGATGCGAGCAGCTCATGCATCAGGCCCACGCCAAAGCCGATGGCGGCGCGTGGCTGACCGGCCATGCGGTAGCCGAAGTAGGGCAGGCCGTGCTCGGCTGCAAGCTGGCCGAGCGTGCCGCCGGTGCTGATCACGACCAGCGGCAGCCTGCGCTCGATGGCGCGCTGCGCCGCGGACAACGTCTCGACCGTCTCGCCCGAGTGGCTGGCGGCGACGACCAGGGTGCGCTCCCCTGCCCAGGCCGGCAGCTCGTAGCCGCGCTGCACGACCAGGGGCACCCGCAGCCGGTCGCCGGCCGCGGCCTCGACCAGCTCGGCGCCGATGGCGCTGCCGCCCATGGCGAGCACCAGCACCGCGTCGACGTCGCGATGCCGTCGCTCGAGCTCGACCGCAGCCGCGACGCGACGGGCCTGGGCCAGCTGGCCGGGCATATCGAGCACGCGCCCGAGCATGTCGGACGGATCGATCTTCTTGAGGATCTGCGGATCGTCGAGCGTGATCGCCTCGTCGAGCGGGGGCGGGGCAAGAACCTCGTCGTCGTCCTGGTCCGGCCGGCGACCGGGCTCCTCCTCCGACGACTTGTAACCGAAGAAGTCGCGCGCGTCGGTCACGCCGGGACCGCCGGCGCCGCCGCGATCCGGCGGCCCTCGTCGAGCATGGCGTCCACGTCCTCCGGCGAGCGCGCCTCGGTGTAGATCCGCAGCAGCGCCTCGGTGCCGCTGAAGCGGATGAGGAGCCACGACCCGTCGTCACGGTAGAACTTGAAGCCGTCGCCGGTCTCGAGCGCCTTGCGCTCGACCACCGCCCGGCCGGCCAGTGACTCGGGCGCCTCGTGCTCCAGGCGCGCCAGCGTATCGGCCTTGACCTGGTCGTACCCTTCGCGCGCGAAGCGGATGTCGATGCGGTTGTAATAGGACGGCCCGGCCAGCTCCTGAAGCTCGCCCAGCACCTCGGATGCCTGCCTGCCCTTGGTCAGCCACAGGTCGAGGAGGAAGAGGCCGGACGCAAGGCCGTCGCGCTCCGGAATGTGCATCCCGAACCCGAAGCCACCCGACTCCTCGCCGCCGATGACCGCGTTGGTCTCGGTCATCTTTGGGCCGACGAACTTGAAGCCGACGCCGGTCTCGTGGGCCTGCGTCCCGAAGATCTCGGCCAGCTTCCTGGCCATGCTGGTGGTGGTGACGGTGTAGACCGCCGGACCGATCTGGTGCCGGACCTCGAGCAGATACCAGTACAGCAGCCCGTAGACCTGCAGCTGGTTGACGAAGACGCCCTGCTCGGTGGCCATCCCGACCCGATCGGCGTCGCCGTCGAACGCGATCCCGATGTCGGCGCCCCAGGCCGGGATCTCGCGCAGCCACTCGTCGATATTGGGGCGGATGGGCTCCGGGTTCACGCCGCCGAAGAACGGATTGCGCTCGGTGTGCAGCTCACGGACCGTCAGGCGCCCGTCGCCGAGCAGCCGCGTGAACCAGCCCGCGCCACTGCCATACAGCGGCTCGACCAGCACCCGGCGCTCGGCGGCGCGGATCTTGTCGATGTCGACGATGCTGCCGAGCTGGGCGCGGAAGCGCGGGTACGGATCGAAGCTCTCCACCAACCCGGCCTGCACGGCGTCGTCCCACTCGCGGCGCGGCGGCAGCTCGTCCTCGGGATGGCGGTTCATGGTCGCCTCGATGGCCTCGAGCATCTCGGGCGCGGCCGCGCCGCCGGTATCGGCCTTGACCTTGAAGCCGTTGTCGGTCCATGGGTTGTGGCTGGCGGTGATCACGATCCCGGCGCCGGCGCCCATCTCGCGCGTGAAGAAGCTCCCCACCTGGGTCGGAACCGCGGTTGGCGGGGAGAAGGAACGGATGTCGTGTGCCGCCAGCACCTCGATGCAGGCGCGCGCGAAGAACTCGCTCGCAAAGCGGCGGTCATGCGCCACCACCACGCCGCGATCGGCGGCGCCGGTCTGCTGGAGATACTCGGCGACGCCGCGGGCACAGCGACGGACATTGTGGAAGGTGTACTCCTCGGCGATCGCGGCGCGCCAACCGTCGGTGCCGAACTTGATCTTGGTCACGCGGGCATGGTAGCGGCTGTGCTGCCGCTGACGAGATCGAGGGCGTTCTGCAGCTCGCCGAGCCGACTCGCCAGCCGCTCGCGGTCGGCGAAGCGCAGCAGGTCGCCCTCGCGCACGCGGATGCGGCAGAACGGAAGGGGCAGGATCTGATGGTCCCAGCGCCAACCGAGCCGCAATTCGGGACGGACGGTCATCGCCCACGGCTGGACGGGCAGGCCCGACGCGCGCGCCACGATCAGCGCGCCGGGCTTGGCGACGCGGTAGGGGCCGAACGGCCCGTCCGGTGTGACGACCAGCGAGCGGCCGTCGCGCGCCAGCGTCGCCATGCGCAGGGCGAAGTCGCGTGCCGCCGCACGATCGGACTGGTCGGGCAGCGGCAGGACCCGGACGTGGCCCGGACTGCTCTCGAGGAGGGTGGTGATCACCACGCCGCGGAACCCCTGCGTCGAGAACGAGGCGTGGCGGAGGTCCGAGCGATGCCTGCCCGCGACGATCAACGCGACGAGGTTGTACTCGTGCCAGAAGGCCAGCACCACCTGCTCTCGAGTGACCGGGCCGGAGATCCGACACGTCGCCGCCACCAGTCGGGCGTAGGCGCTCAACGCTCGACCCAAAAGGCGCGCCAGCCACGCGAAGCGGACGGTGCCCGCATCGGTCACAGGTAGTGGTCGCCGACCTTCCGGCTGATCTCGTCGAGGACCGGCTTGATCTCCTCGGCTCGCTCGCGGTCGCAGACCAGCAAAGCGTCCGGCGTGTCCACGATGATGACGTCGGCGAGGCCGATGGTGACCACCAGCCGGTCCCCGCCATGCACCAGGATCCGCTGCGAGTCGCGGTCGAGATGCTGCCCGCTGCCGACCATGTCGCTGCCGCTCTTGGCCGACAACGCCTCGAGCAGCGCCGACCAGGAGCCGATATCCGACCAGCCCGCGTCGAGCGGCACGACCGCCATGCGCCCTTCCTGCGACGCAGGCTCGGCGATCCCCACGTCGATCGTGATGGCGGGCAGCGGCTCAAGGACGTCGCGCACGTCGCTCATCCAGCCGGGCGTGCGCTGCAGGGCGGCGATCGCGTCGAGCGCCTCGGTCAGCTCGGGCTGGTAGCGGGCAATGGCCTGGCCGAAGACGTACGAGCGCCAGACGAAGATGCCGGCGTTCCACAGGTAGCCACCGTCGTCGGCGAAGCGCCGGGCGGTTGCCGCATCGGGCTTCTCGACGAAGCGCTCGACCAGCGCGCTGGGCGTGCTGGGGTGGAGTCGCTCGCCGGCCTTGATGTAGCCATAGCCCGTCGCGGCATGGGTCGGCACCACGCCCAGCGTCACCAGGTAGCCGCGCTCGGCAATCCGCGCCGCCTCGCGCAAAGCGGCGCTGAACGCCTCCTCGTCGGCCACGAAGTGGTCGGCCGGGAGCACCAGTGCCACCTCGTCGGGTTCGCGGCGGGCGAGAACCGTGGCCAGGCCGGCGGCGACGGCCGTGGAGCGCGCCAGCGGTTCGCCGAACACGTTGTCCTCCGGGAGCGCGGGCAGCTGCTCGCGGGTGGCGCGCACGTGCGCTTGCGAGGTGATGACGTAGACGTCCTGCGGCTTCACGAGGGCGCCGAGGCGGCTGACGGTCTGCTGCAGGAGGCTCGTCTCGCCGGTCAGGTTGAGGAGCTGCTTCGGCGTCCGGCGCCGCGACAGCGGCCAGAGGCGGGTCCCGGAACCGCCGGCCATGATGATGGCGAACATGTCAGGGCTTTCCGGTCTCGCGCTCGAGACGCTCGCCGAGCTCCTGGGTGCGACGGTAGGCGGCCCACACCGCGTCGGACAGCACGGTCCGCAGCCGCCCCTTCTCGAGTTCGTAGATCGCCGCGGCGCTGGTGCCGCCCGGCGAGGTGACCGCGTTGCGCAGCTGGGCCGGATGCAGGTCCGACCCGGCGGCGTACTGCGCCGAGCCGAGCAGCGTCGCGGCAACCAGGTCGTGGGCCAGCTCGCGCGGAAAGCCGAGGTGCACGCCGGCGTCGATGAGCGCCTCCATGACGGCGAACAGATAGGTCGGACCGGTCCCCGAGAGGGCAGTCGCCATGGCGACGAACTCTTCCTCGTCCACCTCCCGCTCATCGCCCAGCGCGTGGAGGACGCGCCGGGCCAGCGTGCGCTGCGGGTCGTTGCAGGCCGCTGCCGCCGTCCAGACGGTGATGCCGCGGCGGATCTGGGCCGGCGTGTTCGGCATGGCGCGCACGACCGATGCGTGGTCGAGGCCGCCGGCCAGGGCTCGCAGCGTCGCCCCGGCCACGATGGACAGCACGACCTGCTCATCGCGCAGCGCCGGCCTCAGCTCGCTCATGACCCGGCCCAGCATCTGCGGCTTGACGGCCAGGACCACGATCTCGGCATCGTCCAGCGCCTCGGCATTCAGCTCGACGACCCGGATCGCGTGGCGCTCGGCGAGCAGCGTCCGCCGGTCGGAGCGCGGGTGCGAGGCGACGAGCTCGCCGGGCGCCACGGCCTGCTCGTCGAGCAGCCCGGTGATCATGGCCTCGGCCATGACCCCCGCACCCACGATCCCGACACGCATCGGTCAGCCGACCTCCTTCTCCTCGCCGCGCAACAGCCGCGCCGCCTCGACTTCGCCCGCCGGGGCGCGACAGCGCTCCAGCAGGTCGATCGCGATCTGGGCCAGCCGGCGCGACGTGCCGACGTTACCGAGCTCCAGCTCGGCCCGACCGAGGCCGAGCGCCGCCAGCCCTTCCTCACGCTCGGCGCCGATGTCGCGTGCCTCGCTGATCGCCTCGGAATAGTAGCGGCGGGCGCTCAGCGGGTCGCCGGCCATCGCCCGCAGGTCGCCGATACGCCGCGCCGCTCGGGTCGCCTGCAGTGTCATGTCGGATCGCTCGAAATGCCACAGCGCCCGATGCGCCCATGCGTCGGCCGCCCACCACGACCGCTCGGTGATGGCACGCTCGGCGGCCGTCACCGCGGCGGCCGCGGCCCGGCGGTGGTCCCGGTCACGCTCGGCGACGAGATACGATGCCGCGAGCTCTCCGCGGCGCAGCCGCGCCGGCAGGTTCGGCAGCCGTTCGGGAATCTCGCGCTCGCGCCGTCCGGCGAGGCGGCGCAGCCACGCGGCCAGCCTGCGCCGCCAGCCCTGGTCACCCCAGCGCGGGGTCAAGCCGGCAGGCGCGCCTCGCCGCGCTCGCGGGGCTCGCCGGCGATGCCGGCGGCGTCGCGCAGCTGCTCGGCCATGTCCGTGCGCTCCCAGGGAAGGTCGAGATCGGTGCGTCCGAAATGCCCGTACGCTGCCGTCTGACGGTAGATCGGCCGGCGCAGGTCCAGCCAGTCGATGATCGCGCCGGGCCGCAGATCGAAGTAGCGCTCGATGAGCTCGACGATGCGGCGGTCGTCGACGACTCCGGTGCCGAACGTGTCGACGTTGACCGCAAGGGGATGCGCGACGCCGATGGCATAGGCCAGCTGCAGCTCGAACCGACGGGCAAGCCCGGCCGCGACCACGTTCTTGGCGACGTAGCGGGCCATGTAGGCGCCGGACCGGTCGACCTTCGTCGGATCCTTGCCCGAGAAGCTGCCGCCGCCATGGCGTCCCATGCCGCCGTAGCTGTCGACGATGATCTTGCGGCCGGACAGCCCGGAATCGCCCATCGGGCCGCCGATCACGAACCGTCCGGTCGGGTTGACGAGGTACCGCGTCCGGTCATCCAGCAGGTCGGCCGGAATGGCAGCCGGGATGACGTGCGTGCGAACCGCCTCGGCCAGCTCCTCGGTGCTCACCGCCTGGTCGTGCTGCGTGCTGACCACCACGGTGTGCACGCGCCTGGGCCGCCACTCGCGGTCGTACTCGACCGTCACCTGGCTCTTGCCGTCGGGCCGCAGGAAGGGCAGGCTGCCGTCCTTCCGCGCGGTCGCCA
>JAICUY010000075.1 GCA_025935615.1 Steroidobacteraceae bacterium
CCTGGCGACCCTTCTCGGCGACGCGGATGCGGATGGCGCGCCGTCCGGTGAAGCGCTGGGCCTCCTCGGCCGTCGCCTCGGCCTTCGGAACGGTGACCGTCAGCGCCTCGATGATCGGCGCTGCCTCGTCCGGTGTGAGGTGACCCTCGGCCACCAGGCGCAGGACCGTCTCCAGGTCACTCACGACGCATGGCGCCGAGCCGTCGCGCGGCCTCCTCGACGTCGATCTCGCCGCGTTCGACGGCGCGCAGGATCTCCATCTCGTCCACCTGCTGGGCGGGAGTCTGGGCCGCGGCATCGCTGGCGGACAGCCGGCGCGGCGCACGGATCGACAGGTCGCCCGACATCGAGCTGAAGCGGACGTGCGCCGCCCCATCGCCGACGACGACCCGTCGCTGGTCGGCGCGTCCCTCGAGCCGATGGGGGACCTGCGACGAGATGTCGGTCGACAGGCCGCGGACCTCGAACGTGGCGCCGCCCAGGACGCCGATCGAGACGTCGCCGCTGACCGTGTCGATGCGATGCTCGGCGGCGTCCTCGAAGGCGCCCTCCAGCTCCACGTCGCCGCTCACCGAGTTCACGCGCAGTGACGTGATCTGCGGCGCCACGACCGACAGGTCGCCGGATACCGCGTTGGTGTGCAGCGCCAGCGCATCGCTGGCGCGGATGGTGAGATCGCCGGACGTGTCGTCGACACGCACCGATCCACCTGCCTCGCGCAGCAGCACGTCGCCCGATACCGTTCGGTAGCGCTGCGAGCCGAGCAGGCCCTCGGCCTGCACGTCGGCGCTGACGCCCTCGAATTGCAGCTCGCAGCCGTGCGGCACCTCGACCTCCAGCGCGAGTTCGATGCGACCCTCGCCGCCGAAGATACGGGCCAGCGTTCCACCGAGCGAACGCGACAGGTTGCGCGGCTCCTCGACCTCCAGGAAATCGTCACCCGCATTCACCCGCAGCCGAACCTCGGCGTAGATGCGGTCCGCATCGGCCTCGGAGCCGGCGCCGATCTCGAAGGTTGCGCGCACGCGAGCGGTGTCACCGTCGACCGCCCGGATGCGCGTATCGGAGCTGGTGACGCGGATGCTGACGCGGCCGCCGGCGCCGATGCGCTGCTCGACGGTCTGGGTGCGTCCGTAGGTTGCCATCTATGCGGCCCCGCTCTCCCCGCGAAGGGCGGCGGCAGCCTCCTCGGCCGAGATCTCGCGGCGCGCCAGGCGCTCCAGGATCTCGCGGCGATCGACCGGCGCGTGCTCGACCGGCTCCTCCTCGATGTCTTCGGTCAGCAGGTCGACGTCCTTCGCCGGCTCGCCCTCGGCGAGCCCCAGGGCGCGAACCAGAGCCTCGACGCGGCCCCGCACGGTGGGATAGGAGATCCCGAGCTCGCGCTCCATCTCCTTGAGGTTGCCGCGCGAGCGCAGGAAGCTCTCCAGGAGGGTCATCTGCTCACGGCTCAGGCGGCCAAATCGGCCGACGCTGAAGTCGCCTTCGATCGACGTTCCGCAGCTGCGGCAGTGCAGCCGGGTGATCGACAGCTCGCTCTGGCAGACGGGGCAAGTGGCGATGACGTCGCGTGGCATCTAGCGCCGGCCCTGCTCGCGCGACTCGGTCCGGAAGGGAAGCCGGAAGATTCGTCCGCCGCGGTCGCGCGGGCGAGGCTGACTGCGGCGCCGGGCGGCATCGCGGAGGTGATCTTCGTTGGCCAGTTGCGCGAAGTGGAAGTGGTAGTCCAGCATCTTCATCTCGTCCTCGGCTTCTGCGAAATCAATTTCACTGTTTTCGCGTTGGACCGAACTGTAGCGGGTGCGCTCCGCATCTGTCAACCCATTATTCGCAATTAGAAAACGCTTATGCCAATTATGAACAGCCGCGGATCCCAGCGATAGCCTGCAGCACCTCCGAGCGCGGTGCGCACAGACACCGCGCACGAACCCTGAACCGTCGGTTACCATCCGGCCCGGACCGATGGAATTGCGCATCCTGCCGTACTCACCCGAGCGAGACGTCTACCGGCTCCTGCAGATCGATCCGCGGGCAACCACCGACGAGATCATCGCGGCCTGTCGCCGGCTCTCGCGGACCTTTCATCCGGATCGGAACGTATCGCCGCGTGCCAACGAGGAGATGCAGGTCGTCAACGCGGTCCGCTCGCTGCTGACGGATCCGCTGTCGCGGGCCGAGTACGACATGGCACGCATGCGGTTCCTCTCGTCCCAGACTTACCGCGGCTATCGCAGCCTGCGCTCACATCCGCGACCGACTGCTCCACGCGATGCAGCGCCGTCACCGTTGGTTCGCAATGCGCGAGCCGTGGTCGCCGGGCTGCGGGCCGCGCTCGCGGCGCTCGCGCCGCCCCGCTGCACGGACTGCGGCACGCCGATGGCGCGCGACGACCGCTACTGCGTCCTGTGCGGGCGCAGGCTCCTGCCGACTTCCCAGCGCTGAGGAGCGCGTCAGCGACGCGGGGCCGATCTCAGGCGTGCGTCGGGTTCGGCTTCTCCGGATCGATCTGGAGCTCAGCTCGCGCCCGCAGCAGCTCGTCGCGCCCGGCCTCGCCGGTCAGGCACAGGCCATGGAGCGCGGCATAGGCAATCTGCTCCGGGTTCACCTCGAAGAAGGTGCGCAGCGCCTCGCGCGTGTCGCTGCGGCCGTAGCCATCGGTGCCCAGGGTCGTGAAGGGGCGGTCGGGCCGGTCGAGCCAGCGACCGACCATGTCAGGCACCGACTTCATGTAGTCCGTCGCGGCGACGATCGGTCCGGGTGCCGTTGCGAGTTGCTGGACCACGTACGGCACGCGGGCCTCCGCATCGGGGTGGAGGCGGTTCCAGCGCTCGGCCGCGAGCGCGTCGTCGCGCAGCTGCTGGAACGACGGCGCGCTCCACACGTCGGCCGCGATGTCGTACCTGTCGGCCAGTATCTGCTGGGCGACGAGCGCCTGGTGCAGGATCGGGCCGGACCCGATCAGCTGCACGTGGCGTGAGCCCTTCTCGGCCGGCTTGTAGCGGTACAGGCCGCGCAGCACCCCGTCCTCGACGCCCTCCGGCTTGGCCGGCATCGGCAGGTTCTCGTTGTAGAGCGTGAGGTAGTAGAAGACGTCCTCCGGCTGGTCGCCGTACATGCGCCGGATGCCCTCCCGAACGATCACGGCGAGCTCATAGGCGAACGCCGGGTCGTAGGCCAGGATGTTGGGGATCGTCGAGGCCAGCACGTGCGAATGCCCGTCGTCATGCTGCAGGCCCTCGCCGGTGAGAGTGGTGCGCCCCGCCGTCGCGCCGAGCAGGAAGCCACGTGCGCGCGCGTCGCCGGCCGCCCAGATGAGGTCACCGACGCGCTGGAAGCCGAACATCGAGTAGTAGATAAAGAACGGGATCATCGGCTCGCCGTGCACGGCGTAGCTCGTCGCCGCAGCGGTGAAGCTGGCCATGGCCCCCGCCTCGGTGATGCCCTCCTCCAGGATCTGGCCGTCGGTCTTCTCGACGTACGACAGCAACAGCTCCTTGTCGACGGCGGTGTACTGCTGGCCCAGCGGGTTGTAGATGCCGATCTCCTTGAAGAGGGCATCCATGCCGAAGGTGCGCGCCTCGTCCGGGATGATCGGCACGATGCGGGCACCGATCTGCTTGTCGCGGGTCAGGTTGCGGATGAGCCGCGCGAAGGCCATGGTGGTGCTCGCCGGTCGGTCGGACCCGGCCAGCAGCTCGGCGTAGGCGCCGTCGTCGGCGTTGGGCAGCGGCTTGGCGCGCACCGTGCGCCGCGGCAGCGAGCCGCCCAGCTGCTGACGACGCTCGAGCATGTACCGGATCTCCGGCGAGTCCGGCCCGGGGTGGTAGTACGGCGCCTCCTTGAGTTTGTCGTCGGGGATGGGCAGCTCGAGGCGGTCGCGGAAGATCTTCAGCTCGTCCTGCGTCAGCTTCTTGGCCTGGTGGGTCACGTTGCGACCCTCGATCCCCGGGCCGAGCGTCCAGCCCTTCACCGTCTTGGCCAGGATGACGGTCGGCGCGCCCTTGTGCTCGACCGCCGCGGCATAGGCCGCGTACAGCTTGCGGTAGTCGTGGCCGCCGCGGCGCAGCTTGCGGAGATCGTCGTCGGACAGGTGCTCGACGAGGGCCTTGAGGCGCGGGTCCGGCCCGAAGAAGTGCTCGCGGATGTAGGCGCCGTCGGCCACGGACAGCTTCTGGTAGTCGCCGTCGAGCGTCTCGTTCATCTTGTTGAGCAGCACGCCGTCCTTGTCACGGGCCAGCAGGTCGTCCCATTCGCGTGCCCAGATGACCTTGATGACGTGCCAGCCGGCGCCACGGAAGATCGACTCCAGCTCCTGGATGATCTTGCCGTTGCCGCGCACCGGACCGTCGAGCCGCTGCAGGTTGCAGTTGACCACGAAGGTCAGGTTGTCGAGCCCCTCGCGGGCGGCCATGCTCAGGCCGGCGACCGACTCCGGTTCGTCCATCTCGCCGTCGCCGAGGAAGGCCCACACCCGCTGGTCGGTGGTATCGGCCAGGCCGCGCGCCCCGAGATAGCGGCTGAACCGCGCCTGGTAGATGGCGTTCAGCGGCCCGATTCCCATGCTCACCGTCGGGAACTGCCAGAAATCGGGCATCAGGCGCGGGTGGGGGTAGCTGGAGAGGCCGAGCTCCGGCGTCATCGACTCGCGGCGAAAGTGGTCGAGGTTCTCCTCGGTGAGCCGGCCCTCCAGGAAGGCGCGAGCGTAGAAGCCGGGGGCCGCATGCCCCTGGAAGTAGATTTGATCGCCGCCACCGGGCGCATCGGGCCCGCGGAAGAAGTGGTTGAAGCCCACCTCGTACAGGCTGGCCGCGCTCGCGTAGGTCGACAGGTGTCCGCCGATGCCTTCGTACTTGGTGTTGGCGCGCAGCACCATGGCCAGGGCGTTCCAGCGGATCATGCGCCGGATGCGCAGCTCCATCGCCTCGTCGCCGGGGAAGTAGGGCTCCTGCTCCGGCGAGATGGTGTTGATGTAGCGGGTCTGGGTCAGCGGCGGCAGCCCAACCTGCAGCTGTCGCGCACGCTTGAGCAGCTTGTAGATGAGGAACCGCGCCCGATCGGGGCCGGCCTGATCAACGACGGCGTCGAGCGAGTCGAGCCACTCCTGGGTCTCGGCGGGGTCGATGTCGGGCAGCTGTTGCTTGAACTGGTCGAAAACGTCGTGCATCGGTGAGGCCATGTGGTGCCTATGGTACAGACCGATACGAAAGGGGGCCGCATCGGTGCATGGCGCACGGAACCATTTGTCATGATGGCGCGGTGAGCGAGGCACGCCGGCCGCATCGAGTCGTGATCCTGGGTGGCGGATTCGCCGGCATCGAGACCGCAAGGGCGCTCGAGCGGCGGCTCGGCAGGCGCACCGACGTCGAGGTGTGGCTGGTCAGCGCTGACAACTTCATGCTGTTCACGCCGCTGCTGCCCGAGGTGTGCTCAGGGGTGCTCGAGCCGCGCCACGTGGTGACCCCGCTGCGGGCCATGCTGCATCGCGCCAGCTCGTGGGCGATCACCGCCGAAGTGCAGGCCATCGATCTCGACGCTCAGGTCGTCACGGTGCTCGGTGGTGACGGCGACCTGCACCGGATCGGGTACGACAGCCTGGTGCTGGCACTCGGCGCCGAGACGGCGACGTTCGGCATCCGCGGCATCGAGGAGCATGCGGTCGGCATGAAGACGCTGGCCGATGCGTTCGGCCTGCGCAACCGCGTGATCGAGATGCTCGAGCGTGCCGAGATCGAAGACGATCCGGGTGAGCGGCAGGCGCAGCTCACCTTCGTGGTCGGCGGCGGCGGATTTTCGGGAGTCGAGACGGCGGGGGAGCTGGAAGACTTCATTCACCGCGTCCGCAAGCGCTACTACCCCAAGATCGGCGACCGCGAGGTTCGCGGCTACCTGGTCGAGCTGAAGGACCGCCTGCTGCCCGAGATGCCGTCCGACATGGGCGCATACGCCCATCGCAAGCTCACCGGCCGCGGCTACCAGGTCCTGCTCGACACGCCGATCAAGGAGGTGGCCGAGGATCACGTCGTGGTCGGTGACGGGCAGATGATCCCGACCCGCACCGTGATCTGGACCGGCGGCATCCGGCCCGCGCCATTGGTCGGCGAGTCGGGGGTCGAGGTCGACAAGGGCGGCCGTGCGCTGGTGCGGGCGACGATGGAGACCAGCCGCCCGGGTGTCTTCGCCATCGGTGACTGCGCCTGGATCCCGCGCCCGGACGACCCTGGCGAGCGCGCCTACGCCCCGACGGCGCAGAACGCGGTGCGCGAGGCGAAGCAGCTGGCGGCCAACATCGTGGCGCGCATCGACGGTCGTGAGCTGCGGCCGTTTCGCTACGAGACCATCGGGACGCTGGCCTCGATCGGCGCCTACACCGGGGTCGGCGTCGTGTTCGGGATCAAGGTGCGCGGCCTGATCGCCTGGTTCATGTGGCGTGGCTATTACTGGTTGCGGCTGCCGGGCGTCAACCGCAAGGTGCGGGTCGGGGTCGACTGGCTGCTGACCGTCATCTTCGGCGCCGATCCGGTGCAGCTGAAGGTCGAGGACGTGCACAGCGCGCTCGGCTCGACCGGTCGCCGCCGGCCGCCGATCCGTGACGAGCCGGGCAGCAGCTAGACTCTCAGGGCCCATGTCACGAGCAGAACGGCGCGCCTACCAGCGCCTCAACAAGAACCGCGACCCGTATTCGCTGCCGGTTCCGCCGGCCCAGCGCGCCCGACTGGAGAAGGTTCGAGCGCGACGTGCCGCCGCGCGCGAGCAGCGGGACCTCTCCTTCAGCCCGCGCTACCTCGCCATCAGCACCGCGATCGCTTTCCTGGTGGCGCTCGGCGCGTTCTCGCTGCAGTGGTCGAACGGCCCCGGTGTGGCCTCGATCGCGGGAGCCATCGTCTTCGTCATCGTCCTGGGCGGGGCGCTCGGTCTGCGCCTGCTGCAGCGACGCTCCACCGCAGGCTGACCACCGGCCGGTGGATGGACCGCTCGGCGCGTTGGGCTGGGGGGTCGTCGGCTACCTGCTCGGCGCTCTGCCATTCGGCCTGATCGTCGGCCGGCTGCTGGGCGGCGTCGACCTCCGCACGCAGGGATCCGGACGCACCGGCACCACCAACGCGCTGCGCACCATCGGTGCGCCGGGCGCCGCGCTGGTGCTGCTGCTCGACGTCGCGAAGGGCGTCGCCGCCGTCCTGCTGGCGCGGGGTGTGTGGGCCGGTGATCCGGGCTGGACCGAGTGGGTCGCGGCGCTGGCAGGGGCCGCAGCGGTCATCGGTCACATCTGGTCGGTCTTCATCGGCTTCCGCGGCGGGCGCGGCGTGGCGACCTCGGCGGGCGCCCTGTTGGCGCTTGCGCCGTGGTCGATGCTGGTGCTCGCCCCGCTGATGGCACTCGTCGTCTGGCGTTGGCGGTTCGTCTCGCTCGGGTCGGTCATGGCGGCCGGCCTGGCGCCGCTGGTGGTGGGCGTGCTGGCCATCGCCGGACTCGCGTCGGGAGCAGCGGTGGCCTACGCCGTCGTGGCCGGGGGACTGGTCGTGGGTGCCCACGCCGACAACATCGGGCGGCTCCGAGCCGGGACCGAGCGGCGCATCGGTCAGAAGGAAGCGGCCTGATGGCGGGTGCGAATCTGGGTACCCTGCCGAACCTGCTGGGACTGCTGCGGATCCTGCTCACGCCGGTGGTGGTCGCCCTGCTGTTGCTGCCGTTTCCCGGCGGCGGGCTGCTGGCGTTCCTGATCTTCACCGTCGCCGCCATCACCGATTCGCTCGACGGCCGCATCGCGCGGGCACGCGGCCAGGTGTCGCCGCTGGGCGTCTTCATGGATCTCACCGCCGACAAGGTGCTGGTGGTCGGCGTGCTGGTCGCCATGGTCGAGAGGCAGCTCCTGCCGACGTGGATGGTGGCCACCATCCTGGTGCGCGAGCTGGTCATCGCCGGCGTGCGCCAGGTGGCTGCGACCGCGGATGTCGTCCTTCCCGCGCGTACGCTGGGCAAGGCCAAGACGCTGACCACGCTGCTGGGCATGGCCATCCTGCTGCTGGCCTTCGACGCGCAGACCAATGGACCGATGCGGCGGCTGGGCATCGGCCCGCAACTCGAGGCTGCGGGCTTCTGGGTGATGGTGCTGGCGGTCACGCTCACGCTCCTCTCCGCCTGGGGCTACCTGCGTGCCGCCCTCCCGATCCTGATCGGACGAAGCTAGGCAAACGGTGTCGCGCTGGCCGCTCACCGAGGGTGCATTTGGCGCGTATCTGCGCGCTAACTGCCTCGAAGCTGCCGAGGGGTACCATTCGGCCCCGGATCCCACGCTCAGCGCGCGCGCCTCGACCGCCGCCGACGGGGTTAACGCGCACCAGGGCGACATCTGCACCTTCGCGCGCGCCCGACGCGCCAACGGTCGCCCTCACGCACGGTAGCCACCTCCAGGCGACCGATACGGACCGATACGGACCGATACGGACC
>JAICUY010000106.1 GCA_025935615.1 Steroidobacteraceae bacterium
GATAGTGCACGCTCGAGAAGAGGACGCGATCGAGGACGAACCGATGCCGCGCATGGTCGTACTCGTACTTGTTGCGGCTGCCCTGCGGGATCTCGACGGTCACCTCGACCGGGTCGCGGTCTGCCTCAGCCACGGTCGGGTGATGCCTCGACGGTGCGTTCGATCTCGCGCTCGGCCGTGCCGGATGCCCCTCGACCGTTCCCGTGCCCGTTCCCGTTCCCACCGCCGTTCCCGCCGCCGTTGGCCTCGTGTCGGGGCGACAGGGTGCGCGGCTGAAGCCGGCGCTCACCCGCCTCTTCGGCCCGGATGAGATGCGTGACGGCGTTGATCAGCGCCAGGTGGGTGAACGCCTGCGGGAAGTTGCCGAGATGCCGTCCCGTGGCGGGGTCGATCTCCTCCCCGTACAGACCGAGGTCGCTGGACAGCCCGATGAGCTTCTCGCACAGCCGTCGCGCCCGCTGAATCTCGCCGATCTCGACCAGGGCCGATACGAGCCAGAACGAGCAGATGGTGAACGAGCCCTCGCGGCCGTGCAGGCCGTCATCGGTCTCGTTGGTGCGATAGCGGAGAACCAAGCCGCCCTCGGTGAGCTCGTCGGCGATGGTGAGCACCGTTCGCTGGATCCGTTCGTCATCGGCCGGCAGAAATCTGACGAGCGGCATGAGCAGGACCGAGGCGTCGAGCGCATCGGTCCCGTAGGCCTGGGTGAAGACGCCTCGCTGGTCGAGGGCGTTGGCGCAGATGTCGGCGTGGATCTCGTCGGCCGCCGCCTGCCAGCGCTCGGCACGGTCGGCGTCGCCTCGCAGCTCGGCCAGGCGCGCGCCGCGATCGGCCGCCACCCAGCACATCAGCTTCGAGCTGGTGAAGTGCTGTGGTTCGCCGCGAACCTCCCACATCCCGCGGTCCGGCTGGCGCCAAGCGCCAAGGGCGGCTTCGACCTGCTTGACCAGGATCGGCCAGATCCGCTCGTCGAGGTGGTCGGTCGACTTGGTGTGGAGGTAGAAGGAATCGAGCACGGCGCCCCATACGTCGTGCTGGCGCTGTTCAAAGGCCGCATTACCGATGCGAACCGGGCGCGCCCCACCGTAGCCGGACAGGTGCTCCAGGATCTGCTCCTTCGGCACGTCCTTGCCGTCGACAGCGGTCAT
Source organism: Steroidobacteraceae bacterium (assembly GCA_025935615.1). Lineage (GTDB taxonomy): Bacteria > Chloroflexota > Limnocylindria > QHBO01 > QHBO01 > JAICUY01. The sequence continues at coordinate 1,149 of JAICUY010000106.1, forward strand.
CACCGGCATCCGGTCGAACCGCTCGGCGACGTCCGCGATGAAGTACAGGTAGTCGTCCGCCTCCCAGTCGAAGCCGAGCGTGTACAGGCCCCACAGCGCGAAGGTCGAGTCGCGGATCCAGGTGTAGCGGTAGTCCCAGTTGCGCTCGCCGCCGGGCGTCTCGGGCAGAGAGGTGGTCGCCGCGGCCGCGACGGCGCCGGTGGGGGCGTAGGTGAGGCCCTTCAGCGTGAGGGCCGATCGCTCCAGGATGGCGCGCCATGGATGGTCGGGGAACGAGCCGCGCGCCAGCCAGTGCTGCCAGTGGTGCGCTGTCCACACCAGGCGCTCGTATGCCTCATCGGTGCTGCGCGGGACCGGCGTCGATCCCCACGACAGGGCCACGAAGCGCTTCTCGCCCTCCTTGATGAGGCTGCGTCCGAGCGCCCGCGGCCCCTCGCTCCCGAGCTTGATGTCGCTCGTCAGCGTCAAATTGATGTCGCGCTCCTCGCTGCAGCAGGTGAGCTGGTGGTAGCCGGGCTCGGAGAACTCCCAGCTGCCCAGGTGCCGGCCGTAGTCGAAGACCGGCTCGCAGTCGATGGTGAGCTGCACGGCGCCGTTCACGCAGCGGACCATGCGCAGCAGGATGTGTTCGGCGTCATAGTCGGTCGGCGCGCGGTTGTGTCGGGTCGAACGCTCCCCCTCGTGCCGCCAGGGGCCGATGAGCAGCACGTCGCGGATGATCACCCAGCCGGTCGGCGTGCCCCAGCTCGTTTCCAGGACCATGGTGCCCGGCAGGTAGCGGCGTGCGGCCGGGACCTCGATGTCGGCTGGGCCGAAGCGGAAGCCGCCGGCGGTGCGGTCGAGCATGGCGCCGAACAGGCTCGGCGAGTCGATACGTGGCAGGCACAGCCACTCGACGTTGCCGCTCGGCGCGACCAGAGCCACGTTTTCGCAGTCGGAGAGGAAGCCGTAGTCGGCGATCGGCGGGAACTGCGACGCCCCGTAGGGCACGTCGAGGCCCGGCATGTTGGCCGTGTGGCCGTGGCCGTCGCGCTTCGGTCGCATGAACATCTGGCGCTCGCCTCCTTGACTGGCGATTGCTCAGTCTTGCACGACCCTCTCCAATCCGAAAGTGGACCGATAGGTCAGCGCTGGGCAAGCAGCTGGTTCGGATCGTCGAGCAGCGGCATGGGATCGTCGCGGTAGACGCGATCGAGGCCGAATGGCTCCAGGAGCGCGAGGAGTCGCTTCCTGTCCGCCCCGTCGAACGCCGCCTGCCACGACCGCAGTGCGTCCTCACCGCGGGCAATCGGACTGTTCCGCGCGCTGACGCCGGACGGTCGCCCGATCCGGTGCAGCAGATCGCGGCTGTACGGAAGACCGTAGTGCGACAGAAGCCGGTCGAATTCGGCCTCGGGACGAGCGACGAGCTGCTCGTAGCAGACGATGTGGATTTGCCCGCGACCAAATTGGCGAAGCGGCACGTAGTTCTCCGCGCACCACATTGCGACCGCCTGCTCGGCCGGCGTCCGCGCATCTTCGAACACGGACCGAAGTGGTCCGAGGTGGTCTTCGAGCAGGTCCGCCTGATCCAACAAGGCCTGGGTCTCCGCGTCGAATCGCCAGCCCACGGCCTGCTGAGAGGCGGCAACCGCAAGTGGGTGGCGCATGACGAGCGCCATCGGCATGTTCGGAACGTGCGCCGACAGCCAGCCGAGCAGAAGGTTGGCGCGGACCTCCTTGATCAATCGCTGCCGTGGAAAGACGGCGCGATTGAATCGGTCCGTCCAGGTGCTTCGAATGCTGCCGGCGATGATTCGCCGAGCGCTCGCCACTGCTGCGGCGTCATGGTTCGACGGGCGCAGATAGCGCCACCTCCCGAACCCGCCCGCGAGCGGCACCTCGTCGGAATGAAAAGGCTCGAACACGAGGCGGATGTTTCGGCCAGCGACGATCATCTCGGCCACCCACGTCGTTCCGCTGCGCGGGCTCCCCGCCAGAAACAGCGTCGCGGTGGAGCCGCCGAAATCGTGATAGAGCTGCCCGCGCACACGGCCGTACACCCGCTGCGGGAGGCTCCGAGCGAGGGTCCGGTTTGAAATGCGTCCGGGCATTCGTCGCAGCGTCATCGACGCCGTCGTGCCATCGTCGCAACCATCTCGCGGGCGAGAAACGGGAGGTCGTCGACGAGGTAGCGTCGCCACAGACGCCGGGGTTCCTGCAGCATGCGGAAGGCCCATTCCAGCCCGATACGCCGGAGCCACGACGGTGCGCGGCGCAACCGTCCCGCCAGCAGGTCCAGCGATCCGCCGACGCCGATCATGACCGACACGTCGAGTTCATCGGCGTGCGCCGCCATCCACAGGTCCTGCCGCGGCGCGCCGAGGGCGGTGAGCAGGACATCGGGACGGCTGGCATTGATCTCGCGAATCACATCGCTGACCTGGCTCGGGTCGTCAAGCGCTTTCCTCGACGCCGTGCTCCAGCCGACGATCTCAGCTCGGCCGGATGCCGCGCGCGCCACAACGGCGCGGCATACCTCGTCCGTGGTGCCGAGCAAGAAGATCCGTGCTCCGGGGACGCCGCCATCGACCAGCCACTGCGTGACATCAGCCCCCGCGACGCGTTCCGGCAGGCGTTTCCCGCGCATCCGCGCCAGCCATAGCAGCGGCCGGCCGTCCGCGACGGCGAGGTCTGCGGATTCAAGCGCGCCTCGAAATGCGGGATCGCGGCCGGCCAGCACGAGGAAGTCGAGGTTCACGGTTGAAACTCGACGGCCCGGACGAGGCAATTCTCGGATGGCCGTTGCGATCCAGCGCCGGACCTGGTCCTCGGTGACCCGCGCGATCGCGATGCCGCCGACCATCACCCGGCGCTCGTTGAGGGTCACGAGGCCTCGAGCTCACCATGCGCCAGCCGCCGTACGAGA
>JAICUY010000112.1 GCA_025935615.1 Steroidobacteraceae bacterium
AACGGCGGTTCGCAGCTGCATCTCGTCCTGATACCGACTGCGCTCACCCTCCGTACCCGCCCGACCGCGCCGCGCACGCGCGTTTCGTCCTGATACCGACTGCGCTTACCCTCCGTACCCGCCCGACCGCGCCGCGCACGCGCGTTTCGTCGTGATACCGACTGCGCTCACACCCGTTAACGGTGAATAGCTCGGTCTACCGCAGCGCCGAGCCCGATACCGAACGCTCTCGCAGTCCATAGACGGGAAGAAGACCGTGCGATCGCGCCACTTCCTCCTCTCCTCGCTCCGCTCCAAGCGCCGCAATGGCAGCCCGGACACGCATCGGCTAGCATGCAAAACCGCCTTCTCACACGAGCCGATACGCACGCATGTCCTTTCGCAACCGACCCGTTCTCGACCGTAAACACCGTCCGCGCTGGCAGGACGAGCTCCGCAGCCAGCAGCTGATCGTCGCCGCCTTCGCGCTCGCCATCGCCCTCGCGCTCGGCATCTTCGCCGCCACGGTCTGGAACAGCTACTACGACGCGCACCTGCGCCAAGTGGCCGTGGTGGCCGGCACCCCGCTCGACCGTGAGCAGCTCGACACCCGCAGCGCGGTGCTGGCCTCGACGCTCAGCGCCCGCGCCGCCGACCTCCAGTCGCAGCTGGGCGGGTCGCGCGACCAGGCCATCCAGCAGCAGCTCCAGCAGCTGCAGGGCAAGTTCAGCACCGTCAGCAACGACGCCTCGCAGTCGATCGTCGACGGCGCCTACATGCGCCAGAAGGCGGCCGAGCTGGGCATCACCGTCAGCGACCAGGAGATCGACGACAAGATCGCGGAGCAACGCGAGCTGCCGCTGAGCCTGAAGCTGTCGGTCATCAGCATCAGCGCGCTGCCGGCCGACGCAAAGGAGAACGCCACGCCGACCGACGAGCAGTTCGCAGCCGCAGAGCAGCAGGCGAAGCAGCTCATCACCCAGCTCAGGGACGGCGGCGACTTCGCATCGCTTGCCAAGGAGAAGAGCAGCGACACCGCGACCAAGGACAGCGGCGGGCTCATCGGCTGGGTCCAGGAGGGCGACTCGACCTACGCCGACCAGTTCGACGCCGCCAAGGCCGCCAAGGATGGCGACGTGGTCGGTCCGGTCAAGACCGATGCGGGCTATGACGTCGTCCGCCTCGAGGAGCGTCGCGAGCCGCGCGACGACGAGGCGCTGCGCGCTGCGCTGTCCACCGCCGGCGTCGACGACCAGGAGTACCGCGGCTTCATCCGCGACGAGCTGCTGGCACAGAAGTTCCGCGACTACTTCGAGCAGAAGGTGGTGCAGTCCACCCAGCCGCAGCGCAAGGTGTCGCAGATCATGATCAACGGCGACGCGGCAGGCACCATCCCCATTCCCAAGCTGCACCTGCGCCACATCCTCATCCAGCCCCTGCCCGGCGCCCAGGACCAGTCGAAGGCGACCGATGCGCAGTGGGCCGCCGCGCTGCGCAAGGCCAAGAAGATCCACCGCGAGGTGGTGAAGCCGGGTGCCGACTGGTGGGCGATCGCCAAGCAGAGCGACGACACCGCCAACAAGGACAGCGGCGGAGACCTGGGCTGGTACGACCCGCGCACCTCGCAGTTCGTGCAGGCGTTCAAGGACGCGGTGCAGCGACTGCAGGAAGGCGACATCAGCAAGCCGGTCAAGACCGAGTTCGGCTACCACATCATCTGGGTCGACAACCGGCGCACCACCGCCCAGCAGCAGGCGAACGACCTGGTCGAGCAGCTGCGCAAGGATCCCGACACGTTCGGGAAGGTGGCACGTCAGACCAGCGAGGATGCGACGACCGCCATCAACGGCGGCGTGGTCGGGTGGGTCGCGCACTACGAGCTGCCCGTCGACCGCGAACAGGCGATCTTCGCGCTGACCAAGGACAACCCGATCAGCGAGCCGGTGGTCACCGATAGCGGACCGATCTACATCTACAAGCTGCTCGCCACCTCCGATGCGCGCGAGGTGCCGTCCGATCGGCTCGACAAGATCAAGCAAGCGGGCTTCGGCACCTGGCTCGACGACCAGATGCAGCAGGCCGGCATCTGGGTCGATCCGGACTTCGCGTCGACCGCCTCGAGCTCGACCCCGCCCAGCGCCGGGTGAAGCCGGCGACGGTGGCCGCTTCCCGGCGTGACGTCAACGCCCTGCTGGACGCCGCCGGGCTCGATCCGTCGCACGGGGTACAGGTCGTCGCCGCCAACCGGCTGGCATCGGTCCCCTTCGACCCGGGACTGCCGCTCCTCATCCTTCGCTCGGGCGACGAAGGCGAAGTTGATCCGCTCCCCGGCCGCCACGCTCGCCGCACCGCGCACGACGTGCTCCTCGCGCTCTACCCGCGTCAGCACCTGCTGCACGACCTTGGCACCGGCTCCGACCTGGCGCTCGACAACCTGACCGATGCGGCGCTGCGCGCCGGCGACTGGCTGGTCCCGGCACTTCCTCTGCTCGACAACCTTGCCTCGCCGCACGGCATGGCTGCCATCAGCGCTCGGTTGCGGGCGCCGGACGGGTGTCCATGGGATGCGCGCCAGACGCATCGGTCCCTGCGTCCGTTCGTGCTCGAGGAGGCGTACGAGACGGTCGATGCCATCGAGAACGGGACGCCGGCCGAGCTGGCCGAGGAGCTCGGCGATCTCCTGCTCCAGATCATCCTGCATGCGCAGCTGGCGGCGGAGGAGGGCGAGTTCGACCTGACCGATGTGTATCGGTCCATCGCCGCCAAGATCGTGCGCCGCCATCCGCACGTCTTCGGCGACGTCGAGGTGGCGGGCGTCGAGCAGGTGCTCGCCAACTGGGAGACGATCAAGGCCGCCGAGCGCTCCGAGGCGGGGCGTCGCTCCGGCCCGTTCGACAGCATCGCTCGGGCGCTGCCGGCCCTGCCCGCCAGCCGCGAGATCCAGGAACGGGCCAGCGCCATGGGCTGGGACTGGCCCGCGATCGAGGGTGTCTGGGAGAAGGTCGGCGAGGAGCTCGACGAGCTGCGCGAGGCGTCCACGCCGGAGGAGCGCCTGCACGAGCTGGGCGACGTGCTGTTCGCGCTGGTCAACCTGGGCCGCTGGCTGACGCTCGATCCCGAGGAATCGCTGCGCGCCGCCAACCACCGCTGGATCGCCCGATTCGGGAGCGTCGCTTCGCTGGCCGCCGAGCGTGGCCTGGATCTCGACGCCCTCGATCGCCGGCCAGTCCCAGCCCATGGCGCTGGCCCGTTCCTGGATCTCGCGGCTGGCGGGCAGGGCGGGCAGCGCCCGGGCGATGCTGTCGAACGGGCCGGAGCGACGCCCCGCC
>JAICUY010000095.1 GCA_025935615.1 Steroidobacteraceae bacterium
CGTGCCTCGGAGGCGGTGTAGCCCAGCGACTCGAGGGCGGCCACCACGTCTGAGTCGGCGCTCGCTCCCCCGCCGACCGCCAGCCCCGCTGCGTGCACCTTCTCCTTCAGCTCGAGGATCACCCGCTGGGCGGTCTTGCGCCCCACGCCGCTGACGGAGGTGAAGACCTCGACGTCGTCGGTGACGATGGCCAGCTGCAGCTTGGTCACCGGATGCGCCGCGGTGATCGCCAGTGCCAGCCGAGGACCGACGCCCGACACAGTCATCAGCAGCTCGAAGAACGCCAGCTCCTCGACCGATGCGAACCCGAACAGCGCCTGTTGGTCCTCGCGCACGAGGTGATGGGTCCAGACCGATGCCTGCTCTCCCTTCCGCAAGCGTCCCAGCAGCGACGGTCCCGCGATCACTCGGTATCCGATACCCCCGGTCTCGACCAGCGCGTAGTCGAGACCGATGTGGGTCACGGTCCCCCGCAGCGAGCCGATCAACCGGCGGCCAGCCTCGGGCGCGCCGCTGCGCGGTAGCAGCAGCCGATGGCCAAAGCCAGCGCATCGGTCGCGTCGTCCGCCACGCCGTCGAGCCCGACCTGCAGCAGCCGCGCGACCATGGAGGCCACCTGCTGTTTGTCCGCCGCCCCGTTGCCGCAGACCGCCTGCTTCACCTCGTTCGGCGTCGGCTCATCGATCTCCAGACCGGCCTCGGCTGCCGCCAGCAGGGCGATGCCGCGCGCCTGGCCGACGGTCATCGCGGTCTGCACGTTGCGCTGGAAGTAGAGGCGCTCGATCGCGACCCGATCGGGCCGATGCTCGCGGAGCAGCGTCGACAGGCTGCGATGGATGAGGCGCAGCCGGTGCGCATCGGTCTCGCCAGGGGTGGTGCGGATGCAGCCGGCGTCGACCAGGCGCAGCTTGCCGTTCTCGAGCGCGACCACGCCGAAGCCGAGCGTGGCGGTCCCCGGGTCGATGCCAAGCGCGATCACGCGCGCATCGTAGCCGCGCGCGTCGAGCGCTGGGCGCGTCAGACGACGGAGGCTTCGAGCTGCTCCATCAGGTCGCCCGGGATGTCGAAGTTGGCGTACACGTTCTGCACGTCGTCGAGATCCTCGAGGCGCTCGACGAACTGCAGCACCTGCTTGGCGCTCTTCTCGTCGCCGATTTCGATGCTCGTCGTGGCCTCCATCGACAGCTCGGCCGACTCGGCCTCGTAGCCGGCGGCGCTGAGCCCCTGGCGCACGCTCTCCAGGTCGGCTGGCTCGGTGATGACCACGATGGCGCCGGCATCGGGGGCGCTCACGTCGGCCGCTCCGGCGTCGATGGCGGCCAGGGTGATCTCGTCCGGGTCACGGCCGTTGAGCGGGACGCTGATGACGCCCTTCTGCTCGAACTGCCAGGCGACCGGCGCCAGTGAGCCGCCGACCTTGGTGAAGATGCTGCGCACCTCGGACGCGGTCCGGTTGCGGTTGTCGGTCATGGTCTGGACGATGACCGCCACGCTGGCCGGCCCGATCCCCTCGTAGGTGATCTCCTCGTACTGCTCACCGTCGCCGCCACTGCCGCTCGCGCGCTCGATTGCGCGCGTGATGTTCTCGGCCGGCATGCTGTTGGCGCGTGCCTTGTCAACCGCCATGCGGAGGCGGTAGTTGGCGTCGACGTCACCGCCGCCCTGGCGGGCCGCGGTGATGATCTCGCGGGTCAGCTTGGTGAACAGCGCCCCGCGCTTCGCGTCGTTGGCGCCCTTCTGTCGCTTGATCTGGGACCACTTGCTGTGGCCTGACACTCGTGTTCCTCGTTCGTTCGCTGTAGACGCTCGATTCTAGCAAGGTGGGCTCCTCACACCGATTCGGATGACTTGTGCCCGCCCTCCGGTGCGTCAGGTCTGCGCCATCTGCCGATTCGGCCGGAATCGGTACCTCGGAGTGACGAATGCTGCGTGAGACGCGCGTTTGTCAGGCTCAGTCGGCGCTTCAGGTTGCTAAGGCATCGCCAGGCCGACGTTTGTCATGCATCGGGTCCCGGTAACCGGCCAGTAACGGGCCGGTAAGGGCCACTGTGGATCATCGCGGCGTGTGGAACGCGCTGGCCGAACGATTCGTGGTACTGCGCCGTCGGCTCCAGCTGACGCAGGTGGAATTGGCGGACCGCTCTGGACTGTCCCGTGGGATGGCGACCCTTGGAACGCTCGACGTGAAGATGCACAAAGGCTCCGCAGCCACGGCACATGTCACCGGTCGCCAAGGTGTCGGTTTCATAAGGCGTCGCCTCGGCGGCATTTGTCCCGATTCGCTCCGCTTTCGCCGCCGCACGTCTCCACGGATCAGGCCGGCGCCAGCTCCAGCCGGGAGCCCTCGCGTCCGGGGAGCAAAGTCACGGAAGGAGCCCGCTCCGCGACAACCGCCGTCATCGCGTCGAGCTGCTCGTCGTCGTGGCTCGGGTCATGGTGGAATGGCATGAGCTGGCGAGCCTCGGCCAGGGAGGCGAGCGCCGCCAGCTGGCTCACCGAGGTGTGTCCCCAGCCGACGTGGTCCGGATATTCCTCGTCGGTGTACTGCGCGTCGTGGATCAGCAGGTCGGCGTGGCGCGCGAGATCGAAGCCTGAGGTCCACTCCCGGGCCGCCGGGAAGTGGCGCTGGCCGAGCGCCGGTTCATGGTCGGGCAGGTAGGCCAGGCAGCTGCCGTTCGGATCGGTGAGGCGGTAGCCGACGGTGCCACCCGGATGGCAGATGCGGTCGGCGCGTACGCGGATGCTGCCGACGCGGAAGTAGGGTCGCGCGTCGTGGAGCTCGGGGCGGCGCGGCATGTCGCGCAGCCGGACCGGGAAGAGCGGCGGCGACAGGTAGCGGCTCAACCGCCGATGGAGGGACATGGTCGTCGACGGCGGTCCCCAGATGTGCACCTCCACGTGGTGGCCGAAGAGCGGCGGGAAGAAACCCAGGCCCTGGAGGTGGTCCATGTGCAGGTGCGTCACCAGGATGTCGAGCCGCGCGATGTCCTCGGGCAGCGCCAACCCCAGCGGTCGGATGCCGGTTCCCGCGTCGAGCAGGATGTGCTCCCCTTCCGAGCCGACGACCAGGACCGACGAGGTGTTGCCACCGTAGCGCGTCGTTTCGGTGCCCGGCGCGGGCAGCGAGCCGCGCGTGCCCCAGAGCTCGACTCTCACCCTCGCCGGTCTTCCCAGAAGATGGCGACCGCGCCGAGCAGCTCGCCGCCCTGGCCGATCAGCGGAATGCTGGTGACCACGATCGGCAGCCTGGCCCCGTCGGGGCGTTGGTAGGTCAGCGACGTGTGGTGCGGGCGTCGCTCGCGCAGCGCGGCGACCACCGGGAACTCGTCAATCGGCAGCCGCTCGCCGCTCGCCGAGTCGAACAGCTGGTAGGTGCTGGCCCACTCGTTGAGCGGAATCTCCAGCGCTTCGTCGAACCGATACCCCAGCAGCCCCTCGGCCGGCTCGTTGTAGAAGAGCAGCTCGCCTTCCGGTCCGACGAGGAACATCGGCGTTGCGAGGTAGCTCGCCAGCTCGCGTGTCAGGATCAGCTCGATCGGGTGCTGGGCCATCGGTGCCGCGATCATGCGCCGGCTCGCGGTCGCCTGACCAGCCCCCAAGCGTCGCGCACTGCATAATGGGCGACCACCAACACGTCCTCGATCGCCGCGCCGCATGATCGGCTGCGGCGCCGGCGCCTCGCCGCCTGACGACAAGGAGCACCGATGAAGCCGACCTCGCCCGACAAGATTCGGAACGTTGCCCTCATCTCCCACGGTGGCGCCGGCAAGACGAGCCTCGCCGAGGCGATGCTCTTCGATGCCGGTGCCATCCAGCGGCTGGGAAGCGTCGACCAGGGAACCTCGACGCTCGACTACGACCCAGATGAGCAGAAGCACCGCCAGAGCATCAGCCTCGCCATCGGGTCCCTGGACAGCGACGACGTGCGGATCACCATCGTCGACACGCCAGGATATGCCGATTTCCAGGCCGACGTGGTCGAGGCGCTCGCCGCGGTCGATGCCGCGATCGTGGTCATCGACGCCAGCGCCGGCGTGGAGGTCGGCACGCGCGCCGTGTGGAAGCTGGCCGACGAGCGCCGGCTTCCGCGGATGGTGTTCGTCAACAAGATGGACCGCGAGAACGCCAACTTCGACGGCACGTTGGAGCAGCTGAAGGCCACGTTCGGGCCCAAGATCGCGCCGGTCTACCTGCCCATCGGTTCGGCCGATTCGTTCAAGGGCTATGTCGACGTCATCGAGGAACACGCCACCATCTACGACAGCGGCAAGCCTCAGGAAGTGCCGATCCCGGCCGAGCTGGAGGGCATCGAGCACTCCCGGCGGGACGCGCTGGTCGAGGCGGCGGCCGAGGCCAGCGACGAGCTGATGATGAAGTACCTCGACGGCGAGCCGTTCAGCGACGAGGAGATCACCTCGGCGCTGCACAAGGGCACCCGCGAGGGTAGCGTGGTGCCGGTCTTCGTGGGCAGCGCTCTCAAGAACATCGGCGTGCGCGAACTGATCAGCATGATCGCCAAGCACGTGCCGTCCCCGGCCGAAGTGGGCGGCCGTACCACCGTCGATGGCAGCGACCTCCAGCCGGACCCGGGCGCGCCGTTCGTCGCGCAGGTCTTCAAGACAGCCGCCGATCCCTTCGTCGGCCGGCTCACCTACTTCCGCGTCGTGGCCGGCACGATCCATTCGCAGGCGCACCTGTACAACGCCACGCGCAAGGAGGAGGAACGCATCGGAAATCTGCTGGCGTTGCAGGGGAAGGAGCAGGAGAACCTGCCGCAGGCGGGACCGGGCGACATCGTGGCCGTCGCGAAGCTGACCTCGACCCAGGTCGGTGACACGCTCACCGCCGATCGCCAGCACGGCGTCACGCTGCCGGCGCTCACCTTTCCCGAGCCAACCCTGCAGGTCAGCATCGAGCCGGAGTCGAAGGCCGACCTCGACAAGCTCGGCCAGGCGCTGCAGCGGATGCTCGAGGAGGAGCCGTCGGTCCGCGTCCATCGCGAGGAGGGAACCGGCGAGACGATCCTGACCGCCATCGGCGACAGCCAGGTCGATGTCCTGACCGAGCGGCTCAAGCGCAAGTTCGGCGCATCGGTCAAGACCGGCACGCCGCGCGTGCCGTATCGGGAGACCATCCGCAAGTCGGCGAAGATCGACAACAAGTTCAAGCGCCAGACCGGCGGCCATGGGCAATACGGGCACGTGGTGATCGAGTTCGAGCCCGGCGAGGGCGACTTCGAGTTCGGCGACCGGATCGTGGGCGGCGTGGTGCCCAAGCAGTACATCCCGGCCGTCGAGAAGGGACTGCGCGAGGCGATGTCCGAGGGCGTGCTCGCCGGCTTTCCGGTCGTCAATCTGCGCGCGACCCTGGTCGACGGCTCGTATCACACCGTCGACAGCTCGGAGATGGCGTTCAAGGTTGCCGCCTCGCAGGCCCTCAAACGCGCATTCAGTGAGGCCGATCCGACGCTGCTCGAGCCCATCCTCGACGTCGAGGTGATCGTCCCCGACGAGTACATGGGCGACGTGATGGGCCAGATCACCGGGAAGCGCGGCCACGTGCTGGGGATGGATTCCAGCGACGGGATGCAGCACCTGCGCGCGCAGGTCCCGGCCGCCGAGATGTTCCACTACGCCACCGA
>JAICUY010000010.1 GCA_025935615.1 Steroidobacteraceae bacterium
AGCAGCTCACGCACCTCTACGCGCTGAACCGAGGGATCCTGCTGACCCCCTTCCACAACATGGCGCTCATGTCGCCGGCGACGACCGAGACCGATGTCGCGCGGCATACCGCCGTCTTCGCCGAGATGGCGCGCGAGCTGTCTGCCTGAGAAGCGGGAAATACACAACATATCCACATCGGGCAGGCCAAAGCACCACATGTTGTGGATAACGCCGCTCTGTGACGGGCGGCTGCGCGGTACACTCCAGCCGACATGCCGGCAGCTTCCACCGACCTCTCGGCTCGCCTGATCTTCCCGACCAAGGAGATCGTGGAGGAGTACTACCTGCCGATCATCTACACCGCCTGCCGCACCTGCTACAGCGAGCAGGTACCCGAGCAGATCTGGGACAAGGCGGTGTCGCGCCAGGTCGCCGATGAAAAACAGCAGAACCTGGTGCGCAAGGTGATGGAATCGGGCCATGGCTCCACCATCGAGCACGTCAACTTCACCTTCGCCATCTCGGGCGTGACCCGGACCCTGTCCCATCAGCTGGTTCGGCATCGGGCGGGGACCGCCTTCGACCAGCAGTCGCAGCGCTACGTGTCGTTCAAGAAGCGGGACAACTACACCGTCCCCGAGTCGATCACCAAGGGCGAGCTGCCCGACGACCTGGCCGGCCGCTTCCAGCAGGCGATCGATGACAACCTGGAGCTGTACGGGCAGCTGCTGCAGGCCGAGGTACCGGCCGAGGACGCCCGCTTCATCTTCCCGAATGCCATGCAGACCAACCTGATCATGACCGTCAACCTGCGGCAGCTGATCCATATGTCCGGGCTGCGGCTGTGCACCATGGCGCAGTGGGAGATCCGGCAGTTGTTCAAGCAGATCCGGCACGAAATCTTCCGCGTGTCGCCGTTCTTCGGCTCGTTCCTGGCGCCGAAATGCGTGGCGCTCGGCTATTGCGATGAGATGGGCAACCGCGACGAGCACTGCCGCATCCGCCCGCACCGCGACAACGTGATGGCGGTCTGGGAGGCCTACCGCGGCGGACGCCTGTCCGAGACCGATGGACCGGTGGTCGCCGAGACCTCCCCCTTCCGCCCGCGACCGCGGCGCGTTCCACTGCCGGTCACCGGCGACGACGTCGTGCCCGAGCGCCCCGTGGCGGTGGCCAGCGAGTCGGCAGGAGACGCGGACCGCGTCTAGTCCTCGGGCTGATGGCCGTCGCCTGGCCGCGGCGCCGCGCCGAAAATGACTGAGGGTTCTATGTTCGACGATTGTCGGCGCAGAACCGTCGCTCGCATAACTCTCGGTTCATAGCGACAGCCGCTCTACGCCGGAATCGGTCAAACGTAGAACGGTGGGTCATGACCGACGCGCCGCCGCGGAGGATTCATTTACCAGTCGGGCCCGGCGTGGCCCTCATTGAGCGCGAACGAGCGCAGCTCGTCATCACAGGCAGCCAGCAGCCGGCGCGCCTCCGAGACGAAGAACGCGCTCATCTTCGAGGAGTCGACGATGAGCAGCGTGTGGCCCCGCTCGTTGCGGTCGAGGATGATGCGGTCCTCGCCGTGGTAGCTGATCGCCCAGTTGGCCTGCAGCTGCACCAGCTCGGCGAGGAGCACCTTCTCGTTGAAGGCCCAGTCGAGGAAGGCCGCGTTCAGCGCCACCACCACGTCCCGCAGCTGGTGCGTGCTGTTTCGATGCAGCCGCGACAGGAAGTGGACCATCCGGAGCTGAGCGAACGGGTCGCCGGCGCGCGCCACCTGTGGCGGCGCCAGGTCGGGATCCGGCATCCCCTCCGGAGCCGGCCCGACCAGGGTGGAGGCGGCCGTATCGGTCAATTCTGCGAGCCGTCGCCGGTCTCGATCGGAACGCCGACCAGCGAGCCGTACTCGGTCCACGATCCGTCGTAGTTGCGCACGTTCGGATAGCCGAGCAGCTGCGACAGCACGAACCAGGTGTGGCTCGAACGCTCACCGATGCGGCAGTAGGCGACGATCTCCTTGTCGGCGGTGATCCCCCGATCGGCGTAGAGCGACCGCAGCTCGTCGAGCGGCTTGAAGGTGCCGTCCTCGGCGACCGCCGTCGACCACGGCACGTTGACGGCACTCGGGATGTGGCCCTTCCGCTGCGCGGCCTCCTGGGGCAGCCCTTCCGGCGCGGCCAGCTCGCCGCGGTACTCCGCCGGCGACCGCACGTCGACCAGTCCGCGCTGTGCCTGACCGATGCCGGCCAGCACCTCGTCCCGGTAGGCGCGCAGCTCCTCGCGGGTCGCCTCACCGATCGAGATGGTGCCTTCGCCGTGAGCGGGCGTATCGGTCACCAGGGGGAGGCCGGCGGCCTCGATCTTGGCTCGCCCGCCATTCAGCAGGCGAACGTTGTCGATGCCGTGGTAGCGCAGCTGCCAGTAGGCCCAGGCCGCGAACCAGTTGTGGTTGTCGCCGTACAGCACGATGAGGGTGTCGTCATGAATGCCGCCGGAGCGGAGCAGCTCCTCGAGCTCGGAGCGCGGCACGAGGTCGCGGCGCACCGAATCGGTGAGCTGGGTGCGCCAGTTGACGGCGACTGCGCCCGGCAGGTGGCCTGTGTCGTAGGCGCGGGTGTCGACGTCCACCTCGAGGAAGCGAACCGCCGGGTCGTCGAGGTGCTCGCGCGCCCACTCGACGCCGACGAGCGCGGCGGGCAGCGAACCGGTGGTAGCGGTGGAGACAGCGGACATGGGGTGAATCGAGACTCCTTCGAGTCCAGGGACGACGGGCGCGCGGGCTGTTGCCGCGCGGGCGGATGTGGTGCGGTCGAATCCCGACCGATTTGGTCGGAGTATGCCGCGCCGAGCCCCGGGCTACAAGCCGGGCCGCCGGTTCAGCTAGTCGCGGTTCTGGCCGGGGGCGGTATCGCGACCGCGTCCCCCGGCGTGCGCCTCCGCGCTGTTGCCGTGCCCGCCACTCATGATCCAGCCGATCCCCGGCGACAGCCCCAGTGAGCCATCGGCGTCAAGGTCGTGGGCGATCTGGCCCCAGCCCGTCCCGTCGGCATGCATCTGCTGCAGGTCGGCGACCGACCGGCCGCTCGCATCGGCCCAGGCCAGCAGCCGGACCGCGCCACCGACGCCGTTCGCCTCGATCAGCGCGGTGAGGGTCGCGTCGTCGGTGTCCAGGCCTGCCGTCGCCAGGCGATCGTGCAGCTTGGCCAGCAGCTCCGCGCTGGGTGTGCCGCCGTCCGTCTGGTCCTCGGGCTCATCCTCAGACTCAGGCCCGTCGACGTCGGCTGCATCGGACGATTTCGGTGCGTGCGAAGCGGCCACGGGTGAGCGGTGGTCGAAGCCTGCCGGGTTGCGCACGGCAAACGCGGTGCCTGCCACGAGCAGCAGGAGAGCGAGGACGGCGAGGATGGGACGGGCGGTTCGGGTCATGTCGTGAGGTTGTAACGCATTTCCAGGCCTCGCGTTACCCCCTGCAGGCAAGATTCGGTGCAGCATGGCACCGCGCTAGTACTCTCGTCTGGTTCTCTCGTTCGGTTGGGGATGACTCTCGGGGCGGGTACGGTGCGCAGCACGAGCCGCGGAGTGCCCGTGGTGGTTCCCCAAGGAGGGACGGTTGACTTTCTGGAACTGGCGCCGCGGAACTGCCGCCGGCGCGACGGTGGGATCCGCCGCCGTTGCCCTGTCCCCGGAGCTGGCGCCCATCGAGCTCTACACTGCGGATGCCCGGGTGGTGGGGTGGATCGAGGCCAACGGGCGCCGCGTCACCGACCTGCTCAACGAGCAGGACGAGCTGCGCCTGTGGCAGCCGCGCCCCGGACCGATGGGCGCGGAGCCTGCCGGCGCGACGCCCCCGCCGGCCGATGCTGATGCGGATGCCGAATGGCAGTCACTCCTGACCGAGTCCATGATCCTGGCCATGCCCCCAGAGTGGCGGTCCAGCCGACAGCTTCGGCTCCACAAACGGCTGCGCCGCGTCGCGCTCAGCGCCGGCCCGTTCCGCGTCACCGGTAACCTGCACCTGCACCCCGGCACCGAGGTCGGTGCGCATCTCCTGACACGCGGCCCGCGCTTCCTGCCGCTGACCGACGCCTACATCCTGCATGAGGGCGAGCCGCCGTTCGAGCACGTTGTGTCGGTCGTGATCGTGAACACGGCACACATCACCAGCCTCATGTCGCTGGTCACGCTCGCCTGACGACGGGCCACATCCCGCCAACGCCCCCGCCCTAGGACCGCTCGCGGTCCGCGGCGAGCACCTCCTCGCGCATCGCCTCCGCTTCGTCGGGCTGCACGCCCTGGGCGTCCTCCTCGCCGAGGTCGACCTCGATCGCGCCGGCATTCGACAACAGCCGCCCGGCGACCTCCGGCTCGGAGGTGCGGACGGTGATCAGGGAGCGGCCCTGGCGCAGCTGTTCCTCGTGGTACTCGGCCTTGTGGCGAGGGATCCCGAGACCGAGCAGACCGCCCAGCACGCCACCACCCAGCGCTCCCGCGCCCGCGCCGATCAGCGTTGTCCCGATCGCGCCGGCGGCCAGGAACGGGCCGATCGCCGGAATGGCCGTCAGCCCCAACCAGGCCAGCGTGCCACCGGCTGCGGCACCGGTCACCACGCCGCCCAGCGCGCCGGGGCCGGCGGCGTTGCCATGCTCCTCGACCAGCAGCCGGTCGCCCTGCTCGTCGCGGCGGGCGAATCCGATCTGCTCGCGGTCATACCCGGCGTCGCGCAGCTGGTCGATGGCCGCCTCGGCTGCATCTTGGTCGGCGAAGCTGCCGACCACCACGCGCGGCGCGTCGTAGGCAGGGCTCGCGGCGTAGCCCGGCGTATCGGTCCTGTCAGGCCGATCGCGCTCGAAGTCCTCGTTCATCTTGGTTCTCCTGCTGTATCGGTCCGAAGCCGGGCCGATCGGGGTCGGTGGGGCAGGTTCGATGCCAGCCCTCCGGACGCCTCAGGCCCATAATCCGGAGCGATGACCGTGCTCCGTTCGTCGATCGATCCCGGGTCCGCCGACGCGCGCGCCAACGCCGAAGCCATGCGCTCGCTGGTCGACGACCTGCGAGAGCGCAGCCAGCGCCTGGCAGCCGGCGGAGCGGGAGGCGACGAGCGCTCCATCGAGCGCCATCGCGGCCGCGGCAAACTTCCCGTCCGCGAGCGGGTGGACCGCCTGGTGGATCCGGGCAGCGCCTTCCTGGAGCTCTCCGCACTGGCGGCCGATGGGCTGTATGACGGCGACGCGCCCGGCGCCGGGATGGTGACCGGCATCGGTCTGGTCGAAGGCGTCGAATGCGTGATCGTGGCCAACGACGCCACGGTCAAGGGCGGCACCTATTACCCGACGACCGTCAAGAAGCATTTGCGCGCGCAGCAGATCGCGCTCGAGAACCGCCTGCCGTGCCTCTACCTGGTCGACTCCGGCGGCGCCTTCCTACCGATGCAGGACGAGGTCTTTCCCGACGTCGACGACTTCGGCCGCATCTTCTACAACCAGGCGCAGCTGTCGGCGGCCGGCATCCCGCAGATCGCACTGGTGATGGGTTCGTGCACCGCGGGCGGCGCGTACGTGCCGGCCATGAGCGACGAGACGGTCATCGTGCGCGGCACCGGCACCATCTTCCTGGGCGGGCCGCCGCTGGTGAAGGCGGCGACCGGCGAGGAGGTCAGCGCCGAGGAGCTGGGCGGCGCGGAGGTCCACACCGTGCAGTCGGGCGTCGCCGACCACTATGCCCTCGACGACGAGCACGCCCTGGCCATCGGTCGCTCGATCGTCGCCAACCTGGCCTGGCCCAGGCCCGAGCCTCCGTGGCCGATGCGGACGCCCTGCCCGCCGGCGGTGTCGCCCGATTCGCTGTACGGCGTCATTCCCGCCGACGCGCGCCAGTCGTACGACGTGCGCGAGGTGATCGCGCGCCTGGTCGACGGCAGCGCGTTCCACGAGTTCAAGGCACGCTACGGCGAGACGCTGGTGTGTGGCTTCGCGCACATCGAGGGCTACCCGGTCGGCATCCTGGCCAACAACGGCATCCTGTTCAGCTCCTCGTCGCTGAAGGGCGCGCACTTCGTGGAGCTCGCCTCGCAGCGGCGCATTCCGCTGGTCTTCCTGCAGAACATCACCGGCTTCATGGTCGGCCGTGAATACGAGGCGGGTGGCATCGCCAAGGACGGCGCCAAGCTGGTGACCGCGGTGGCGACGACGTCGGTACCCAAGTTCACCGTCATCATCGGTGGCTCGTTCGGCGCCGGGAACTACGGCATGGCGGGGCGCGCCTATTCGCCGCGGCAGCTGTGGATGTGGCCCAACGCCCGCATCTCGGTCATGGGCGGCGCCCAGGCGGCTCGCGTGCTGTCGACCGTCCGCGGATTCGAGACCGATACGGAACGTGACGCCTTCGAGGCGCCCATCCTCGACGAGTACGAGCGCCAGGGATCGCCCTACTACTCGACGGCGCGGCTGTGGGATGACGGCGTCATCGATCCGCTCGACACGCGGCGCGTGCTGGCCATGGGAATCAGCGCGGCCCTCAACGCACCGATTCCGGAGACGAGGTTCGGCGTCTTCAGGATGTAGCCGGGGCGATCTGCAGGTCCGCTTCGAGCCTGGCCACGCGATCGAGGTTGTCGGTGGTCGCCGCGCCGGCTCGAGCCATGAGGCGGATCGCCTTGGCCGCGCCCCACGGTGCCGGCAGCGCATCGAAGGCGGCCAGTGACGCGCGCGCCAGGTCCGCGGCCGCCGGGGCGTCGCCGCGAACCAGCGCCAGCCGGCCACGCACCAGCGACTCACTGCCGGTGCGGTACGGCGTCATCCAGCCGGGGCTGCCGTTCCAGGAGTCCATGCGCTCGACGGCCGCGTCCACCAGGTCGAGCCGTCCGTCGTGCAGCCAGGCATCCAGCACCGTCTCCATCGCCGCGAAGAACGAGGCCATGCCCGGAGCCTCGGTCCAGATGTCGAGCAGGTCCGGGCCAGGCTCGAACGCCGGAAGCAGGCCGGCCGCCACGAAGCGCAGGTCCATGGCGGCGTGCATGAAGCGTCCGAAGGGCGAGTCAGGGAAGGTGCCACGCTTGGGGTCGAGCCAGGCCTTGGCCCGCGCCAGCGCATCGGTCCGGCCCTGGGCCAGGGCGATGGGGGTCAGCACCGTCCAGGTGCGGACCACCGGCCGGTGGTAGGCGTTCGCCTCGCCGATGGCGACGGCGCGCTCACCGGCCGCCCAGGCGAGGATCCAGTCGCCGGTCACGAGCGTCGCCTCGGCGCGGTCGTAGGCGACCCACGCCTCGTCCTCGCGGACGCCGTGCGCGGTGGCAAGGTCCTCGGCGCGGTCGAGCAGCGGACCGACGTTCGCCGGGTCGGTCTCGACGCTGAGCATCGCCGCCGAGCGCAGCGCCGCTCCCGCGCGGCGTGGATTGCCGGCCTGCAGCGCCAGCTCGACCAGGCGCAGGCTGCCGTCCACCAGCTCGTCGCGACCGATGCGGCCGAGCTCGATCAGCACGCCGTCGCGCTGGAACTCGGCGTCGAGCTGCAGGCCGGTCTCGCCCGCCCGCTCGGCGATGCGGATGACGCGCTCCAGCTCGTCGACCACATCCGTGCTGCCCTGGTACGCGATGCGCGCCCAGGCCCGCGTATAGAGCAGGCGGGCTGTGGCCAGATCGTCGGCCTCGCCGATGCGCGCCAGCGCCTCCTCCGCCGCCTGCTCGGCGGGCACGAACTGGAGCTGCTCGATCAGCACCTCGCCCAGCGCGCTGACGCTGCGAGCGAACCCGTCACGCGCCGCGGCACGCGTTTCGCCACCGGCCTCGAGCCGCTCGGCAAAGGCGGCCGCTGCGGCACGGTAGGCAGCCAGCGCCTCGTCCATGTCGCCGCTGAAGGCGGTCGCGTCGCCCAGCCGATGCAGCCGGCGCGCGGTGACCAGCGGCTCGTCCTCGGCCGCCAGTTCGAGTGCGCGTCGCAGCTGCGCGGCCGCGGTCAGCGGCGCGGCTGTGGCGAGTGCCTGCTCGGCCGCCCGCTCGAGCCAGGACGCGGCGAGCACGACGAGGTCCGGACGGGCCAGGCCGCCCGGGAGGCGAGGCGTCAGCGCCGGGAGCGCCGCGAGTGCATCGTCGAGATGGTGCGCGATCTCGGCCGCGATCAGCGCCACCCGCTCCCCGGCCGCCTCCTCGAGCCAATGCGCCAGCCGGACGTGGAGGTCGGCGCGCTCCAGGCGAGCGAGGCTCGCATAGCCGGCGTCGCGCAGCAGCGCATGGCGATACGCGTAGCCGTCACCCAGGAGCGCGGGACGCGGCCCGACCAGCAGGGCGCGGGTGCGCAGCTCATCGAGGGCTGCCGCATCGTCGGCCTCGAGGGCGGCGAGCGACTGCTCGACGAAGCGCCGTCCGGCGACCGAGGCACGTCGCGCCAGGCGGCGGGCATTCGCGGGCAGGTCGTCGAGCTGGGCGGCGTAGATGGCCTGCACCGTCGAGGGCAGCGGCGCATCGGCCGGAGAGGTTGTGAGGCGCCAGCCACGGTCATCGGCGGCCAGCACGCCGACGCTGATCCACGACCGCAGCAGCTCCTCGATGAACAGCGGGGTGCCGTCCGAGCGCTCGACGATGCGGTCCACCAGCGGCGCCGGCAGCGCCTCGCCGACCAGGTGGGTGACCAGGTCGCGGGCGTCAAGCGCGGCCAGCGGAGCCAGCTCGAGCCGCTCGACGCAAGGCTCACCGCGCGGCTCGCACCATGGCCCGGCGCGCTCGAGCAGCGCCGGTCTGGTCGTAACCACCATGGGCCGGCCGGCGTCGAGCGCCGCGTCGAGGAAGGCGAGCAGGTCCGGCTCGGCCCAGTGGACGTCCTCGATCATCCAGGCCGAGCGTGCGTGTGGCGCCTCCAGGCCGCCGAGGACCTCGAGCCAGGCCGCGAAGCGCTCGTCGCGATCCGTGGGTGGGGCGGCGGCGGCCGAGGGACGCACGAGGGCGAGCGCCGCGTCGACCAGGACGGCGCGCCGTGCCTCGCGGATCGCGGCGGCCTCGAGGGCGGTGTGCAGGGCGGCGCGCAGCTCAGCGTCGGTCGCAGCCCCGGACAGGGCGAGCGCGTCGAGCAGCAGCTGGGCCACCGGCTCAAAGGCCGATGCGCCGTCGGGCCTGACGGAGGCGCGACGAACCTTCACGCCGCCAGCGTCGAGCGATTCCGCGATCGCGGCCAGCAGCCGGCTCTTGCCGACGCCCGGAGGCGCGACGATCAGCCAGCGCACGCCGGCGCGAGCGGCGGCAAGGCTGCCGCGGATGCGTTCCAGCTCGGCATCGCGGCCGATGAGCGGAGCACGCAGCGCACCCATCGCCCGGCTGCGCTCGGGACGTGGCAGCAGGCGGACCGCCACCGCGGCGCGAACCGGCTCGGACTTCCCCTTGAGCGCCACAGCTTCGACCGGCTGCAGCTCGGCCGATGCAGCCAGCGCGAAGGCCGTGAGCTCGCCGACCAGCACCTGCGACGGCTCGGCGGCGGCCTGCAGTCGCGCGGCGACGTTGACCGTGTCGCCCGTCACGCGGCCGACATCCGGGCCGGATTCGGCGGCCACCACCTCGCCGGTGTTGATCCCGACTCGGACCTGGAGGCGGCCGGGCTCGAGGCCGAGCTGCGCGCCCAGCGCCTCGACGGCCGCGATCAGCGACAGCCCAGCCGCGACGGCGCGCTCCGGATCGTCGTCGCGGCCACGGGGCAGCCCGAAGACCGCCATGGCTGCGTCACCGATGAACTTCTCGAGCTGCCCGCCGTGGCGCCGCATCACGTCGCGGACTGCCGCGAAATAAGCATCCTGGATGGTCGCCACGTCCTCCGGGTCGAGCCCTTCGGAGAGCGGCGTGAAGCCGACCAGGTCGGCGAACAGAACGCTGACGATGCGGCGCTCGACGAAATTCGGCGGCTGCATGGCTGCCTACGGAGGCGAAGGCACCGCCTGGTCGATCGCGAAGCGCACGCCGAACAGCTCGGCGCTGCGGGCAGCGGCATCGGCCGCCAGGGACACGACCACCGGGGCCTCTGCACCCATCTCGGGCAGGAGGCGGACGACATGCCCACCCGAGCTCCAGCTGTAGGCATCGCCCACCTTCTGGAAGGACATGCCGAGCTGCTTGGCGTGTTCGGCGGCACTCGCCGCCGGGTCGGCCACGGCGAGATCGAGGCGCACCAACCGCGCCGGCGAGCCGATCGGATGCCGGTAGCCGGCACGCTCGGACAGCGCCTCCGCGCCCCACTCCGCGCCGGCGCGAACGTGCTCGATCAGGAACGGCACTCCATTCGGGCCGATCCGCGGCGGCAATGCCGTCCACCAGCGGACCACGTCGCCGTCAGGGCGACGGCGTGAGCCGGCAACCGGGTCACCGATGTCGCTGCCATAGCCCTGCAACGTGCGGACGTCGGGTTCGAGCGGGCGCGCGTCGAGCGCGTAGGCCGCCAGCCCGCCGCCGCGTGCCAGGGCGGCGACCGCGGCCTCGCCCATCGGCCAACGACCAGCCGCAGCGTCGTCCTCGACGCCGATGAGCTCGAGGTAGGAACCATCGGCCAGCCAGGCAAGGCGGTTGACCGTCCCGAAGCCCTCGTGCCGGCCGCCGCCGGTGGCAGCCACGCCGAGCACGCGCTCGAGCTCGGTCGCGGCGGCATCCGGATCGGGGACGGCGATCGCGAGGTGGTCGATGCCGTGGATCACGGCCGGATGCTAGCACCGGGTCGCATCGGGTAGGCTGCGAGGGTGACCTCCCGTTCCAGCGATGCCGTGCCGCAGTCGGCACCCGCGCCGGGCTCGCACGATCGCGGCACGCCGACCGGGTCGCTCGAGCTGAGTGCCGCCACGCTGTTCGAAACGATGATCGCCGCGCGCGACGCCGAGGGTACCGACAGCGGCGCGCTGCACGAGTTCTATCGGGCCCTGATGCAGTCGACCCTGCTGCTGCCGGTTCCGCCCGATCACGGCGAGGACGCCAAACGCGCGCTCGCCTCCGCGGTCAATGACGATGCCGAGGTCGAGATCAGCGTCATGCTGGCTCGCGATCCGGACGGGCAGCCGACGAGCGTCCTGTTCGCCTCGTTCGCCTCACTCTCCGCCTGGGCACCGTCGGGCACCGGCAACCTGCCACTGCCCGGCCGAATCGTCTTCGGCAACCTGGCGGCCTCCGGCCTGCCGGCGATCATGGATCCGGCCGGACCGATCCCCTACCGCTTCGAACCAGACGAGCTCG
This sequence comes from Steroidobacteraceae bacterium, assembly GCA_025935615.1. Lineage (GTDB taxonomy): Bacteria > Chloroflexota > Limnocylindria > QHBO01 > QHBO01 > JAICUY01. The sequence goes on from JAICUY010000010.1 coordinate 11,165, forward strand.
CCGCCCTTGCCGCAGGGCGCGTTCCGGGCAGCGACGAACCCCTCCTGCAGCCGACCACCCGCTCATCGCTTCGCCTGCGGCTGCCTGGTCCGGACAGCCTTCCGCTCGAGTCCTCCCTGACCGATACGCTGCGCGGCTCCGGCGTGACCGAGGCCTATCTCGTCCTGTCCGAAACCGATATGGGCTCGCGCCTGATGCTCGGACTCGTCGGCGACGAGGGCGCCGCCGTCACGGTCGACGTGCCCGAGGGCACCGACGTGGTGTGGCTCGAGGAGCCGCTCCTGTCGTCGGTGCGAGCCCTGGTGCAGCCGTTCTTCGCGGCGTGAGCGCCGTGCTGTCCGTTCGGCGCGACGGACCGGTCGCGCGCGTCAGGCTGGATCGGCCCGAGGTCCACAACGCGTTCAACGCGGAGCTCATCGCCGAGTTGACCGAGGCGTTCGCCGCCTTCGCCTCCGAGCCGGCGGACCGGCTGCGCGCCGTGGTCGTGGCAGGCAGTGGGCCTTCGTTCTGTGCCGGCGCCGACGTTGCGTGGATGCGCGCCTCGCTCGACCTTTCCGTCGACGAGAACGAGGCCGACGCCCGGCGGCTGGCCGACATGCTGGGCACGATCGACGCCTGCCCGGCCCCGGTCGTCGCGCGCGTGCAGGGCGCCGCGCTCGGCGGCGGCATGGGACTCTGCGCGGTGTCGGACATCGTGCTGGCCACGGCCGACTGCCGCTTTGGCTTCACCGAGACCCGCCTGGGCATCATGCCGGCCGTGATCTCGCCGTTCGTACTGCCCAAGATCGGCGAGTCGGCGGCGCGCGCGCTGTTCCTCACCGGCGAGCGATTCGGCGCCGAGCGCGCGCGCCAGATCGGGCTGGTGCACGAGGTGCTGCCCGACGAGGCTGCGCTCGATGCTCGGCTGGACGCGGTGGTTGGCGATCTGCTGGCCGGCGGTCCGACGGCTGTCCGCGCGGCAAAGGCCGTCATCCGTGACCAGCGCGGGCTGGATGCTCGGGAGGCACAGGGGCTGACGGTCGAGCGGATCGCCGCGCAGCGCAACGGCGCCGAGGGCCAGGAGGGCCTGAGCGCCTTTCTCGAGAAGCGCGACCCGTCCTGGCGCCCGTCGCGTTGACGCGGAGCGCTTCACCTGCGACATTCGCGACATGAGCGACACTCTCTCGCCGCGTGAGGTGGCCGAGGAGCTCGGCGTCACCGGTCGGACCGTGCAACGCTGGATCAGCACCGGTCGACTGCAGGCGCAACGCGTGGGAGGCCGGCTTCGCGTGTCGCGTGCGTCGCTTGCTGCCGTTGCGCCGCAGGATGCGCCGCCCGGGCAGGAGTCACGCCGGATCCGGACGCTCCTGATTGCCAACCGCGGCGAGATCGCGGTGCGCGTCGCGCGCACCGCGCGGCGCCTGGGGATCCGGACGGTGGGAGTGCACCTTGCGGGCGAGCGCCCCCCGGCCGCCATGGACGCGACGCTCGCCATCTCGAGCTATCTCGACGGCGATGCCGTGATCGACACAGCGCTGGCAGCCGGCGCCGACGCCATCCATCCCGGCTACGGCTTCCTGTCCGAGAATGCCGCCTTTGCCGCGGCCGTCACCGCGGCAGGGCTCATCTGGGTCGGGCCGCCGGCCGGCGCGATCGCGGCCATGGGGGACAAGGCGGCGGCGCGCCGGCGCGTCGCCGAGCGCGGCGTGCCGGTGGTGCCCGGCTACGACGGCGAGGCGCAGGACGACGAGACATTGCGCCGCGAGGCGGAGCGCATCGGCCTCCCGTTGCTCATCAAGCCCAGCGCCGGCGGCGGGGGCAAGGGGATGAGGATCGTGCGGGCCGGCGACGATCTCGGCGAAGAGCTGGCCGCGGCTCGACGCGAGGCGACCCGCGCCTTCGCCAATGATCGGCTCATCCTGGAGCGTTACGTGGAGGGGCCGCGCCACGTCGAGATCCAGGTCCTGTTCGACATGCATGGCAACGGCGTGCATCTCGGCGAGCGCGACTGCAGCGCGCAGCGTCGCCACCAGAAGATCGTCGAGGAGTCGCCCGGCCCCGCCGTGACGCCGGAGCTGCGCGAGCGGATGGGTCGGGCCGCGGTGACCGTCGCGGGGAGTGTCGGCTACGTCAATGCCGGGACGGTGGAGTTCCTCCTCGCCGACGACGGCAGCTTCTACTTCCTGGAGATGAACACGCGGCTCCAGGTCGAGCATCCGGTCACCGAGGCGGTCACCGGCCGCGACCTGGTCGCGGACCAGCTGCAGATCGCCGAGGGCGGAACGCTCGACAGCCCCGCGGCGTACCAACAGCTGACCGGCCACGCCGTGGAGGCGCGCGTCTACGCCGAAGATCCGGAGCACGGCTTCCTGCCCGCCACAGGGCGGATCGTCGAGCTGCGCTGGCCCGACGACGTCCGCATCGACACCGGGATCGCCAAGGGCGACCGCATCGGCGACCGATTCGATCCGCTGCTGGCCAAGATCATCGCGCACGCGCCCAGCCGTGCCGAGGCGCTCGATCGGCTGGCCGGCGCGCTGGAGGAGACCGTGATCCTCGGCGTCCGAACCAACCTGCGCTTCCTGCGCTGGCTGCTGGCCCAGCCGGTCATGCGTGACGGCGAGATGCGGACCGATACGCTGGCCTCGCTCCCGCTCCCCGGCGCCCCGGAGCTGGACGACGGGACGTGGCGATCGGCGGCCATGGCCCTGTCGCCGGCGTTGCCAGGCGGCGCGTGGGGCGGCGGCTGGCGGCTGAACGCCGCGCCGCAGCTGCGCCTCGAGCATGGTGACCGGCAGGAGACGATCGAACTGCCGTCGGGCGGGTGGACCGCCGGCGGCCCGTTCGCGATGGACGAGGAGCGAGGCGAGGCGTTCGTCGACATCGAGGGCCAGTCGGTCGAGTTCTCGGTCGCGCCGCCGCCGGACGTGGAGGCGGCGGTGCGGCATGCATCGGGCTCGGGAGAGGGCCATGCCACGCTGACCGCGCCGATGCCCGGTCGGGTCATCAGCGTGCGCGTCGCCGAAGGCGCATCGGTCAGTGAGCGGCAGCCGGTGATCGTCATCGAGGCAATGAAGATGGAACATGCGGTGGTGTCGCCGCTCGAGGGCCGTGTGACGCGGCTGCTGGCGCGCGAGGGAACACAGGTCGAACGCGGCGAGGTGCTGGCCGAGGTGGAGCGATGAGCGACGACGGCGTGCGGATCTACGAGGTCGGGCCACGCGACGGGTTGCAGGCCGAGGAGACGGTCGTGGCGACCGACGCGAAGCTGACCTTCATCGGGCTGCTGGCTGACGCGGGGTTGCGCGAGATCGAGGCGACCTCGTTCGTCTCGGCGCGCGCCATACCCCAGCTGGCCGACGCCGACGCGCTGATGTCCCGGCTGCAGCGACGAGCGGGCGTGCGCTACCCGGTGCTGGTCCCGAACGAGCGCGGCATGCAGCGCGCGATCGAGGCGGGCGTCGACGCCATCTGCCTCTTCACGGCCGCCACCGAGAGCTACGCGCGCCACAACATCAACATGGGCATCGACGAATCGCTGGCCGCCTTCGCGCCGGTCGCCGCCACCGCCCGCGAGCGCGGCATGTGGATCCGTGGATACGTCAGCACCGCCTTCGGCTGCCCGTACGAGGGCGAGGTTTCGGCCGCCGCCGTGGTCGACGTCTCGCAGCGCCTGCTGGAGCTTGGCGTGGACCAGCTCGGCATCAGCGACACCGTCGGCGTGGCCACCCCGCGCGACGTGCGCAGGGTCATCGGGGCGCGGCGCGACGCCGGCATCCCCCCAGCAGCCATCGCCTGTCACTTCCACGACACGCGCGGAACGGCGCTGGCCAACGTGATGACGGCGCTCGAGCTCGGAGTGCGCTGCTTCGACGCCGCGGCGGGTGGCACCGGCGGATCGCCGTATGCGCCGGGAGCCGCCGGCAACCTGGCCACCGAGGATCTCGTCTACCTGCTCGATCGCGAGGGCCTCGACAGCGGGGTCGAGCTCGATGGCGTCATCGAGGCCGCGCGCTTCATCGGCCAGCAGCTGCATCGGTCCGTCAGCTCGAAAGTCGGTCGCGCAGGCGGTTGGCCGCTCGGCTAGGATCAGCCACGTGAGCGCGGGAACCAGCGGTCGCCCGGTCATCCTCGACGTCGACACCGGGATCGACGACATGATCGCCCTGCTCATCGCCGCCACCGCGCCCGAGCTCAACCTGCGCGGCGTGACCTGCGTCGCCGGCAACGTCGAGATCCACAACGTGGCGCGCAACACCGGCAAGATCCTGCGCATGGTGGGGCGCGGCGACGTGCCGGTCAGCATCGGTGCCGCCAAGCCGCTGATGCGGCGGCTGCGTACCGCGCCGGACACGCATGGGCCGACGGGCACCGGCTACGTCGAGCTGCGCGGCGAGGACCGCCAGCTGGGGACGACCGAATACACCGCCATCCCGGCCAGCCGCTACCTGGCGGCCCACGTCAATCGCCACCCGCGCGAGATGACGATCGTGGCCCTCGGACCGCTTACCAACCTCGCCGCGTCGGTGATGGCCGGCACCGACCTCGAGCACGGCGCGCGCGAGGTGATCTGGATGGGCGGCACGCTGGAGGAGCGTGGGAACACCACCGAGACCGGCGAGTGGAACGCCTGCGTGGATCCCGAGGCCGCGGAGGAGTGCCTCAGCCACAGCGCCCTCGACCAGATGTTTCCGCTCGACGCGACCCAGGACGTGCTCTTCACCATGGACGACCTGCGCGCCCTGCCGGAGACCCATCTCGCGGGCATCGTGCGCGACGCGGTCCGTTTCTACGTGGCCTTCCACCAGAAGGCCGATCACATCGACGGCGCCTATCTCCACGATCCGGTGGCGCTGATCGGCGGACTGCTGCGTCCCGACCTGGTGACCGATGCGGTGGACGAACGGCTGGCGTGCGACACCAGCAACGACGTCTACGCCGCCGGCAGCCTGTATCGGTCCGATGCCGACGACCGCCAGCCGGTGCGCGTGGCGACCGCGCTGGACGCCGAGGGGATGAAGGCCGAGCTCATCGAGCGCCTGTCGCGCGCGGTTGCCAGCCCTTACGACTGACCCGCCGCGCGGCGCGCCGCCTCGATCAGCGACGCCTCGGTCGGCGTCGAGCCCAGCCCCATCCGGACCCCGATGCGCGCCGCAAGCGGCGGGTGCACGAAGGTTGACGCCAGCATCGGCCAGCTGGCCTCCGCGAAGACGTCGTTCGGTGAGCCGTCGAGGACGATCCGACCGGCACGCATCACCACGACTCGTGGGAAGTTCTCGGCCACGAACCGCATATCGTGGCTGATGGCGATGACCGTCCGGCCCATTTCGGTCAACGCGTCGACGATGGCCCGCACCCGAGCGACGCCGCGCGCGTCCTGGCCGGTGGTCGGCTCGTCGAGCACGACGATCGGCGTGCGCATGGCCAGGATGGAGGCCAGGCCCAGGAGCTTGCGCTGCGAATAGCCGAGGTCGTATGGGTTGGCCGCGCGACTCTCCTCCAGCCCTACCGCGGCGAGCGCGGCGTCGACCCGAAGATCGAGATCGTCGCCGCTGACGCCGAGGTTGCGGGGACCGAATCCGACCTCGCGCACGACGGAGGCCGCGAAGATCTGGCGATCCGGGTTCTGAAAGGCGATGCCGACCGCGCGCGCGAGATCGGCGACGTGGCGGCCGCCGACCGGTTCCCCGTTGACATTGACGGTGCCCTCTGTGGCGCGCAGCAGGCCGTCGAAGTGGCGCACCAGGGTCGATTTGCCGGAGCCGTTTTGCCCGATGATCGCCACTCGCCCGCCCGTGTCGATCGACAGGTCGACCGCCTCCAGCGCACGGGTGCCGTCGGGATACGCGAATCCGAGCCGATGCGTCTCGATGGCGGGTTCGCTCACGCCACGTTCTCCGCGGGAAGGCGGACGCCGGCGGCCTTCGCGGCTCGCTGCAGCCGAACTCCGGAAGGCGGTTCGACGCCCCATTCGTCGAGCCGTTCGTCGGCGAGCACCTCCTCCGCCCTGCCGTGAGCGAGCACCTGGCCGTTGCCCAGCACGACGACCTCGGCGGCGAGCCGTGCCAGCAGATCCGTCTTGTGCTCGGCGACGAGTACACCGGCGCCGCTCTGCTCGGCTAGCGCGGCGATCGCGGTCGCCACCAGGTCGGTGCCCTGCGGATCGAGCTGGCTGGTCGGCTCGTCCAACACGAGATAGGCCGGGCGCATGGCGAGCACCCCGGCCAAGGCGACGAGCTGCGCCTGCCCGCCCGAGAGCCGCTCCGGATCGCGCGCAGCCAACTCGATGATGGCAAGGGCATCCAGCGCCCACGCCACCCGATCGGCAACCTCGGTGATCGGCATCCCGAGATTGCGTGGCCCGAACGCGACCTCCTCCCATACGCTGGCCGTGGTCCCGGACAGCTGCGTCGCCGCATTCTGGAAGACGATGCCGCAGCGCTGAGCAAGCTCCCACGGCCTGGCGGAGCGGGTCGCCACCCCGTCGATCGTCACCTCCCCGCTCAGCTCGCCGCCGATCGTCGCCGGCGCCAGACCGGCCGCCACGAGGCACAGCGTCGACTTGCCGGCCTGGTTGGCACCCACGATGCCCAGGACCCGCCCGGCCTCGAGATCGAGGCTGACATCAGTGAGGGCGGTGCGCGCCGCGCCGGCGTAGCGGTACCCGACCTCGCGAAGTGACAGGCTCACCGCAGGCTCACGGCAGGAACTCGAGCCGGCCCGTCACGGAGAGGCCGACCACCATCACCAGAACCACAAGCAGTACCCAGCGCGCGCCTCGCTGCGCGCCGCTGTCCGGGAACGCACGCAGCACGGTGCGCCGCCCGGGCGCCGAGAAGGCACGCGCCTCGAGTGCCATGGCCTGCTCCTCGACCTCCGTCAGCGCGCCGAAGATGAGCGGGCCGGCCAGGGGAATCACGCCGCGCACGCGGCGCCACAGGCTGCCCTCGGTGTCCATCCCGCGCGCGCGCTGCGCCTCGGTGATCTCGCCGGCTCGCTGCAGGATGCGCGGCACCGTCCGCAGCGTGGCACTCACCACGAAGCCGACCCGGCGGTTCAAGCCCCGGCGTTCGAGGTCGGCCACCAGGTCGTCCGGCCGAGTCGTCAACCCGAAGACCGCCACCGACAGCGCGAAGGCCACCACCCGCAGTGCCGCCTGCACCGCGAATTCGAGCCCGGTCCACGTCGGCGCGAACGGACCGATGTGCACGATCGCATCGGTCGCACCCGGATAGAGGAAGGTGTTGACCAGCAGGATCGAGGCGATCAGGGGGATGGTCGCGAGCACAAAGGGCAGCATGGCCCGACCGATACGGGCCACCACCGCCGTGGCGACCACCACCGCCAGCACGACGAGGAGCCCCGTCCAGCCGCGCAGCACGAAGGCGATGAGCGCCTCGACCACCGCGATGACGAGCTTGGTGGTCGGATTCAGCGATCGATAGGCGCCCGTGGGCGGCTGCTGCACGAAGGCCGGCACCGCCGGCCGCAGGTCGGACCGGTGGCCGGCGGTCGTCATGAAGCGGCGCCGGCCCTCGAGGCAGTGAGTGGCTACGCGGACATCGACTCGGGGCTCACCACCCGTTCGCCGAGCGGGTAGCGGGCCACGACCCGGCGCGACAGGCTGGCCAGGACGATGAAGACCACGAAGCTGGTGATCGTCTTGTCGATGGGGTCGCTGAACAGGCCCTGCCCCAACGACGCGTTGAAGACGTCCGTGCCGCCCTGCCTGAGTGCGGCGACGAGCACGTCGCTGCCGCTGCCGGTCACGCCGCCGAAGACGTACGCCGAGATGGGAGCCGAGATGATCGCGGCAACGATGCCGGTGATCGCGCCGGCGACCGCGACCCACGCGCCTGCCGCGTCACGCCGCGCCAGGATGAAGCCGGCCACCACGACGGCGGCCACGATGGTGATCACAACCGCGGCCACGAAGACCCACTCCGGGTAGCCGCCGACGTTCGGGTCGGTGTAGGCCTGGTTGCCATAGATGCGAGACGCGAGCAGGACGATGATGGCCACCGCCACGGCCGCCGCGAACCACAGGCGCGATCCTTCGGCCGGCCGCGGACGGTAGACGCCGAGATAGCCCCACAGGCCGGCCAGCAGGCCGATCGCGGCGGCGGTGATGGCGAACGGACCGATCGTTCCGCCGCCAATTCCCGGGGCGTACTGCCAGATCAGATTCGACGCGGCGCCGGTCAGTGCCCCCGCGATCGGTCCGGCCAGCACGCCGACCAGGATCGTGCCGATCGAGTCGAGGTAGATGGGAAGCTTGAGAACGGTCTGGACGGTGTAGCCCAGCACGATGTTGATGGCGATGGCGACGGGAATGAGCGCGATGACGCGTGTCGGGAATTGGTTGGTGAGCCAGGACATTGCGCCCTCCGAACGACTGCCGCGCCCCACCCGGGCGCCGGATCCGCCCCGGCGCTAGGTTAGTAGAAGCCGGGAGGCGGTGGAAGCGGGTTTCCTTCGGCGTCGACACGCTCGGCGGGAGGCAGGTCATCGCGGTGCCGACGCCCCCCGGTCGGACCCGATATCGGCTCGGCCATAACGCTCGACGCCACCTCGTCCAGGCGCTGGTCGATGCCGCGCAGGCCCAGCCGCCGCAGAGCCGGGGCGAAGCGTTCCGCGAAGGCGGCATCGCTCAGGAGCCCGAAGATGAGGGACGGGGCCGCGCGATTCAGCAGCTCGACACCACGCATCGCCGCCGAGGTGCTGATCCGGTTCAAGCCCAGCTGCCCTTCGAGCATGTCGAGGGCCCGGTTCGCCTCGCGCCGGGTCGAAGGGGTCAGGTGCGGGGTGCGGTTGACGAGCAGCCTCGTCCGATACAGTGCGCTGCGCACCCGATCCTCGCGGCTCTCATTGCCCTGGAGCGTCATGGACCAGATCTTACGCGGTCGACCCGGATGGCAGGCGGCGATCGCCTCCGCGCTGGCTCGTGCCCCAAGACCGATTCCGGTCGACCCGCGGTTCACGCCTCGCGCGCGCTCCGTCGTGGTCCCCGACCGAGCGTCCGCGCCGACGCCACGGCCCGCATCGACCCTGCTGCTGATCCATCCCGGAGCGGAGGGCGAGCTGGTCGTGCCACTCACCCTGCGTCACGCCGATCTTCGCGCCCATGCCGGCGAAGTGTCGCTCCCCGGAGGAGCCGTTGAGCCCGACGACCCGAGTCGCGAGGCGGCCGCGCTCCGCGAGGCCTCGGAGGAGGTCGGCCTGAATACCGCGGCCGTCCAGGTGATCGGCGTCCTCGATGATGTCTGGATTCCGGTCTCGAACTTCGAGCTCCGGCCCTACGTGGCCGTCTCCGCGTCCCGCCCGGCTCTCACGCCGCAGACCTCCGAGGTGGCTGCCATCCTCGAGCTGCCCCTGCGCCTCCTTCTGACCGATGAGATCATCGGCGAGGAGGAATTCTCCGGTCCGGGCTGGCGACTGCGGGCCGGCGTGTACCGATACGGCGGCCAGCTCATCTGGGGCGCCACCGCCCGCACGCTGGCGATGCTCGCCACGGTCCTCAGCGACGCCGACAAGAGCTAGGTCCGCTCCCGCTCCCTGGCGCCCGCCGCAGTCAGGATCTCGAGCAGCTCCCCGTGGTGGCGCTGCGGAGCGGCAACGATGCTCACCGTCCTGCCGCGGCTGGCCATCTCCCACCACTCCCCGCCTTGAAGGTCCGTGACGCGCGCTCCGCTGCGTTCGGCAATCAGCCCGGCTGCCGCCACGTCCCACGGTGAAAGCCCCCCGTTCTGCACGAACGCATCGAATCGCCCCGATGCCACGTATGCGAGCGATAGCGCCGCACTCCCCATCCGCCGCGGAATTCGCACGGCGCGACTCACCCGCCGCTCCGCGGTCAGTCCCCCTCGCCCCACGATCGCCAGGCTGATCACCCAGTCCCCCAGCTGGTCCTTGTCCGACGCCTCGACCGCCTCTTCGTTGAGGCACGCCGGTCCGTCGGCGGTCGCGGTGAACAGGTCATCGCGCGCCGGATCGAAGATCACGCCGACGGCCGGCCGTCCATCGACCACCAGACCGATGCTGACGCAGTAGTACGGGATCCCGTTGGCATAGTTCACCGTCCCGTCGAGGGGATCGATGATCCACAGCCGCTGTGCCCCGCGGGCCCCTGCCTTGCTCTCGTGCTTCCCGGATTCCTCGGCCAGGATCGCATCGGTCGGATATTCCTGGCGAATCGCGTCCAGGACGAGTGCCTCGCTCCGAAGGTCAACGTCGGTGACGACATCGCGCTTGCTCTTGTAGTCGATCCGCTCGACCTTCTCGTAGCTGTCGCGCAGGAGGGCGCCGGCCTGTCTCGCCAGGTTCACCGCGAAGTCGAGATCCTCCCGCACGCCAATCACCCGACCGATGCTACCCGCTGGCTACCGGTGGCGGATTCCGTGACGCCTGACGCCGACCGACCAATCGCAGTAAGTCCCTGGTAAGGAGCTGGTAAGACCTCTCCTGGCAGACTTCAAAGAATGAATGCCACATGGCAAGAGCTGGAACTCTTTCGTCCGGTTGAGCATCGGCTGCTCGTGCCACAGGTGGTAGACGCCATACGCGCCCACATTCAGCTTGGCCAGCTCCGCGACTACGAGCGGTTGCCGCCCGTCGAAAAGCTCGCGAGTCTGCTGGGAGTAAGCGTTGGAACGGCGCACAACGCACTCCGGGTGCTGGCCTATCTCGGAATGGTCGAGGCGCGGCCGGGCCGCGGCACGTTCGTGGTGCCGCATCAGCCGGCGATGCGAGCCCAGGCGGTTGCTCTCGGCCGGGCGAACGTCAGCGAGCTCGTGGAACTGCGTCGCATGATCGAGGTCGAAGCCGCGCGAAAGGCCGCCCGCAACACGGATGGGGCGACGGCGATCAAGGTGTTTGACGCGGAGTGGCAGCTGCGGTTTGCGCGGTCGGGCGGCGGCCCACGCGCGGTGCACAAGGCTGACGTGGCATTCCATCGCGCGGTAGTGGCCCACAGCGGCGAGCCCCTGTTGAGCGCGCTGCACGGCCTGGTCATCGCCCGCTTGGAGCCGATGCTTCTCGTCGGCGCACGACGCTGGGCCAGGGGACCGGCCAAGGAGGCGATGGTCGAGCTGCACGACCGGCTGGCGTCGATCGTCCATGACGTCGGGCGCGATGGCGACGAGCGTCGCCCCACGCCTGCCAGCGCAGCGCGCGTCGCGCGACAGATCGCTGATCTGGAGCAGCCGCGCGGACCGTAGGGGTGTGACGGCGGTACGCTACGCGCAGATGCCTCAGATCCATCTCCACGCCGAGCCGGGTGATTACGCCCAGCGGGTGCTGCTGCCTGGCGACCCGAATCGGGCGCGGCGTATCGCAGAGCGATTCGACGGCGGTGCGGAGGCGGTCGAGGCGGGAGAGACGCGGCTGGTGAACGAGAACCGCGGCATGCTCGGCTTCACCGGCACCTACGAGGGCCAGCCGGTGAGCGTGCAGACGACCGGAATGGGAACCCCGAGCCTCAGCATCGTGGTCGAAGAGCTGCTGCGGCTTGGGGCGAGCGAGTTGATCAGGGTCGGGACCTGTGGCGCGATCGCGCCCGGGCTGAAGGCCGGCGACCTGGTGATCGCCAGCAGCGCGGCGGCGACCGATGGCGCGACGCAGACCTATCTCCACGGCGAACCGTACGCGCCGGCCCCCGATTTCGTGCTGACCGATGCCCTGTACCACGCGGCCCAGGCGGCGGATATTCCGGTGCGGGTGGGCCAGGTCGCATCGGTCGACGTCTTCTACAACCCGGACCAGGACTATGCGCGGCGGTGGCGGGAGCGCGGCGTGCTCGCGTTCGAAATGGAGGCGTCGGCCCTCTTCTACCTGGCGGCACGGGCCGGCGTTCGTGCCGCCGCGCTGCTGACGGTGAGCGACGTGCTCAGCGACGAGGTGGGCTCCGAGGAGAGCTACCTTCCTCCCGGAGAGCTGAACGCGGCCGTCGAGCGCATGATCACGCTGGCGCTCAGCGTGCAGACGCTGGACCCAGACAAGGAGGCGACCGGATGACCGATACCCTGACGCGCGGAGCCGCAAACCAGGCGGGCGCGCATGTCAACCCGAACGCCGCGGCCGAGGCGCAGGACTTCCTGCCCCTGAAGGGAATCGACCACGTCGAGTTCTGGGTGGGGAATGCCAAGCAGGCAGCGGCCTACTACCGCGCCCTGTGGGGCTTCACTCCGGTGGCGTATGCCGGTCTGGAGACTGGAGTCCGGGATCGGGCGAGCTATGTCCTCGTCCAGAACGACATCCGTTTCGTCTTCACCGCCCCTCTCACGCCCGACGGTGAGCTGGCCGAGCACGTACGACAGCACGGCGACGGCGTGCACGACATCGCCTTCGCGGTGGACGACGTCGCATCGGCCTGGGAAGAGACGACCAAGCGCGGCGCGCGATCGGCCCTGGAGCCCACCGATTACGCGGGCCAAAAGGGCACGCTGCGGCGAAGCGCCATCCACACCTACGGCGAGGTCATTCACTCCTTCATCGACCGCTCCGACTACCACGGAACGTTTGCGCCGGGCTATCACAAGATCAAGACCCCGGCGGCCGCGGCGACGGGGCAGAGCCTGCTCGAGGTCGACCACTGCGTCGGAAACGTCGCGCTGGGTGACATGAATCGGTTCGTCGATTTCTACAAGGACGTGCTCGGCTTCAGCCAGCTCATCCATTACGACGACAAGGTGATCCACACCGAGTACAGCGCTCTGATGTCGAAGGTGATGCAGAACGGCAACGGCCGCATCAAGTTCCCGATCAACGAGCCAGCGGCCGGCAAGAAGAAGAGCCAGATCCAGGAGTTCCTCGACTGGTACCTCGATGAGGGGACTCAGCACATCGCCCTCCGCACCGAGGACATCGTCGGCACCGTCCGCGCGCTGAAGGCGCGCGGCGTCGAGTTCCTGGGCATGCCGCACGCCTACTACCAGTCGCTGCCCGAGCGGGTGGGTGACGTCGGTGTACCGATGCAGACGCTCGAAGAGCTCGGCATCGAGGCCGATCGCGACGAGGAGGGCTACCTGCTGCAGATCTTCACCAAGCCGGTGCAGGATCGGCCGACCTTCTTCTTCGAGATCATCGAGCGGCACGGGTCGCGCGGCTTCGGCGTCGGCAACTTCAAGGCGCTGTTCGAGGCGATCGAGATCGAGCAGGCCAAGCGCGGCAACCTGTAGCCGCGGCGTCGCTCAGCGCCAGCCGAGCTCCGGAGCGACGTAGCGCAGGATCGACTCGATGGCGTGGGCGTTGTAGTCGACGCCCAGCTGGTTCGGTACCGTGAGCAGCAGCGTGTCGGCCGCGGCGATGGCAGTGTCCTCGCGCAGCTGGTCGACGAGGATGTCGGGCTCGGCCGCGTAGCTCCGTCCGAAGACGGCCCGCGTCTTCTCGTCGATGTAGCCGATCTGATCGGTCTCCTGCTGGCCGCGGCCGAAGTACATCCGGTCGCGGTCGTCGACCAGCGCGAAGATGCTGCGGCTGACCGAGACCCGCGGCTCGCGCTCATGCCCCGCTGCGCGCCATGCCTCGCGGAACGCCTCGATCTGCTCGGTCTGTTGGATGTGCAGCGGAGCGCCGCTCTCGTCGAACTTCAAGGTCGAGGTCTGCATGTTCATCCCGAGCTGCGCGGCCCAGGCTGCCGTCGCGTTCGATCCGGCACCCCACCAGATCCGCTCCCGCAACCCCGGGGAGTGGGGCTCGAGGCGCAGCAGGCCGGGCGGGTTGGGGAACATCGGTCGCGGGTTGGGCTGCGCGAAGCCCTCGCCTGACAGCAGCGACAGGAAGACCTCGGCATGGCGACGGGCCATGTCACCGTCGTCCTCCCCCTCGGCCGGCAGGTAGCCGAAGTGCCGGTACCCGTCGATCACCTGTTCCGGTGAGCCGCGGCTGATGCCGAGCTGCAGCCGCCCGCCGGCGATCAGGTCCGCGGCACCCGCGTCCTCGACCATGTAGAACGGGTTCTCGTAGCGCATGTCGATGACGGCGGTGCCGATCTCGATCGTCTTCGTCCGCGCACCGACCGCCGCCAGCAGCGGGAACGGCGAGCCGAGCTGCTGCGCGAAGTGGTGGACGCGGAAATAGGCGCCGTCGGCGCCGAGCTCCTCGGCCGCCACCGCCAGCTCGATCGACTGGATGAGCGCATCGGATCCCGAGCGGACCTGCGAGTACGACGACGCCGACCAGTGGCCGAACGACAGGAACCCGATGCGCTTCACGCTCCCGATTCTACGTTCGTGCCCGGCGCTAGACTCAGGATCGATGAAGATTGCCCACGTCAGGCAGCGCAATGCGCCGGCCGGCGCTGCCTGGCGCCTGGCCGCGGCGCTCGACGACGAGGCGCGCTCCTGGCTGGACCTCGAGGAGGCACGGCTGGCGTTGGTCGCGGCCGACGCGCGCCGAGCCCACAACTCGCCGCTCTTCCGCCAGCCGCTGACAACCCTGGACGCGCACCTCGCCCGCGGGCTGCGCATCGAGGCGCTGCGCGAGCTCGTCGATGGCGCCGGCCAGACCGATGCCGATGCGCGGCAGGACGCAGGCGACCTCGATTTCGGGCCGCCGATCCTCCATCCGCCAAGCCTCAGGGACTTCTACGCCTTCGAGGGTCACGTTCGGACGATGTGGGAGCGCCGCGGCGGGACGGTTCCCGAGGCGTGGTACCGGCTGCCCATCTTCTATTTCAGCAACGTGAGCGAGATCCGCGGCCCCGGCGACCCGGTCTGGGCGCCGCGCGGCAGCCAGGAGCTCGACTACGAGCTCGAGGTCGCGGCACTGATCGACACGCCGGTGCGCGATCTCGATGCGTCGCGGGGCGAGGAGGCGATCGGCGGCTACATGATCTTCAACGACTGGAGCGCGCGCGACCTGCAGCGCGACGAGACGACCGTCCGGCTGGGGCCGGCCAAGGGCAAGGACTTCGCCAGCAGCATTGGCCCATGGCTGGTGACGACCGACGAATTGACCGATGCGACGGCGGGAAACGGCTACGACCTGGCCATGACGGCCGCCGTCAACGGCGAGGAGACCAGCCGCGGGACGTGGTCGGCGGCGCAGTTCAGCTTCGGGCAGATGGTCGAGCGCGCCAGCGCCGACGTGCGACTACGGCCCGGCGACCTGCTGGGCAGCGGGACGGTCGGCAGCGGCTGCCTGCTCGAGATCCGTGAGCAGACACTGGGACGCTACCTGGAGCCGGGCGACGAGGTGACGCTGCGCATCGAGCGGCTCGGGGAGCTGACGACGCCCATCGTGGAGCGAGGATGAACGAGTACACCGCGCGGCTCGCATCGGTCGAGCACGGATTGCGCGGTCATGCGCGAGCCGGGTTGCCGGGAGGCCTGACCGAGCCCGATCCCGGTGGGGAGGAGCGCTGGGACGCAGGCCAGGTCTGGGCGCACGTGGCGGAGTTCGGCCCGTTCTGGTTGCGTGAGGTGCGCAAGCTGGCCGACGCGCACAGCGACGAGCCGGTCCCCTTCGGCCGCACCAAGGCCGATGCCGAGCGCGTGGCGGCCATCGAGCGCGACCGCGGCCAGCCGACCGACGTGCTGCTGGAGCGGATCGTCGGGTCGATTGGCGAGGTGCGCGAGACGTTGGCGGCGCTGCCCGACCAGGCGTGGACAGCACGAGGACTGCACTCGCGACTTGGGGAGATGACGATGCCGCAGGTCGTGGAGCGCTTCCTGGTCGGCCATCTCGAAGAGCATGCCGCGCAGCTCGATCGGCTGGCAGGGCTCGTCTCGCTCGACGACATGCGCGCCGCGCGGCAGCGAATCCGCGGAGTGGCGGTCCACACCCCGCTCCTGTACTGGGACGACACGACCTGGCTCAAGCCGGAGAGCCTGCAGCCGATCGGCGCCTTCAAGATGCGCGGCGCCTACAACCGGCTCGCATCCATGGAGGCAGAGGAGCGCGCGCGCGGCGTGATCACCTACTCGAGTGGCAACCACGGGCAGGCCGTGGCCCGCGCGGCCAGGCTGCTCGGCATGCCGGCGGTGATCGTCATGCCCGCCGACGCGCCGCCCATCAAGGTCGAGGGCGTGCGCCGCGATGGCGCCGAGGTGGTGTGGTGCGAGACGCCGTCGTCCGACGAGCGGGAGAGGATCGCGCGCGACCTGGCGACCGAGCACGGCTATACGGTCGTGCCCCCGTATGACGACCCCGCCGTCATCGCCGGCCAGGGAACGGCGGGCCTGGAGATCGCCGAGGACCTCCCCAACGTGACCAGCGTGCTGGTGCCGACCTCGGGCGGCGGCCTGCTGGCCGGGATCGCCGCCGCGGTCGGGCGCCTCGCGCCACGGGCGCGGATCGTCGGCGTGGAGCCGGAGCTGGCCGCCGACGCCGCCGAGTCGTTGCGCCGCGGCGAGCTGGTCAGCTGGCCGTCGGAGCTCACGGCGCGGACCATGGCCGATGGCCTGCGGACCCAGAGCCTGGGCCGCCTTCCGTTCGAGCACATTCGCCGCTTCGTCGACGACATCGTCACCGTCGCCGAGGACGAGCTGCTCGAGGCGATCCGGCAGGCCGCCGCGCGTGCGCGCCTGGTGGTCGAGCCGAGCGGCGCGGCCGCGCTGGCGGCGCACATTTCCGGTCGCGTTCCTCGATCCGCCGACGATAATGCGCGCGTGGTCGTGATCAGCGGCGGGAATCTCGACCCGGTCCGCTTCGCCGAGATCCTGACCGCCGCCAACGGAGGCTAGAACGCCCTGGGCGTCCTGCGCACCTATCGACGCCTGCTCTCCAACCCGGACCTGACCCGGCTGCTGGCCGGGGAGTTCGTGTCCGGCATCGGTGACTGGCTGTACCTGGTGGCGCTGCTGGTGGTCGTTTACCAGCGCGAGGGCTCGGCGATCGTGCTCGGCATCGTCGGCGCGGCACGCGTCACGCCCTACATCCTGCTGTCCGTACCGGCCGGGATCATCGTCGACCGGTTCGACCGCCGCATGGTGCTGATCGTCACCGACATCGCGCGCGGGCTGACCATGCTCGGGCTGGCGGTGCTGGTGGTGATCGAGGCACCGCTGTGGCAGATCGTGCTGCTCACCATCCTGGCCGCCTGCTTCTCCACCTTCTTCGGTCCTGCCATCGGCGCCCTGCTGCCGAGCCTGACCCGCGACGAGTCGGAGCTCGGGCCGGCCAACAGCGCCTGGGCCACGCTCGACAACCTGGCCTTCGTCATCGGTCCCGCCCTGGGTGGCGTCCTGATCGCAGCCGGCGGCCTGGCATTCGCCTTCATCCTCAATGCCATCAGCTTCGCGCTGGTGGCGGTGGTGCTCTGGCAGCTGCCGCGGCGCGTCCCGTCGGCGACGGCGACGGCCCTGGAAGCTGCCGCCGGCGAGCGCGAGGAGCAACCGAAACGGCCATTCCTCGAGGAGGTGCGCAGCCGGCTGCGCCCGCTGTCCGGCATGACGCTCATCAACGCCGTCGACAGCTTCGTCTTCGGCGGCCTCAGCGTGCTGACGGTGGTCATCGCCGTCGACGTGCTGCGGCAGGGCGACGCTGCGACGGGCTATCTCAACGCCGCGGTCGGACTCGGCGGCATGCTGGGCGCCATCGCTTCCGGCGTGCTGGTCCTCGGCCGGCGCCTTGCGCCGCCGCTGCTGGCCGGCGGGATCGTGCTCGGTCTCGGCCTCATCCTGCTCGGACCTTCCGGGAGCCTGATCCCGGCGCTGGTCGCCATGACGGTGGCAGCCGCCGGCAGCCTGCTGGTTGACGTGGTGAGCACCACGCTGTTTCAGCGCACCGTGCCGGACGAGATCCGGGGACGCACGCTCGGCATGCTCAACACGGTGTCCGTCACCGCCTATGCCGCCGGCTCATTCCTGCTGCCCTTCTTCTCCGACGTGGTCGGCGTGGTGCCGGTGCTGATTACCGCCGGGGGACTGATGGTGGTCGCCACCGTGGTCGGCGTCTTCCTGATCGGCCCCGCCGCCATCCGGCCACTTTCGCTGACGCCCGAGCAGGAGCGCTTTGCTCGGCTGAGCGCCTTCTCGGGCCTGCCGACCGGTCGGCTCGAGGCAGCAGCGCAGCAGGGCCAGGAGGTGGTCGTCGCGCCCGATACGGTGGTGGTCCGCCAGGGCGACGCGGCCGATCGGTTCTACTACATCCTCGAGGGCAGCTTCGAGGTGACGCAGGTGCCCGATGGTGGCGTGAAGCCGGTCAGCCTGCGGCAGATGGGACCGGACGAGGTCTTCGGCGAGATCGGGCTCATCTCCGGCGTGCCGCGGACGGCGACCGTGACGGCAACCACCACCGGCCGCCTGCTGGCACTCGATGGCGACGCGTTCCTGGACCTGGTCGGCAGCGCATCGGGCTCGTCGGCCCGCTTCCTGGACCTGCACCGCGGCAGCGTCCCGAGCCGGGCGGCGGCAGGCTGACGCGATGCTTCCCAACGGGCAGGGCCTGACCCAGCTGCGCTCCTCGCCGCTCTTCAACCAGTGCGGCGATGACGTGCTGAGGGAGGTCGAGCGACGGCTGCGCCGCCGCCAGTTCCGCCGCGGAGAGGTGATCTTTCACCAGGGCGACCCCGGCGACGCGCTGCACGTGGTGGGCACTGGATCGGTCAAGATCGTCCTGCCGTCGTCCGAAGGGGACGAGGCGATCATCGCCACCCTGCGGCCCGGCGATTTCTTCGGGGAGCTGGCGCTGCTCGACAGCGCCCCGCACTCCGCCACCGCGGTGGCGGTCGAGCCGACCGAGACGTTCACCCTGCCGCGCGATGTCTTTCTCGAGCTGCTCGGCGAGCAACCCGCCCTGCGGGACGCGCTGCTCAAGGGACTTGCCGTCGAGCTGCGGCGCCTGACCGGGCATGTCGAAGAGCTGCACTTCCTCGACCTCGCCGGGCGATTGGCCATGCGCCTCGCGCGCCTCGCCGAGGAGCAGGGACGCGACCCGTCGGGCGAGGTGAGCCTCGACTGGCCATATACGCAGTCGGACCTGGCGGCCATGATCGGCGGGACGCGCCAGAGCGTGAACCGGCTGCTCAGCGAGCTGGTCGACGACGGCCTGGTGCGCATCGAGCGCGACCGGCTGATCATCGGCGATCTCGATGAGCTCGCGCGGCGAGCCGAGCGCTGAGCCTGTCGGCGAATTGACATCGAGCGCGTCACCGAACCGATTCATCCCCTTGCATCGGCTCGGTAAGGTGCAGAGCAACAGGCGGTCGCCCAGCCGGCGGCCATGAAGCGAACAAACGCTCAGCCCAAACAGAGGAGAGGAATCAAACCAATGGGTAATCTGAAGAGCGGCAACCTGAAGGCCACCGGCGATGACGACGTGCAGGGTCACGGCAATCTGAAGTCGGGCAACCTGAAGGCGACCGAGGACGATGACGTCGCCGGTCACGGCAACCTGAAGAGCGGCAACCTGAAGGCCAGTGAGGACGATGACGTCACCGGTCACGGCAACCTGAAGAGTGGCAACCTCAAGGCGACCGACGACGACGACGTCGAGGGTCATCAGGCCTCGTTCCGCAGCCACAAGATCAAGTAGCCCGAGCGCAGGGCGGGGCCATCGTTGAACCGATGAGCCCCGCTTTCGCATGACCAGCGCCGATCGGGCGAATCTCGAAGCGACGGTCGCCTCCCTCAGGGAGGCGACTCTGCGCGCCGCGGTGGCGGGGCGGCTGCATCCCGACATGGAGCAGCGGCTGCTCCAGTCGATCGTGGACGCCACGGTGCGTCTGTTCGACGCCGAGGCATCCTCGATCGCGCTCTTCGAGACCGATCCGGACCGGCTCGTCTTCCGTGTGGCGGCCGGCGCGCAGGGTGCCGGCGCCATCGGCATGTCGATTCCGCCGACCCAGGGCATCGCCGGCTACGTCTTCTCGACCGGCCAGGCCCTGGCCCTCTCCGACGTCGCCTCCGATCCGCGCTTCAACCGCGCGGCCGCGGAGAAGACCGGCTACGTGCCGCGCTCGATCGCGGCCGTCCCGCTGCTCGACGAGAACGGCACCGTCGGCGTGCTGCAGGTGCTCGACAAGCGGGGCGAGCCGGCCTTCACCCTGCGCGACATGGATCTGATGGGCGTCTTCGCCCGCCAGGCCGCCACGGCCATCGCCGCCACCCGCGTGCAGCGCGACCTGCCGTCGCTGCTGCGGGCGGCCCTCAGCGAGCTCGACGGGGAGCTGAACGACGAGCAGCTCGACGAGCTCGTGGGTGCGGCGGCAGCCGAGCTCGACGCCGCCGAGGAGTCGCCGCTGTGGCGCATCGCCGACGCGGTGGCACGCACCCGCGCCCTCGGCGAGTCTGAGCAGGCTCTGGTGGCTCAGATCCTCGAGGCGATCGCCGCGCACGCGCGCCAGCGCCGCCGACGCTGATGCCTCCCGAAGAGGAGGAGCCACTCGCCTGGTCGGAACCGTTCGCCGTCGCCGCACGGCTGGCCCGACAGTCGAGCCTGCGGACCGTCGACCGCAACTGGGCCTGGGGCGGCGCCACCGGCAAGGGCGTGACGGTGGCGATCATCGACAGCGGTGTCGAGGGCACGCACCCCATGGTGCGGGGCCGGCTGATCGAGAGCGTGGCGGTGCGCGTCACCGAGGAGAGCGACGTGGTGGTCGAGCCCGAGCCGGATGGCACCGACCTGTTCGGACACGGCACGGCCTGCGCCGGGATCATCGTCGGCATGGCACCCGAGGTCGAGATCGTGTCGGTCCGCGTGCTGGGCGCTGACCTGAAGGGCAAGGGCGCGGCCTTCGCGGCGGGCCTCGAGTGGGCCATCGAGCGCGGGGTGCAGGTGGCGAACCTGTCGCTGTCATCGAAGTCGGAGTCGCTCTTCCCGATCTTCCACGAACTGGCCGATGACGCCTACTTCCGCAACACGGTGCTGGTCTCGGCCGCCAACAACGTGCCCGTGCCGAGCTACCCGTCGCTCTTCGCATCGGTCATTTCGGTGGCGGCCCATGCCGAGCCTGATCCGATGCGCTTCTACTACAACCCCTCGCCGCCGGTCGAGTTCGGCGGCTGGGGTGTCGACGTGCCGATCGCCTGGAAGGACGGCACGCAGATCGTCGCCACCGGCAACAGCTTCGCGGCGCCGCACATCGCCGGGCTGGTGACGCTGATCGTGTCGAAGCACCCGGGACTCACGCCATTCGAGGTCAAGACCATCCTGACCGCCACGGCCGACAACCCGATCGGGCCTCAGCCCAGCGACGTCGCGAGCCCGCCCAGGAAGCCGACGGCCGACTCGCCCAGCACCTCGACCGCGTAGCCGCCCTCCTGCACGACGACCACGCCGCGTCGTCCATGACCGATGCGGTCCCCCAATCGCACATAGTCCGGTGTCTGCAGCGAGAAACCGCCGATCGGATCCGCGACGTGGGTGTCGAAGCCGAGTGAGACGACCAGCGGGGCGTCCGGCGCGAACGCGTCGATCCGCCGCAGGGCCGCGTCGAGAGCCTCGGCATACCGAGCCAGTTCGGTGCCGGGCGGCAGCGGAATATTGACCGTTGCTCCTTCTCCCGGCCCGCCGCCGGTCTCGGCCACGCGGCCGCTGAAGTACGGGTAGCCGTGCTCCGGATCGGCGTGCAGCGAGACGTACAGCACGTCGCCCCGCTCCCAGAACAGCTGCTGCGTGCCGTTGCCGTGGTGGTAGTCGATGTCGAGGATCGCCACCCGCTCGAAGCGGGCGCGTCGCAGCCACTCGGCCACGATCGCGGCGTTGTTGAAGAAGCAGTAGCCGCCGTACATGCGCCGCGCGGCGTGGTGCCCCGGCGGCCGGCACAGCCCGTAGGCCAGCGGCGCGCCGTCGACCACCTGCTGCGCGGCGGTCAGGGCCACGTCGACCGCTGCCCGGGCGGCTGCGTAGCTGCCCCCGACGATCGGGGTGGCGGTGTCGAAGCAGAAGGCGCCCAGCCGCTCCAGGCCGCCGCGCGGAAGCGCGGTCGGCATCGGTCCCGGATAGGCGCTCAGCAGGAAGGTGTCAGGGATGAGCGGACCCTGATGACCGGCGGCCGCTGCCAGCGGCCACGCGTTCTCGAGGACCTCGATCAGCTCCGCGTCGTGCACCGCCAGGATCGGCGCGCTGCCGTGGTCGTCAGGCGAGCGGATGCTAAAGCGGCCGTCCGCCTGCAGAGCTGCCAAGATGGCCTCCGCCCGCTCGGGCGATTCGTAACACGGAACGGTGCGGCCGGCGACGACCTCGGTCAGCCCGCTGTGCGCCAGATGAGCATCCGACGCGACGACCGGAACGACCGAGGCCGCCTCCATGCCGCGGTCAGGCCGGAACGCCGCAGGCGCCCCAACGGGCAACCTCGGCGTCGAGATCGAGCGGCACAACGGTCGCCGGGTGGTTGAGGCGGGTGATGGTCATCGGGCCGCTACGGCTCGAGCTTCCAGGCCGAGGTCCAGTTCCAGCCGTTCTTGGCGTTGAGACCGATGTTGAGGTACGCCATGCCGTCAAGATAGCGCGCCGCGCTCAGCGGGCCGACATCGATGGGCGTCATGCCGATCGACTGCGCCAGGCTCATGGCCCGTGACGACCACACCGCGTCCGCCGAACCGGGATAATCGGGACGTGTTCTACGTCCAGCGCGGCCAGGTGCCGCACAAGCGCCACACCCAGTTCCGCAAGCCCGACGGATCGCTGTATGCCGAGGAGCTGTTCGGGGTCGAGGGCTTCGCCGGCCGCAGCTCGCTGCTCTACCACCACACGCCGCCGACCCAGGCATATGGGATCGAGAAGGTGGCCGACGTCGCGCTCGAGGCGTCCGACGAGGACCGCACCGGCCCGCACCGGCACCACCTCGTCAACACCAGGGACCTGGCGCCCCGCGGCGACGCGGTCAGCGGGCGCGTGCCGCTCTTCTTCAACAACGACGTGACGTTCGGCGTGGTGCTGCCCGCCGAGCCGATGCGGACCTACTACCGCAACGGCGAGGCGGACGAGATGTTCTTCGTCCACACCGGCAGCGGCGTCCTGGACACGAACTTCGGGCCGATTCCCTACGGCCCGGGCGATTACCTCGTCATCCCGATCGGCACGACGTACCAGCTGCGTCCCGGCGACGACGAGCAGCGGATGCTGTGGCTGGAGTGCCCGTCCGAGATCGAGCCGCCCAAGCGCTACCGCAACGATTACGGGCAGCTGCTCGAGCACTCGCCCTACTACCAGCGCGATATCCGACCACCCGACGAGGCCGCCGCGCACACCGAGACCGGCGACTTCGTGGTCGACGTGAAGACCCGCGGACGGATCACCGCCTACCACTACCGGCACCACCCGTTCGACGTGGTCGGCTGGGACGGCTACCTGTGGCCCTTCGCCTTCAACATCGGCGACTTCGAGCCCATCACCGGGCGCATCCACCAGCCGCCACCGGTGCATCTCACCTTCCAGCCGCGCAACTTCGTGGTCTGCTCGTTCGTGCCACGCAAGTTCGACTACCACCCGCTGTCGATCCCCGCGCCGTACAACCACAGCAACATCAACAGCGACGAGGTCATCTACTACGTCGCCGGCAACTTCATGTCGCGACGCGGCGTCGACATCAGCTCGTTCACGGTGCACCCGGCCGGCATCGCTCACGGGCCGCACCCCGGGACGGTCGAGGCCAGCATCGGCAAGGAAGGCACCGAGGAGCTGGCGGTGATGATCGACACCTTCCATCCGCTGCACCTCACGCCGCAGGCATCCGACCTCGAGGACGATCGCTACCCGTACAGCTGGATCCCGCCGGAGGACGCCGGCGAACACGCTCGAGAGCTGTCGGAACGCGGACCGGAGGCATTCCCGGACTGAGCCCGCGGTAGCATCGGTCTTGCTAGGAGGTCTCCCATGACCGATGCGACCGCCATCCCCATCAACCTCTTCGAGAGTGACCGCGACCTGGTGGTCGTCGCGCCGATGCCCGGCGTCGAGGCGCACGACATCAGCGTCGAGATCACGGAGGACGGCCAGATGACGCTGCGCGCCAACCAGCACGGGGCCGGCCAGGAACGGATCGACTACCTGCTGCGCGAATGGAGCTACGGGCCGTACGACCGCACCATCGAGCTGCCGCGCAGCGTCGATGCGCGGCGCGCGAACCTCAGCTTCGACAACGGCGTGCTGACCGTGGCGCTTCCGAAGGTCCTCGGCGGCGTGCCGGCCACGCTGCACCTCGATGACCGTGGCAACGGCCGCGGCATCACGCGCGGGCACGTCGGCTCGCGAGGCGGCGCGGCGGCGGATTGATCCTCTACTTCCTGCGTCACGGCGCCGCCGAGGAGCGCTCAACAGGCGGAGTGGATCGAGACCGCCGGCTGACGGCCGACGGCGAGGCCGAGCTGCGGGCGGCGGCAGCGGTCTGGCGGCGGATCCAGCTGCGCCCCGACGTGGTCCTCTCGTCGCCCTTCCCACGCGCGCTGCGCACCGCGGAGCTGGTGGTGGAAGGCCTCGGCCTCGACGACAAGCCCGTGGCCGACGAGCGGCTGGCGCCGGGAGCAGCCTGGAGCTCGTTCGCCCAGGCGCTGGCCGAGTACCCGGCCGATCGACGGGTCATGTTCGTCGGCCACGAGCCGGATCTGTCGTCAGCGATCGAGCTGCTGACGGGGGCCGCATCGGTCCGCATGCGGAAAGCCGGCGTTGCTTGCCTCGAGTTCTATGGAGTGCCGGAGGCAGGTGGCGGCGAGATCGCCTGGCTGCTGGATCCTGACCTGTACGCTGACAACTGACATGGCCGGCCTGGAGCTGCACTCCCTGCTGCTGTGCGACTACGCCCTGACCGCCAAGGACGGCAAGATCAGCGCGGTCGGCATCTTCAGCCAGATCAACGTCCCGCAGCTGCCTGCGGTCCATGGCAGGCTGTTCGTGGTCGCGGTGCTGGGTGCGGATCCAGGTCCCTATCCGCTCATGCTCCAGATCGTGGCACCCAGCGGCGTCGACATTCTTCCCAACCCGCCGCGGCTGCAGATCGAGGTGCCGCCGGCGACGACGACGGCGAACGTCATCGCCGACCTCAATGGCCTCGAGGTGCGCGAGATCGGGCGGCATCAGCTCGAGCTGCGCAGCGGCGATCAGGTGCTGGGCACCGCGCCCTTCACCGTCAACCTCATCTTCCGGCAGTCGCAGCCCGGCAACGCCTGAGCCGCTTCGCTCCAATCACTCTCCGCTGGCCGACCTCACGGATCGACGCTTCGCGCCGTTGAACGGGTGATGACCTATTCCGCCGTCACCACCACCCGCATCTTCTGCCTCCCTTCCTGCTCGGCGCGACCGCTTCCCGAGCACGTCATCGCGTACGAGAGCGCGGAGGCCGCCCTGTCGGACGGCTTCAGACCATGCCTGCGCTGCCGCCCGCTCCCCGAGGCCACGGTGGTGGCCGCAACGCTCCACACGCCGTTGGGACCGATGCTCGGCGCCGCGACCGATGCCGGCGTCTGCCTCCTGGAGTTCCTCGACCGCCGCATGCTCCCGACGCAGCTCGCGATCGTGGAGCGGCGCCTGGGACGGACCGTCCCGGGACGCCACGCCCATCTCGAGCGAGTGCAGGCGGAGCTCACCGAGTACTTCGCGGGCAGC
>JAICUY010000060.1 GCA_025935615.1 Steroidobacteraceae bacterium
ACGTCCGCTCCACCGTCGTGCGGTGTCCCAAGGGCGTCGGCTCAGTCTCTCGTTTGGCGTCCATCAACCATCTCCTTGCGTTGCAGCTCCTCGACAACCTTGTCCAGCTCGTCGAACCGTGCATCCCACAGCCGGCGGTACCTCTCGATCCATGTCGCTTCTTCCTCCAGTCGGCGCGGACCGAGCTTGCAGGTCCGCACGCGCCCGACCTTATCGGTGGTGACGAGGCCCGCCTGCTCCAAAACACCGACATGCTTCTTCATGCCCGTCAGGGTCATGTGGAAGGTGTCGGCAAGGTCCGTGATCGAAGCGTCTGCACGCCCGAGCCGCTCCAGTACGCCTCGTCGGTTGACGTCCGAGAGCGCGGAGAAGGTGGTATCGAGTCGGCCGCTCGAATACTGAACCATGCGGTTCAGTATTCACCACAACCGCGGCGAATGCAAGCGGCGGGATTTTCGGGAGCCCAAGACGGGGCGCGAGCGGCCGAACCGGCCAATTCGAGTGAAAGTGGCTCCGGCGGTAGGATTCGAACCTACGACCAAGCGGTTAACAGCCGCCCGCTCTACCACTGAGCTACGCCGGAGCGTCGACCGCGGAGCGATCGAAAGGCGCCTCACGGCGCCACGCGACAGGATACCACGCGCCGCCCGGACAGCCGGAAACGCGCTTTTCGCATCGGTCCTGCGCAGGCCCAACCGACGTTTGTGCTGCTTTCGCACAAATGCGTGGTACCCTCGAACCACACCCAGCCAAGGCCGATCGGAGGCATCTGACCCATGGCTACCGAGTTCTTCGCCGACGTCCCCGACCGAATCCGCTACGCGGGTCTGAGCTCGACCGATCCGTTCAGCTTCAAGGTCTACGACCCGGATCGGATGGTGCTCGGCAAGCGCATGGAGGACCAGCTGCGCATCGCGGTCTGCCTGTGGCATTCCTTCAACTGGCCGGGCACCGACGTCTTCGGCTCGGGCACGTTCGACCGTCCCTGGCTGAACGATCGCGACCCGATGCAGGGGGCGCGCGACAAGCTCGCGGCGGCGTTCGAGTTCCTGGAGAAGCTCGGCACGCCGTTCTTCTGCTTCCACGACCGCGACGTCGCGCCCGAGGGACGGACCTTCGTCGAGACGCGCGCCAACCTCGAGGCCATCACCGACGACATCGAGCACCGGATGCAGCGCTCCGGCAAGCGGCTGCTGTGGGGCACCGCCAACCTCTTCAGCCATCCGCGCTACGCGGCCGGCGCTGCCACGAACCCCGATCCGGACGTGTTCGCCTATGCCGCCGCCCAGGTCAAGCTGATGCTCGAGGTGACGCATCGGCTCGGCGGCGCGAACTACGTGCTGTGGGGCGGGCGCGAGGGGTACGAGACGCTGCTCAACACCGATCTCGCTCGCGAGGAGCAGCAGCTGGCGCGCTTCCTGGCGCTCGTCGCCGAGCACAAGGCCCGGATCGGATTCACCGGAACGCTGCTGCTCGAGCCGAAGCCGCAGGAGCCAACCAAGCACCAGTACGACTACGACACGGCCACCGTCAGCGGCTTTCTCGAGCGGCACGGGCTTGCGGACGAATACCGCGTCAACATCGAGGGCAACCACGCCACGCTGGCCGGCCACAGCTTCCAGCACGAGGTCGCCACCGCGCTGGCGCTCGGCACCTTCGGCTCGATCGACATCAACCGGGGCGACCCGCAGAACGGCTGGGACACCGACCAGTTCCCCAACTCGGTCGACGAGCTGGCGCTGCCGATGTACGAGATCTTCCGGGCCGGCGGCTTCACCACCGGCGGCTTCAACTTCGACACCAAGCTGCGCCGCCAGAGCCTGGCGCGCGACGACCTGTTCCATGCGCACATCGGCGGCATCGACACGCTGGCGCGGGGGCTGCTGGTCGCCGCCGAGATGATCGAGGACGGCGAGCTGCAGCGGCGCCGCGAGGAGCGCTACGCCGGATGGTCCGGCGCGCTGGGACGGGCGATCCTGGACGGTGACCGGTCGCTCGCCGACCTTGCCGAGGCGGTGGAGCGTGACGGCCTCGATCCGCGCGCGGTGTCGGGTCGCCAGGAGCTGCTCGAGAACGTCGTCAACCAGCGGATCTGGTCGGTCGGGGAGGACGCCTGACCGATACGGCCCACGCCCGCCGTCAGCGCACGGCGGCGAGGTCCTCGGTGCTCACCTCGTCCGGTGGCTTGCCGAGGATGATCATGGCCAGCACCTCGTCGGTCGTGACATCCTCCTTGCGCACCGTCCCGACGATGCGGCCGTGGTACATCACGCTGATGCGATCGGCCAGGTCGAACACGTCGTGGATGTCGTGGCTGACCAGGAAGATGCCGATCCCCTCCCCCTTGAGCTGACGGATCAGCTGGCGAACCTGGGTCGTCTCGGCAGGTCCGAGGGCGGCCGTGGGCTCGTCCATGATCATGATCCGGGCGTTGAAGTGGACGGCGCGGGCGATGGCGACCGCCTGCCGCTGGCCGCCCGACAGGTTGCGCACCGGCGAGTTGAAGCGGGTGAAGTTCGGGTTGAGGCGGCCCATCAGCTCGCGCGTTGCGGCCTCCATGGCGCCGTCGTCCAGGGTCCGCCACGGGGTCGTGATCTCGCGACCCAGAAAGACGTTGCCCGGCGCGGCGATGTTGTCGGCCAGTGCAAGCGTCTGGTAGATGGTCTCGATCCGCAGCGCCTTGGCGTCGCGAGGGTTGGCGATCGCCTGCGGCTCCCCGTCGATCAGGATCTGCCCGGAGTCCGCGGGGCGGGCGCCGGCGAGCGCGCGCATCAGGCTCGACTTGCCCGCGCCGTTGCCGCCCACCAGGGCCACGACCTCCCCTTCGTGCAGGTCGATCGACACGTTCTCGACCGCATGCACGCCGCCGTACGAGACGCTGATGTTCCGCATCTCGAGGATCGGCGCCTCGGCCATCGTCGTGGTCATGCTGGTTCCCTCAGGCTGTTCCGCCGCCGCGTCGCCGGTTCCAGGTGTCGAAGCCGACGGCCAGGATGAGGACGATGCCGGCCACCACGTTCTGGGTGGGTGAATTGACGCCGTTGAAGCTCAGGCCGTAGGCCAGCGCCTGCATCACGAAGGCTCCCAGCACGGCGCCCGGGACGGTCCCGATGCCGCCCGTGAACGAGGTGCCGCCGATGACCGCCGCGGCGATGACGTACAGCTCGTCGCTCTGGCCGACGTCCAACGTCGCGCCGTTGAGACGCGCCGCGCCGATGGCGCCGGCCACGGCGCACAGCAGACCCATCAGGATGAACGTCTTCATGATCGTCCAGCGGGTGTTAATGCCCGCCAGCTCGGCTGCATCGGGGTTGCCGCCGTAGGCGTAGACGTAGCGGCCGAATCGGCGGCGCGTGGCGATGAAGGTCACGATGACGGTGATGGCGATGACGATGATGATCGGCCACGGCATGCCGACCGGCACCTTCAGCCCGCCGGCCGGCTCGATGATGCCGTGCTCCTGGGCGTAGCGCGTGGCAAGCCCTTTGGGCAGGTAGTTGGCGTTTGCGAAGGCCGCCACGCCGAACGCGACGGCGCAGCCCACGACGGCCAGCAGCGTATCGGCCCAGACGGGTCGAACCGGGAAGTCGAAGCGCCGGCGCTGCCGCCGGTTGTACGCGATCAGGGCGATGATGGCGACGCAGGCGACCACGGCCAGGACCCAGGTCGCCGTCCCGCCGATGGATCCCTGGACGCCGCCGCCGATCTTGCGAAAGTCGCTCTGCAGGCCCGACACCGCGGCACCGCTCGACAGCAGCCACACCGTGCCGCGCAGTGACAGCAGGCCACCCAGGGTGACCACGAAGGACGGCACCCCGATGTAGGCGATGATGAAGCCCTGCACTGCGCCGATCAGCGCGCCCAGGCCCAGGCCGAGCAGCAACGCGACCAGCCACATGAACGGCGTGTTGATGGTGAGACCCAGGCCGGGAAGCCAGTCGGTCTGCAGCAGGGCGAAGGCCATGGCCGTCACGCCGACGATGGAGCCGACCGACAGATCGATCTGGCGCGCCACGATGATCAGCACCATGCCGGTCGACATGATGGCGATGCCCATGGCCTGGACCGAAAGGGTGATCAGGTTGGCCGGCTGGATGAATCGTCCACCGGACTGGATGTGGAAGCCGATGAGAATGGCGGCCAGCGCGACGAGCATCCCGAACAGGCGCAGGTCGACCTCGGTCGCCCCGGCGAGGCGCCGTAACGGCTCGATGCGCGAGGTGCGCGTCTCCGCGGTGGTTCCGGCCAGCTGAGCCACTAACGAAACCCTCGAGATAGGTCGTGCCCCGCGCCCACCTTACCGCGAGCGCGGGGCATGGTTCGACCCGTTCTTCGAAGCGCTACGCGATCACTTGCAGGCGTCCGGCCCGCTCGCGGCGTCCACTCCTTCGCACAGCTTGTCCTTGGTGATCCAGCCGCCGTCGATCACCAGGTTGAGCGTGTCGGCCGTGATGGGGGTCGGCTTCAGGATGAACGACTTCACGGTGTTCTCATCACCCGAGTCCGGCTTGCCGTCGGGTCCCGGGGTGGTGAAGTCGCTGGCGGTCAGGCTGTCGGGGGCGACCGACGGATCGATCAGGCCGTCCGGCAGGGTGACCTCACCCATCGCCTTGCCCTGGCACAGCTGCAGCGCCGCGGCACCGGCCGCCTTGCCCAGCTCGTTGGAGTTCTTCCAGATGTCGACGTACTGCAGACCCTTGGCGACGTTGTTGAGGTTTGCCGGGTCACCGTCCTGGCCACTGACCGGGACGATGTCATAGCTCTTCGACTGCAGGGCCGCAACGACGCCGAGCGCCGTGCTGTCGTTCTCGGCCAGCACCGCGTCGATGTGGACGTTATCGGCGTTGGCCTTGTCGATGATGGCCTCCATGTTGTTCTGCGCGGTCTGGGTATCCCAGGCATCGGTGAACTGGTCGGCCACGATCTTGATGTCGCCCGAGTCGACCTTGTCCTTCAGCCCGGCGTTGTCCCAGCCCTGAGGCAGGAAGGTCGAGGCGTTCGGATCGCCAGGGTCGCCCTTGATCAGCACGTAGTTGCCGGTGGGCTGCTTCTGGAACATGGCCTCGGCCTCCGCCTGGCCGACGCCGACGTTGTCGAAGGTGATGTACAGGACGTCGGGATCCTCGATCAGGCGGTCATAGGCGATCACCGGGATGCCGTTGTCCTTGGCCTTCTGCAGTGCCGGCAGGATGGCCTTGTTGTCCTGAGCCAGCAGGACCAGCACGTCGGCGCCCTGGTTGATCAGGTTCTCCACGTCGGTCAGCTGCTGGACGGTATCGAGGTTGGCGTCGACGTCGATGAACTTCCCGCCGCCGTCCTCGATGGTCTTCTCCATGTTCGGCTTGTCGGTGGCCGCCCAGCGCGGCTGCTGGAAGTTGTTCCAGGAGACACCGACGGTGCACTCGCCGGTCGCCGGAACCGATCCGCTGGCGCTGCCGCCCTGGGTGGGCGAACTCGAGGCGCCCGGGCCACCGGTGCATGCCGTCAGCACGACGGCGGCGAGCACAGGAAGCGCCGTAAACCTGGGGATCCGCATGTGAACTGTCCTCCGATTCGGCTGTCCCAACTCCGGGCTCAGGGTGCCTCCGCTGTAGGCTACTCCGCTGTCAAGCCCCCACAGCGCGTGCCCAGACCGCCCCATCGGTCAAGCGCTCCGCAGCTGCAGCGCGCGGTCCTGCGGAGACACCCAGGTCGCAGGATCGGCGAGCAGCGGTTCGAATGCGTGCTCTGCCGCCCCCAGCAGCGGAGCATCGATGCCCAGCGCGGCGGGGACGACCCGCAGGTCGCGCCGTGCCGGTGACAGCGTTCGGGTGGCGATGGCCCGCTCGACCTCTCCAGCCACGAACGGATGAATGCGGCCGATGAGGCCGCCCAGCACCACCAGGCGCGGGTTCAGCACGTTGACCAGTCCGGCCAGGCCGATCCCGAGCCACTCCCCGGTGATGCGCAGCGCGTCGACGGCGGCCGGCGACCCGGCCGCGGCATCCTCCAGGACGCGGTCCATGGCGCGCCCGCCACCGCGCAGGTTGGCACGGGCACGGGCCAGGATCGCCCGCTCGCCGACCTCCGTCTCCCAGCAGCCGGTCGAGCCGCAGCGGCAGCGGGTTCCGGCCGGGTTGACCGGCAGGTGGCCAACCTCACCCGCATATCCGGACGCCCCGGCCAACGGCCGGCCGCCGGCGATGATGCCGCCGCCCACGCCGACCTCGCCGGAGATGTACAGCACATCGTCGAACCCGCGTGCCGCGCCTCGCCGGTGCTCGGCCAATCCACCAAGGTCGGCCTCGTTGGCGACGACCACCGGAGCACGAACCCCCAACGCTCGCGCGACCATCCCCGCCAGCGGAACGTCGGTCCAGCCAAGGTTCGGAGCCGTGTGCACCAGGCCGTCGTCGCTGCGGACCACCCCGACCACGGCCATTCCGGCTCCGATGAGCAGGTCATCCGCGCCGACCTGCGCGAGGAGCGGCCGTGCCAACCGGCGCAGGTCGTCGACGATGGCATCCGGCTCCAGGTGCCCGCGCGGCCGGTCGGTACGGACCAGGCGCTGCACCTCCCCGCCGAGGCCGACGATCGCCGCGGCCAGTGAGTCGACGGCGATCTCGAGGGCGAGGACCACGGCACGGTCGCCGCGGGGGAGGACCACGGGCGACGGGCGGCCGGGAACGCCGCGCTGGCGGCTGGGCTGCTCGGCCACCAGCTCGGCGGCCGTCAGCTCGCGGATCAGGCCGCGGATGGCGCCACGCGTCAGGCCGGTCCGGGCCACGAGCTCGGAGCGGGTTAGACCGCCGTGCAGGTGGAGCTCGGTGACGATGGCGCTCAGGTTGGCGCGACGTACGGTCTCGCTGCGCAGCCCGGTGGCGTCATGGCCGAAGGTCACGGGTTTGTGTTCCTTTTGACCAAATGCTGGCGTAGACTGCTCCATCCCGCTTGCAGGTGTCAAGGCGAACATGGCCGACGAGCTGCGCTGGGGCATCCTGTCGTCCGCCGACATCGCCCGGCGCAAGGTCATCCCCGGGATGAAGAAGGCGCGACGCTGCCGGGTGGTGGCGATCGCCTCCCGCGACGCCGAGCGCGGACGGCGAGCAGCCGCCGAGCTCGGCATCCCGACCGCGTACCACTCCTACGAGGCGCTGCTGGCCGATCCGCAGGTTGACGCCGTCTACATCCCGCTCCCCAACCACCTGCACGCGGACTGGACGATCGCCGCGCTGCAGTCCGGAAAGCACGTGCTCTGCGAGAAGCCGCTGGCGCTCACGGCTGCCGATGCGCAGCGCATGGCCGATGCGGCCGCATCGGCCGGCGTCCATCTCATGGAAGCCTTCATGTACCGCCTCCATCCGTCGTGGCAGACGGCGATCGAGCTGGTGCGATCAGGGCGCATCGGTCCGGTGGTGGCTGTCCAGAGCTGGTTCTCGTACTTCAACGACGACGCGACCAATATCCGGAACATGGCAGCAGCCGGCGGTGGTGCGCTGTTCGACATCGGGTGCTACGCGGTGAACCTGTCGCGCATGCTGTTCGAGGCCGAACCGGAGAACGTCCTGGCCTCCATCCGCTGGGACCCGATGCTCGGCGTCGACATCGTCGCCAGCGCCATCCTGCGCTTTGGCGATGGGGTGGCCACCTTCACCTGCTCGACCCGCGCCGAGGACGACCAGCGGGTCCACATCTACGGCACGCGCGGCCGGATCACGATTCCGATTCCGTTCAACATCCCGCCCGACCGGCCGACCGAGATCCAGCTGGCGGCCGGCGGTGATCCGCCGACGGCGCCGGCGCTCGAGACCTTCTCGTTCCCCATCGCCGACCCGTACACCGTCGAGACGGAGCGCTTCAGCGAAGCGGTGCTGGACGGCCAGCCGACACCGGTGCCGGCCAGTGACGCGGTCGCCAACCTGCGCGTGATCGAGCGCATCTTCGCGGCGGACCAGCGACCGGTCTGATGGGCCGGCGTCGGTGGGTGATGGCGTCGGGCGTGGTGGCCGTCGCCGGGCTGGCGACCGCCTTTGCCGTGCCGCGGCTGTGGGGCTCCAGCAGCGGTGCACCGCGGTACGTCGAAGAAGCGGCGGCTGCCGGGCTGGTCCACGCCTACGACGGCGATTTCTTCCATTTCGTCGGCGGCGGCGTGGCGGTCTTCGACTGCGACGGCGACGGCCGACAGGACCTCTTCCTGGCCGGGGGCTCGCGGCCGGCGGCACTGTTCCGCAACCGCAGTCCGGTGGGCGGCGCGCTTCGCTTCGAGCGCGTCTCGAGCGCGACCACCGACCTCAGCGACGTGGTCGGCGCCTACCCGATCGACATCGACGGCGACGGCACGGTCGACCTGGCGGTGCTGCGCATCGGTCAGAACGTGCTCCTGCGCGGCAAGGGCGACTGCCGTTTCGAGCCCGCCAACCAGACGTGGCACTACGATGGCGGCGACGACTGGACCACCGCCTTCAGCGCAACCTGGGAGTCGGGCGACGCCTTCCCGACGCTCGCCTTGGGCAACTACCTTGAGCCGGATTCGGTGCGCGACCGAAGCTACACCTGCGCCGACAACCAGCTGCTGCGCCCGGACGCCTCCGGACGCCGGTTCGGTCAACCGATCAAGCTGGCACCGGGCTACTGCAGCCTTTCGATGCTGTTCAGCGACTGGAACCGGTCTGGACACGCCGACCTGCGTGTCTCGAACGACCGCCAGTACTATCGCCACGGGCAGGAACAGCTGTGGCACGTGCTGCCCGGCCGGGCTCCGACCTTGTGGACGGCCGAGGAGGGCTGGCAGCCGGTGCAGATCTGGGGCATGGGCATCGCCAGCTACGACCTGACCGGCGACGGCTACCCGGAGGTCTTCCTGACCAGTCAGGCGGACAACCGGCTCCAGACGCTGGCCGATGGACCGATGCAGCCTCGCTACCGCGACATTGCCGTCGAACGGGGCGCGACCGCCCACGAGCCGTACACCGGCGACCTCGAGCTGCGATCCACCGCCTGGCACGCCGAATTCCAGGACGTGAACAACGATGGCCTGGTCGACCTCTTCATCTCGAAGGGGAATGTCGAGGCGCAGCAGGGCTACGCCGACCGTGATCCGAACAACCTGCTGATGGGACGTGAGGACGGAACGTTCACCGAGGGCGGCCTCGACGCCGGGATCGCCAATTTCGCGCGGTCGCGGGGAGCGGCGCTGGCCGACCTCAACCTCGACGGACTGCTCGACCTGGTGGTGGTCGATCGGCGCGCCAACGTCGAGCTGTATCGCAACGTCGGGAGGGGGACTGCCGCGGCGCCCGCGGCGATGGGGCACTGGATCGGCATCCGGGTCCTGCAGGATGGGGCCAATCGCGACGCCGTCGGCGCATGGGTCGAGGTGCGTGCCGGCGACCGCGTGATGCGCCGCGAGATTACGATCGGTGGCGGCCATGCGGGCGGGCAGCTGGGCTGGATCCACTTCGGCCTCGGTGAGGCTCGGGAGGCCTCGGTCACCATCACCTGGCCGGACGGTGAGGTCGATGCGCCGCGGGCGATGGCCGCCGACGGATTCGGCATCGTCCAGCGCGGCGTCGATGGCGTGCAACCCTGGTCGCCGCCGTCACCGGGCGCGGCCGACTAGCCTTCGGCATGCGGGAGCTGCGGGTCACCGGCGGACCGCTCGAGGCGACGGTCCTGCCCGATGTGGGAGCGCGACTGCACAGCCTTCGCGCCTTCGGCCACGACCTGCTCCACACGCCAGACGATCCGGAGCAGCACCGCGACATGCCATTCGCGTGGGGCGCGTACGTCATGGCGCCATGGTGCAACCGGGTCAGTCCCCGCCCGACCGTGGTCGAGGGTCGGACCGTGGATCTGCCGGTCAACTTCCCGGACGGCAGCGCGATCCACGGCCAGGTCTACGCGCGACCATGGAGCGTCGACGCCGACGGAAGGACGTGTCGCGTCACGGCCGGTGGCGACGGCTGGCCATGGGCCTACGAGGCCGGGCTGGCGGTGGTGCCGACCGACGCCGGCCTGAGGCTGGAGCTGACGCTGCTGAACCGATCCGACGGCCCGATGCCGGCCGGCATCGGGCTCCATCCATGGTGGCGCCGCCCGCTGCTCGTCGCGATCGAGGCCGAAGCGGTCTACCCGTCGAACACGGATCCTGGGCCAGGCCCCACGCCGGTTTCAGGCTCCTTCGACCTGCGCTCGCCGTCGGTGCCGCCGGTCGGTCTCGACGCGACCTGGACGGCGCTGGGCGCTCGGCCGGTACAGCTGCTGCGGCCCGACCGTGGCGTGGCGGTCGACATCGCCCTCAACGGCGCGGACTTCGTCGCGATGGCGACGCCCGCGGGTGACGCCACGGCGGTCGAGGTCCAGACCCACGCGCCCTTCGGCCTCGCCCACCTGGTGCGCGGCGAGCCGGGCGCGATGGCCGTCCTCGACCCGGGGGCAGCACTGCGCATGTCGCTCGACATCGCCGCGCGGCGCCTGTGAGGTCGCCGGCTCAACGACCATCGGCCGGCGAGCGCGTCGCGGAGGGCCTGCTGTAGCCATGGTCGGCGATCTCGCGCGCACGGTCGCGGTAGGCAGCCGCGGTCGGAGCGGTCCGAGCCCGGAAGCCGTCAACCAGGCGGTTGTACATCGAAAAGGCCGAGGCGATGAGGACGGCGAGCTGCACGTCCGCATCGCTGGCGCCGGCGTCGGTCGCGGCATCGACGTCGGTCTCGGTCAGCTCCAGTGGCGCGCGGGCGACGGTGCGCGCGATCTGCAGCAGCGCCCGCATCTTGCCGTCCAGCCCCTCCGCCGACCCGTTCTTGAGCTCGTCGATCAGCGGCTTCAGCTCGGTGGCGCCGTTGCGTTCGAGCAGTGCATCGGCGAACGCTCCATGGGAGTCCATGCAGAAGAAGCAGTCATTGCCGGCCGACACGGCGGCAGCCAGCATCTCGCGCTGGTGCCGCGCGATGGTGGCCCCCGGGTAGTCGTGGACCAGCAGCTCGTCGGCGAGGCCGCGCAGGTGGGTGCCGAGCCCCGGCGTCAGCGCCATGGCGACCCCGATGCCGGGGACGTCCGGCAGCCCGCCGACGATCGGCTCTTGCTGGGAACGCGCGAGGCGCTCGTCGTCTCGTGCCATGGGTCTCGGTTTTGCCTCCGTGCTGAGCTCCGTCGCGCCCGCCGGTCGCCATGGGCGCGGTGCGTATGCTAGTCGCCGCGTGAAGCCCCGAGCATCCGCTCCTCCTCGCCGCCGCGCGGACCGATGACGGCCCGCTCGCTGACCCTGCGCGGCGCGACCTATCCGCTGGTGCTGCCGACGCTGCGCGACCCGCGCCTGCACGTCGCGGCGGTGATCATCAGCGTCCATCTGCTGGGGCAGGTCGGCCTCGGCTTCCGGGTCAGCGTTCCGCAGATCCTGGCCGCC
>JAICUY010000054.1 GCA_025935615.1 Steroidobacteraceae bacterium
GCTCATCATCGAGACCGTGTTCACGGTGCCCGGCATCGGCCGCTTCTTCGTGGACGCCATCACCAACCGCGACTACGGCCTGATCATGGCCACCACCGTCCTGTTCGCCTTCACCGTGGCGCTCATGAACCTGGTGGTCGATATCGCCTACG
The DNA here is from genome assembly GCA_025935615.1 of Steroidobacteraceae bacterium. Taxonomy (GTDB): domain Bacteria; phylum Chloroflexota; class Limnocylindria; order QHBO01; family QHBO01; genus JAICUY01. The sequence goes on from JAICUY010000054.1 coordinate 153, forward strand.
CCTACATCGATCCGCGCATCCGCTACACGTGATCGTCCGGCGACGTCACGTCGCCGACCTCGGCGCCCAACAGTTCGGTCGTGCGCTCCACGGCCGCCTGCAGCGCGGCGAGTGACTCGCCGATCGACCCGGGCTCGACGCCGGCGGTCGCCAGCTCGGCGTTCAAGCGGCGGTGCGCAACCGTGAAGCCCGGGATGGCCGCCTCGAGCCGTTCGCGGCCCGCATCGGTCAGGTCCAGCAGTCGGGAGCGCCGATCGCGCGGGTGGGGGATCCGGCGCAACTGGCCGCCATCCATCAGCGGCGCGAGCATGGTCGACAGGGTGGTCACCGGCCAGCCCAGGTCGCGCGCGGCCTGGCTCAGCGACCGCGGCCCGTTGGCGAACAGGTAGCTGAACAGCGCGTATTCCTCGCCGGACATGTCGCTGCCGGCCAGCGCCAGGCGCATGAAGCGGCGCGTCGCCTGGTGCGCCACGAACAGTTGGTAGAGGAGCGACAGCCGGCGCGGCGCGTCCTCGGTCACCGGATCTGAACCTCCGATACTACGGAACCGTAATAGATGTTACGAATCCGTTCTATTGTCGCCCGTCGGAGGAGCACATGTCGCGTCATTTCCCTCCCGCCCGCATCCTTCCGGCTGTGGTCTCCGCAGCGATCGTCCTCGCGGCGTGCGGCGGTTCGACGCCTCCGTCCGTATCGGTGCTGCCGTCAGCGGCTGACGCATCGGTCACGTTCACCTTTGCGTCGCAGACGCCGGCCGTCAGTCGCGAGACCGCCGGGCAGCCGGACGCCTACTTCGTCAATCCCGGCGCGGTCATCGAGCACGAGGGCCAACTCCACATGTTCGCCAACGTGTTCAGCACCTGGCCCGGTCACGTCGACGTGCCGCACCTCACCTCGAGCGACGGTGCGAGCTGGCAGCTGGCCGCCAGCAAGCCGGTCCTCACCAACGAGGACGTCCCGCAGGCCGATCCCGGCGCCGACGTCTCCACCGGCTTCGTCGATGCCAGCGGCCAGTTCGTGCTCATCTTCTCGACCGTCAACTTCGGCGAGCCCTGGCTGCTCGGTCGCGCCAGCGCGCCATCGCCGGACGGTCCATGGACGGTCGATCCCGAGCCGATCCTGAAACCAGGCGCGGCAGGCTCCATCGACGCGGGTGGGTTGTCCTGGCCTTCGGTCGTCAAGACCGATGCGGGCTACGCGCTCTATTACACCGCGCGCTCGACACAGCGCGGGTCAGGCTCGATTGGCATGGCGACATCAACCGATGGCGTCACCTGGACCAAGCGCGCGATGCCGGTGGTCGAAGCCGACCAGAAGTGGGAGCTCGGCTCGCTCGATCGGCCGAGGGTGGCGGTCACTCCCCGCGGCCTGGTCATGCTTTACGCCTCGGGCAATGACCTGACCCGCCACGGGGTGGCGTGGTCGCAGGACGGCGTCACCTGGCGCAAGTCGGCTGATGGCCCTGCCCTCACGGCGGCTGATTACCCGGTCGACGGACGCTCCTGGGACGGCGCGCTGCTGTACCGAAACGGGACGCTCAATTTCTGGCTTGAGATCGGGAGTGGGAGCGCGCCCGACGGGACGAACGTGTACCTGGCGACGGCGCCGCTCAGATAGTCAGGGGCCGGCGCAGTACATCCGTGGCTCGTGGTGCGAGCCACCCGTCGGTGCCCGCACGACTTGGCGGCGGCTCAATTTCCGAGCAGCGGCCGCAGCACGAGGTAGGCGACGGCGGCGGTGCTCCCCGCGGCGGGAATGGTCAGCACCCAGGCCGTCACGATGCTGCGCGCCACGCCCCAGCGCACCGCCGAGAGGCGTCCCGTCGAGCCGACGCCCATGATCGCCGACGAGATGACGTGGGTGGTGCTGACCGGCATCCCGAAGTGCGAGGCGCCGTAGATGATGGTCGCGGCCGTCGTCTCGGCCGCGAAGCCGTGCACGGGATCCAGCTTCACCACGCGGGTGCCCATGGTGCGGATGATCCGCCAGCCACCGACTGCCGTGCCGAGGGAGATAGCCGAAGCGGCCAGCACGATGACCCACAGCGGCGGATGGAGGCTCGTCGTGGCGCCCGCGGTGAACAGCGCCAGGGTCATGATGCCCATCGTCTTCTGGGCGTCGTTGCTGCCGTGGCTGAAGGCCATGTAGGCCGCCGACAGCACCTGCAGCCGCCGGAAGACATCGTTCATGACCCGTGGATGCGCGCGGCGGAAGACGTTCAGCAGCAGCACCATGAGGGCGAAGCCGATCACGAAGCCGAGGATCGGCGAGCTCACCAGCGGCACGAGCACCTTGCCCACGATGCCGTCCATCTTCCAGGTGCCGAATCCGGAGGCGACGGCACTGGCCCCCAGCAGGCCGCCGATCAGCGCGTGGCTGCTCGATGACGGAATGCCCAGCCACCAGGTCAGCAGGTTCCAGATGATGGCGCCGATGAGGGCACCGGCCACGACGACCTGGCTCTCGGTCTGAACCAGGCCGCCGCTGATCGTCGTGGCGACCGCCGTGCCGGTCAGTGCCCCGACGAAGTTGGCGATGGCGCTCATCACGATCGCGTACTGCGGCTTCAGCGCGCGCGTCGAGACCGATGTGGCGATGGCGTTGGCGGTGTCGTGGAAGCCGTTGATGTAGTCGAAGACCACGGCCAGCCCGAGCACGACGAGCAGCACCAGTGTGAAGTTCTCGGGAAGCATCGGTCAGGCGTGCTTGACGACGATGCGCTCGATCACGTTGGCGGTGTCCTCGCAGGCGTCGATGGCCTCCTCGAGCAGGCTGTAGACGTCCTTCCACTTGATGATGTCGACGGCGTCGGTGCCGTTGGTGAACAGCTCGGCGATGGCATGTCGGGCGATCCGGTCACCCTCGTTCTCGAGCCGATGCACCTCGATCCAGTACGGCGACAGGTTCTTGAAGTCCTCGAGACTGTCGATGGCGGCCTTCAGCTGCTCGCACTGCTGGACGATGATCTCGGTCTGCTGCCGTGCCACGTCGGTCGGCTCGCTGATGCCATACAGGATGCAGGTGTCGGCGACCTCCTCGATGAGGTCGACGACGTCGTCGATGCGGCTGATCAGGACCGAGATGTCCTCGCGGTCGATTGGCGTGACGAAGGTCGACTCCAGCTTGTTGCCGATGTCGTGGCTGATGGTGTCGCCGGTGTGCTCGATGTCGCGCAGCTGGACCGCCAGTCGCTCGCGTTCGTCGTACCGGCTGAAGTACTCGCCCAGCAGCCGCGCAGCGGCGAGCATGTTGGCCGCGTCATCGCTGAACAGCGCGAAGAACTTCTCCTCGCGCGGGATGAACGGGAGGCGCATCGGTCGATGGTCGTCCTCGTGCAGGCTGTCGAAATTTCGCGCACGGACCGATGGACGGCCTATGCAGCGTAAGCCTACGCGATGCGCCCTCGGCGCGAGTGCCGCGCGCGCCGGTGCCGCGCGCCGGTGCCGGGCGCGCCGGTGCCGTGGTTCCCCGCTGCTCGTCGGATGCAGGGTGCGTGCCGAGGAGCCTCACACCTTCGCCGGTTCGACGCTCACCAGGCTGGTGAGGCCGCCGGCGCCGAGCTCGACCAGCAGCGACGTCGCTTGCGATGCGGCGTCGGCATCCCCCAGCAGTCGCGCGCGATCGATCAGGCTGAACGCCGTGCGAAGGGGCAGGCCGAGCTCGCGGAAGGCGGTGATGGCCTCGTCCCAGGCGGCGGCCGCCTCGGGTCGCCGGCCATTCGGCGCGGCCCAGCCGACCGCTGCGCGCAGTGCCGAACGCATCGCGGTCAGCGCCCGTCCCTCGCCGGGAATGGCCTCGAGTGCAGCGAGTGCCTGGCCAGCGGCGGCCACATCACCGCTCCATGCCGCGAGCCTTCCCGCAAGCGCGAGGGCGCGCGGCAGCTCGTACTCGACGCTGCTCGTCGCGGCGAGCTCCGCGCTGTGGCGCGCCGCCGGCGCATCCCCGCGCGTCAGCGTCACGAAGGCGCGCGCGTAGTGGATGGCTCCGAGCGCGGCCTCGTCGAACTCGCTGTCCAGGTCAGCGAGCGCGTCGAGCGCATCCAGCCGGCTGCTGAGGTCGGGATCTCCTCGAATGGCGGCCAGCTGCGCCCGCGTCACGCCCAGGTCGAGCCGGTAGATCGCGGGCAGCGGACCACTCTGCGCCTCGTCGATCACCGCCACCGCCCAGTCCCAGTCGCCGGTGTCCACCGCGACCACCGTTGCGCCATCCAGCATCTGGAGCACCATCTCGCGGTTTCCCAGGCGGAGCGCCAGCTCATACCCCGCACGCGCCGTTTCGTACGTGGCGCGCGGGTCGTCGTCCGCGACGAGCCACGCCAGGTTGTTGCGGGCCCGCAGCTCGATCGATCCCAGGGATCCTGCGCGCGCCCGTTCGGCGGCTGCGCGCAGGATGGCCGTCCCGTCGCCGACGTCACCGCTCTGAACGAGCGCCGTCCCCAATGTCACGAGCGCGTCGAGCTCGATTGGATCCGCGGCCTCCCCGGAGGGCGGTCGGTCGCCGGCGTCGAGGACCTGCCGCGCCCAGCGGACGGCCTCGCCCGCATCGCCGCGCAACAGGTGCGCGCGAGCAAGCTGCGCCGGGATCTCGCGCATCGAGCGGGCGTCATTCAGGCCCGCCACGTCGTCCCATGCCGCCTCGAGCTCGGCGAGCGCTGGCGCGCTGCGCTGCGCCTGGAGCAGCAGGGCGGCGAGCTGTGCCCGAACGCGCGCGGAGGCAGGAATATCGCCGGCGTCGTCGCGCAGGCGCGCCGCATCGCGCAGGTACCGTTCGGCCTGGTCGAACTGGGCTGCGGCACGGGCCGCCGCCCCCGCCGCTTCCATCAGGTCCGCTCGCGTCCCTGGATCGTCGGCCAGGGTGAGAGCGTCCTGCAGCTGCGCAACGGCGCGCTGCGGAGCGTGCAGCGCCGAGGCCCGCTCGGCGGCGCGGCGGAGCGCCTCCACGGCTCGCGTCGCGATCTCGTCCTGCGGCGCGCCCGACCTCGCAGCCGCGCGATGGGCAGCGAGCAGGTGCTCGGCGATCGGCTCGGTGTACTCCGCCTCGCCGAGCGATTCGAGGAAGGCAACGATGCGCAGGTGCCGGGCGCGTCGTTCGGCACGCGCCAGCGTGCCATAGGCGACCTCTCGAACGAGGTCCTGGACGAAGCTGATCTGCCCCCGGCCCGGCGAGCGCGGGTCGTCGTCCACGGCCAGGAACTCGCGGCGCACGAGCGCGTGTACGCCCGATGCGACGTCCCCGTCGCCAACACCCTGCAGCGTCTCGATCCGGAAGCGCCTGCCCAGCACCGCTGCCGTGAGCAGCAGGGACCGCTCGGTCGACGGCAGCGCATCGATTCGGGCGGCGATCAGCGCGTGCAGCGAGCGCGGGATCTCGACGGCCGTCGACTCCGTGCTGTCCGAACCGGGCTCGCCGAGCATGCGCGCCATCTCGACGGCGTAGAGGGGAACGCCGTCCGCACGCTCGCGAACGCGCATCACGAGCTCGGGAGCCAGCTCCGGTGCGAGAGCTCGAAGCAGCGCGTCGATCGCGTCGTCGGGCAGCCGGTCGAGATGCACCGCCGTGAAGTGCTGCAGCCCGGCACCCCACGTCGGGCGCGCGTCCAACAGCTCGGGGCGGCTCAACGTCAGGATCAGGATCGGATCATGCCGCGACCAGTCGGCAAGGTATTCGATGAAGTCGAGCAGGCCGGCATCGGCCCACTGGAGATCCTCGAAGACGACGCCCAGCGGGTGGACGCCGGCGGCCGCCGACAGGAAGCGACGCCATGCCGCGAACAGCTCGCCGCGCTCGTACGCCTGTCCGGAGCCTGGCTCGACCAGCGCAAGCGTCCGAGCCTCGAGCCACGCGCGTTCATCGGGGTCGGAAACCAGACGGGCCAGCGTCGAGCGAAGCGCGCGATGCACCACCTCGGTCGCATCGGTGTCGGCGACCCCGGTGAGGGCTCGAACGATCGCCGCCAGCGGCGCGAACGCCACGCCCTCGCCATATGCCGGCGCGCGCGCCGTGTGCCATCCCGGCGGCGATGCAACGCCGGCAGCCTCGCGCTCGAGCTCCCACGCCAGCCGGCTCTTGCCGATGCCGGCGATGCCGGTCAGCGACACGACCCGCAACCGCCCGTCGGCCAGCACCGAGTCCAGCATCCCGCGCAACGTCGCGAGCTCGGTGTCGCGGCCGACGAACGGCCCGCGGTGACCCGGATCGATGCTGCGTCGGTCGCCGGCGGGCACCGCGCTCGCGCTCCAGGCGGCGACGGCGACGCTCTTGCCCTTGAGCTGATGCTCACCGGCGGCCTCGGTCGCGATCGACCGCCCCACCACCTGCCGCGTCGCGCCATCCACCAGCACCGCACCGGCCGGCGCGATGGCCTGCAGCCGCGCCGCGGTGTTCACCAGGTCGCCGCTGACCATGCCCTCGTCGCGCGTCCCAAGCGCCACCGCCGCTTCCCCCGTCGCGACCGCCGCGCGGGCGGTGAGCGGTTGTCCGGACGGGGTCAGGCTGGCTGACACGGCCGCCAGGATCTCGAGCGCGGCGCGAACGGCCCGCTCCGCATCATCCTCGTGGGCGATCGGCGTGCCCCACACCGCCATCACCGCGTCGCCGATGAACTTCTCGAGTGACCCGCCGTAGCGAGCCACCGTGGCGCGCACCGATTCGAAGTAGCGCGACTGGAGCTCCCGAACCTCCTCCGGGTCGAGCGACTCGGCGAGCGGCGTGAAGCCCTCGAGGTCGAGGAACAGGACGCTGACCTGCCGTCGCTCCGCCGATGGCGCCGCCGTGGATGACGAGGTCGGCGAAAGCGTCGAGGCCACCGGTTCGCCGCACGCGGTGCAGAAGCGAAGGTCGCCGGCGAGCTCGGCACCGCAGTTCGGGCAGGCTGGCGACAGCCGGCTGCCGCAGGAGCCGCAGAACCGCGCTTGGGGCGAATTGGCGAACGCGCAACGAGGACAGTTCATGGCTCACCCCGGCGGCGAGCGGGCGCCGGACGACCGCCGGCGCGCTTACTCCTCTTCCTTGACCAGCGTGATCCCGACGGTGCTCGGATTGGTCGATACCACGACCATGGCGTAGCAGATGAAGCGTTCCAGCGTCTTCTCGTGGTTCACGACCATGGTCGAGATGTGCGGCTCCTCGTTCTGGTCGATGATCCGAGCGGCGCGCAGCGCTGCCAGCGGGTTCTTGATCAGCTGGTCCATCTCATCGGCTCCGGTGTATCCGCTGAGCGTGCTGGGCAGCGCGCGATACCACAGCCGGAAGGCGGGAGCCATCGTCTCGGGGGTGATCTCATCCCAGGTGGTCGGGATACCGCGTTCGCGGTACCGCGGCCCGAGATCGTCGTCCTGCATGGCTGGTCTCCTCGGGGTCGGACGTGGCCGTGATCATAGAGCCGCTTCCACGGCCTGCCTAGATGGAACCCCGATGTAGCATGGCCGCCGCATGAGCCCGTTCATCGCCGAGACGACCGATCTCCTGCGCCGCACTCCCGACCTCCTGCGCACGCTCCTCATCGGTCTGCCTGACGGCTGGACCGATACGGCCGATACGGCCGACGGTTGGCGTCCGCGCGATGTCGTCGGGCACCTCATCACCGGCGAGCAGACCGATTGGGTGCTGCGCACCGAGCGCATCCTCGAGCACGGCACCTCGCTGCCGTTCGACCGCTTCGATCGCTTCGCGCACGACGAGCGCGACGTCGACGTGCCGCTCGACAGCCTGGTCGAGCGCTTTGCGGAGCTGCGCGCCCGCAACCTCGAACGCCTCGCCGAACTCGTGGTTGACGCGGATCTCGACAGGCGCGGCATGCATCCGGCGCTCGGCGAGGTGACGCTGCGCCAGCTGCTGGCGACCTGGGCCGTCCACGACCTCGACCACGTCTCGCAGATCTTCGCCGGCATGGCCGGCTCGCACGATGCCGACGTCGGTCCCTGGAAGGCGTACCTCGGCATCCTGCTGCGGCGCGAGGACCCGTCGGCCGAAGCCGGGTGACGGCCGCGCCCCCGCGCCTGCACCTCCCAACACCGCTGACGCGATTCCTGCCGGCCAGCGGCCTGCTGCTCTCGGCGCTGCTCTTCGGCAGCTATGCGCTCGGGCTGCTGCGGGATCGGATCTTCACGCGCACCTTCGGCGCCGGCGGCGAGCTGGACGCCTACAACGCCGCCTTCGTCCTGCCCGAGCTGCTGCTCGACGTGCTCGTCGACTCGGGTCTCGCGGCGCCCTTCATCCCGATCTTCCTGCGCCTGCGTTCAGAAGCTGACGGCACTGAGGCTGACCGATTCGCGCGCACCGTCCTGACCGGCGCCACCGCGGTCATCGGACTGGCCGCGATCGGGATGTTCATCTTCGCCGAGCAGACGACACGGCTGATCGCCGGCGGCTTCAGCGGCGACGAGCGTGAGCTGTACGTGTCGCTGTTCCGGGTGATGCTGGCCACGCCGATCCTGTTCGCCATCTCGAACACGCTCGGGCAGGTGCTGCTGGCCGAGGAGCGATTCTTCTGGTACGGCGCCGCGCCGCTGCTCTACAACGGAGGGATCATCGGCGGGACCGTCGCCTTCTCCGGCTCGCTGGGGATCTACGGGCCGGCGATCGGCGCCGTCGTGGGTGCGGCCCTGCATCTCGGTGGTCGCCTCCTCGGCCTGCGGCGCAGCCGCTTCCGGCCGGGGTTCGGCTGGTGGCCGCGAACCGCATCGGTCAAGGAGTTCCTGCGGCTGATGCTGCCGAAGATGGTCAGCCATCCCGTCGAACAGCTGACGGTCGTGTTCTTCACCGGCGTCGCGTCGGGGCTGGCCGCAGGGAGCGTCACGGTCGTCAACCTGGCGCGAAACTTCGAGAGCGTTCCGGTCAGCCTGATCGGTGCCGCGTTTGCCCTCGCCGCCTTTCCGTCATTGTCGACGGCGCACGCGGTCGGGAATCGTCGGGGCTTTCTTCGGCTGGTGAGGACCAATGCGGTCACCATCACCGTCACGACCGGCCTGGCGGCGGTCGCGGTGCTGCTCCTCGGCGAGCTCGTCATCCGCACCTTCCTGGGCGGTGGCGCCTTCAGCGACGAGGATGTCGGTCGCACGGCCGCGGTCCTGACCGCGTTCACCATCGCGATACCGTTCGAGAGCCTGGGACTGCTGCTCAGCCGGGCCATCTACGCCACCGAGCACACACTGCTGCAGGTGCTCGCCACGCTCGGCGGCCTGGGCCTGACCATTGCCACCACGCTGACGCTGCTGCCGCCGCTCGGGATCGTGGCCATTCCGCTCGGGTTCGGCGTCGGCCAGGCCGGCAAGACCGTGCTGCTCCTGCTCGCGCTGGCGTGGCGGATGCGCCAGTTCAACCGGCACGCTGCAGGCGCGGCCTCTTGAGTGGCGGGCGTAGCGTGACGCCATGACACCACTCATCTACCTCGACCGGTCCGACGTTCGCGAAGGGCGTCGCGAGGAGCTCGAGGCGGCGTTCGGCGTCCTCGCCACCTTCGTCGAGGAGCACGAGCCATGGCTGGTCTCGTATGCCGTCTCGTTCAGCGCCGATGGTCGCCACACCGCGGTGTTGAGCGTCCATCGCGACCAGACGTCGCTGCGCCGGCACCTGGAGGTCATCCGGGACGAGCTGGCGCCCTTCGCCGATCTCCTCCGGCTGCGCTCGATCGAGGTGTTCGGCGACGTCGATCAGGAGCTGCGCGACCTCCTGCAGCGAAAGGCGGACCTGCTGGGCGCCGACAGCGTATCGGTCCATCCCGTGACGTCCGGCTTTCTGCGTGTCGCAGACTAGCCTGCGTGGCGCGCGATCGTCGGAATGAGCACCACGAAGCGGTGGTCACGGCCGGGGTAGCTACCCTCGGGTCGGGTCCAGCCCGGACCGATGGCGGCATAGGGCGGCGGGCCGCCGTGCACCGGCCAGTTCCGCACCAGCTCGGCGAGGTCCTCGAAGTTGCCCGGCGGGTCGGATGGTCCCCAGATCGACGAGACGCGCGGGTACCACGGGTCGAGGATGTAGGCGCCGTTGATGTTGGCGTTGCGGAAGATCGCCGGATCGGCATCGGCACGGTAGCCGGTCATGACCCACGTGTGGGCGCCCCACCACGGGAACATCACCACCGGCGCGTGCTTCTTGCGGATGGCCAGGGCCGAGTCGCGTAACGCATCGGTATAGGAGTCGTAGGCCCGGAGCTCGTAGCCCGGCACCCCGTAGGCAGCCAGCGCCAGTGACACCGCGCCCGGTCCCCAGCCGCCGTTGTGACTGTCCTGCCAGGACTCCCATTCACCGATGCGGCTGCGGAGCTCGTTCTGGAACGCCTCGGACGTGTTGCCCTTGCCCCACAGGGTGAGGACCATCTGGGTGCCGGCCACCGCGCAGTCCTTGTCGGTGATCTCGCTCGCGAAGTAGGCCGATGCATCGCCATGCGTCAGGTCGACGTCGACCGGCCGCCGCACCGGTTTCGGCGTCGGCGTGGGGCTGCGCAGCTCGCCGGCGGCGCGTGGATCGATGGTGGGCTCGGGTGCCGGCGTGGGCGAGGCGCGGCCGACGACCACGGTCGGCAGCGTCGGGCGATCCGGGGGCGGATCGATGAACAGTGCCACGCGCTCGACGAGGCGATCGACCTTGTCGTCGAGCCCGAGCACGTTTGCGGAGCGGGCGGTGAAGCCGGTGGCGAACAGCACGACGACCATGACCAGCACCAGGCCCACGCCCGGCGTGGGTCGTCGACGGCTACGCGCGGTCTCGCTCACCCGCGGAGGATGCCATTGGCTTGGGCTTAACGCCACAACGAAGGTGACGCCCGGCGCCGGCCGAGCCGTGGCGTAGCCGCGAGTCTCGACCTAGACGGTCGGGGTGCCTCCGCCGTCGGTCGGCGGCTCATCGGTCCGCTCCACGACGAGCGTGCATTTCGTCGCGAGTGCGGCGACCGCGCCGACGGCGGCAACCGCCGGCAACAGGGCCGCGCCGACGACGCCGATGGTCAGCGGGATCTCGAGGATCGTTCGGCCGTCCTCGTTCTTGATGCCGAGCCGTCGCACGTTGCCTTCGCGGATCAGCTCCTTGACCTTCTCGATGAGCTGTGCGCCGTTGACGGCGAATTCCTCGGTCCGTGTTCCGTTGTCTGCCATGGCGTCGCCCTCGTTGCAGATGGGTGACCAGCCTACCGGGGAGCGTGACCGGGCGTCACTCGCCGACGGTGCCGAAGGTCGCGCGCCCGGAGGGCCGATAGGTCTGCAGCATCACGCCGGTCGATGTCGATCGCGATTCGAGCAGCTCGAGGTTGTGCGTCTGGCCGCTCTCCGGGAAGAGGCGAAGGCCGTCGCCGAGGATCACCGGGTAGATCCGCAGGTTGAGCTCGTCGACGAGGTCGTGGTCGAGCAGCCAGCGGAGCAGCTCGCCGCTGCCATGAACCTGCAGCTCGCCGCCGGGCTGGGCCTTGAGCTCGCGAATCCTGGCCTCGACGTCGGCGTCGATGACGTGGGTGTTCTGCCAGGTCGGATCCTTGAGCGTTGTCGACGGCACGTACTTGGGCAGGACGTTGATGCCGTGAGAGACCGGGTCGCCCTCGTCGTGGAGCGGCCAGTACGGTTGCCAGATCTCCCACGTCTTGCGTCCCAGCAGCAGCGCATCGGCGCGCTCGAACCAGGAGGTCAGAAACGGCCACATCTCCCCGTCGGCGTACGCCGCTGTCCAGCCGCCGCGCTCGAACCCGCCGCGGCGGTCCTCCTCGGGTCCGCCGGGGCCCTGGTACACGCCGTCCACCGTCAGCATCATGCTTGCGGTCAGCTTCATCGGTCATTGCTCCATCGCATCGGTTTGACGCTGCGTAGACCATGGACGCAGCCGCGGCTCATCGGCAGGCCGGGTCGTGGTGGAGGGCCGTGTGGGATTCGAACCCACGACACGAGGATTAAAAGTCCCCTGCTCTAACCACTGAGCTAACGGCCCGGCGAGCAGTGTATCGGTCCATGGCTGGCGCGGGACTTGATGCCTCGGAGGCGACGGGTTATGACTCTGAGTACTACGTTCGACGCGTCGCCGGCCGGACCTGTCGCCGGCATAACCGGCGGTTCATGCGGACAGCCAGAATTCGACGGAATCGGTCAGTTGTAGAACTCGCGGTCATAGCGGCGCGAGACGCACATGGAGGAAGCAGCACATGAATACCGATGAGATGTTGAAGGGCGCTCAGGACGCCATGACCGCCAGGCGCGTCTTCAGCGAGCCGATCGAGCGAGACGGGACCGTCTTCATTCCCGCTGCCAGCGTGCGCGGCGGTGGCGGCGGAGGCAGTGACAACGAAGGCAATGGTGGTGGCGGCTTCGGCGTGATGGCGAACCCCATGGGCGTCTTCGAGGTTCGCAACGGCGAGGCGGTCTGGAAGCCGGCGATCGACGTCAACCGCGCCATCCTCGGTGGCCAGATCGTCGCCATCGTGGCGCTGCTCGTCCTGCGCTCGATCCTCAGGGGTCGGCGCTGAGGGCGGTTCCGCTGGTTTGACCGATACGGACCACCTCGCCATAA
>JAICUY010000115.1 GCA_025935615.1 Steroidobacteraceae bacterium
CGGCCGAACTCGAACATTCGCTCGCTCGCTTCTCCTCGATACTGTCGCCGACATGATGCGCAGATTGGTGCCGCGGCTGCTCTCCGAGTCGGCGATCTACGGCCTCGGCGGCGCGCTCTCCCAGGCGGTGGCCATCGTCCTGGTACCGATCTACGTGCCGGTCCTCGGTCAGGAGGGCTACGGCGTGGTCGCCCTCATCAACGCCACGCTGTCGCTGAGCCTCATGGCCGCCGGGCTTGCGCTGCCGCAGGCCTTCTTCCGATGGTTTCTGGCCGAATCGGAGACCGACCGCCAGCGGGTCGAGGTGGTCGCCACCACCATGCTGCTGCGCGTTGTCGCCTCCGGCGTGGCCGGCCTCCTGATGCTCGTGCTTGCCGCGCCACTGGTCGGCGGGCTGGGCGTCGAAGGCACGCAGCTCCCCGCCTTCCTGGTCATCGCCCCGATCCTCTTCTTCGACTCGCTCAACCAGGTCCCGCTCTCGGTGCTCCGCGCCCAGCGACGTCCGGCCGCGTACGGGGTGATCGCCTTCGGACGCGCGATCCTGGGCAGCATCCTGATCGTCATCGGCGTGGTCGTGCTGCGCCTCGGGCCGCTGGGCCTGGTGCTCGGGTCGGCAATCGCCGCGGCGGTGAGCACCGCGGCCGGGATGTGGCTCCTGCATCGGTCCCGCCTGCTGCGCGTGCGCTGGGACCCGGCCCTGATGCGCGCCATGCTCGGCTTCAGCCTGCCGCTGGTGCCGGCCGCCGTCGCCGGCTGGACGCTCAACCTGTCCGACCGATACATCCTGCAGGCGGTCGAAGGCGCCTCCGCGGTCGGCGTCTACTCGCTGGGCTACACGGTGGGTCTGATGATCAACGCCTTCGCGGTGGCGCCCTTCACCTTGGCCTGGGGTGCCGCCTACTGGGAGATGGCGCGCGAGGAGGACGTGCGGCGCAGCTTCGCACGGGTGATGACCGGCTTCGCGGCGCTGGCCTCATTGGTCGCCCTGGTGCTGTCAGCCTTCGGGACCGATGCGATCCGCCTCTTCGTCCCCTCGTTCGAGGCATCCCGATTCGTGGTGCCCTTCAGCGCATTCGCCTACGTCCTGTACGGCGTCTACACCATCGCCACCACCGGGCTCAACCTGGCATCCCAGACCCGATGGCTGCCGCTGACCCTGGCCGTCGCCGCCATCGGCAACCTGCTGCTGAACCTGATTCTGATCCCGATCTTCGGCTTCATGGGAGCTGCGTACTCGACGCTGGCGGGCTACGCGCTGCTGGCGCTGGTCAGCGGCGCGGCGTCACAGCGCTTCTACCGGGTTCCGTGGGACTACCCGCGGCTGGGCGTGGCCCTGGTCCTGGGCCTGGTGCTGGCCGAGGCGGCGGTGCTGGGGCCGGACCTTTTCGTGTGGCGCCTGGTGTGCGCCGTGGCGTACGTGCCGCTGCTGCTCGTTGCGCGGGTCGTCTCGATGCATGAGCTCGCCATATCGTTCGCGGCGATCAATCCGCGTCGCTCCCGGCGGTGAGAGGCCCGTTGGCACGGGATCATCGTCGCCAGCGATCGTAGGGCGAAATCTATCGCTCCCGCCGATATGGGCTCGACGCTGTGCCATCCAGCAGCGAATCCCAGGCGGCTCGCATCCGCTGCTGCGACCGCTCGAGGCCGAACTCGGCCACGGTGGCGGCAAGCGTCTCGGGGTCGTAGTCGGGCACAGCGTGCAACGCCGCGGCGAAGTCCTCGTCACGCTCCACCAGGGTGCCGTTGACGCCGTCGCGAATCGCCTCGCGCAGGCCGCCGACGGCGCGTGCCACGACCCAGCGCCCCGAGGCGATCGCTTCGAGCGCGACCATGCCCAGACCCTCGACGCGCGACGGGACGAGCACGACGTCGTGCTCGGCCATCAGCCGGGCGACGTCAGTCGGCGCCAGCTCGCGGATGCCGGGGCCGGCCAACGTGTCGGCCAGCGCGGCCGCGACGTCGTGGCCCTTCGCGCCGCTCGCGCCGCCGAGGTACAGGGTGCGGCGTGTCGGCGGCCGCGGTGTCGGGCGGAACAGTTCGGTGTCGATCCCCGGCGGGATGACCTCCGCCGTTGCGCCGAGCTGCTCGACGAGCGCGGCCGTATCGCGTGAGTTGGTGACGACAAGGTCTGCCCGCCGCGCGACGGTTCCCACGAGAACGCGGTACAG
>JAICUY010000084.1 GCA_025935615.1 Steroidobacteraceae bacterium
GCGGCCGTTTCTCGACGGCCGCCGCGCTCAGTCGCGAAGCCTTCGGGCCGGGAGTGCCGGTGGCCGTGCTCGCCAACGTCGACTCGTTCACCGGCTCGCTGGCCGGCGCCCCGTACGCGGCGCGCCTCGGTGGACCGATCCTGTTCGTGAACGCGACGAGCATGCCGCGGGCAACGGCGGCCGAGCTGGACCGGCTGAACCCGGATCGGATCGTGGTGCTCGGCGGCCGTCGCCAGGTCTCCTCGGCGGTGCGCGACCGGGCAGGCGAGTACACCGATGGCCGCGTGACCCGCATCTCGTCGTCCAGCCGCTACCGGACCGCCGCCCGCATGAGCGCCGGTGTGACGGCCGGAACGCAGGTCGTCTACGTCGCCAACGGCGATGACTACGCGTGGGCCCTGGCCGGATCGGCATTGGCGGCTCGTGATCGCGCGCCGCTCCTGCTCGTCCAGGACGACCGCATCCCGAGTGCGACGGCCGACGAGCTGGACCGCCTGAACCCCGATCGGATCGTGGTCCTGGGCGGGACCGGCAGCGTCAACTTGAGCGTCGAGCACGCGCTGGCTGCCTACACGGCCGGCGACGTTGCCCGGCGCGGCGGTGGCAGCCGCTACTCGACCTCGCTGTCGGTCAGTCGACACGGCTACGCGGCGGGCTCGGTCGAAACCGTCTATCTGGCCTCGGGCACGACCTACGCCGACGCCCTGGGTGGCGCCGCGTCGGTGGGCGCATCGGGCGCCCCAATGCTCCTGGTTCGCGAGGACCGGGTGACCGATGCGCTCATGGCCGAGCTGGAACGGCTGGCGCCGTCGCAGGTCGTCGTGCTCGGCGACCGGAACCGGATCAGCGACGCGGTGCTCGGCGCCCTCGGCGGCGCGCTCGGCTGAACGCGTCGCGCCATGGCAGCGACACACCGGCCGCATCGGTCAGGCGGGGAGGGGCGCTCGGGTAGAATCGGCTCCGATTGAACGCGGAGCCCGCATGAGCGATCCCTCGTCCGTGCGCATCCACCCGACCGCCGAGGTCTCGCCGCAGGCGAGCATCGGTCCCGGCACCAGCATCTGGAATCAGGCGCAGGTGCGCGAGGGCGCCCGGATCGGGCGCGAGTGCGTGGTCGGCAAGAACGTGTACGTCGACGCCGGCGTCGCCATCGGTGACCGGGTCAAGATCGGCAACAACGTCAGCCTGTTCCATGGCGTGACGATCGAGGATGGCGTCTTCATCGGTCCGCATGTCTGCTTCACCAACGACCGCCTGCCGCGCGCCATCAATCCCGACGGCTCGCTGAAAGGACCCGACGACTGGGAGGTGACGCCGATTCGCGTGCGCGAGGGCGCGTCGCTGGGCGCCAACGCCACCCTCCTGCCCGGCGTGACCGTCGGCCGCTGGGCGCTGGTTGCCGCCGGCAGCGTCGTCACCCGCGACGTCGCCGACCAGGAGCTGGTGGCCGGCAATCCGGCCCGGCGGCTGGGCACAGCGTGCGTCTGCGGCGAGCCGCTGCGGGACACCGAGCAGGGTCCGTTCAGCGGGGACTGCCCACGCTGCGGCCGGCCCATTGCCGGGGAGGCGGCGTGAAGATCCTGTCGGTGGTCGGCACGCGGCCGCAGTTCATCAAGGCCGCGCCGGTGTCGCGCGTCCTGCGCGAGCGCCATGAGGAGCTGCTGGTGCACACCGGCCAGCACTACGACGACCTGATGAGCGACGTCTTCTTTCGGGAGCTGCGCATCCCGACGCCCGACGTCAACCTGGACGTCGGCAGCGGCAGCCACGCCGAGCAGACCGCCGAGATGATGCGGCGCCTGGAGCCGGTGATCGCCGACCACCGCCCGGACGGCGTGTTGCTGTACGGCGACACCAACTCAACCCTCGCCGCCGCCCTGGTGGCGGCCAAGCTGCGCTACGACGACGGCACGAACCCGTGGATCGCGCACGTCGAGGCGGGGCTTCGCTCCTACAACCGCCAGTGGCCCGAGGAGCACAACCGGGTCGTCGCCGATCACCTGGCCGACCTGCTTCTGGCGCCGACCGACGTCGCCATGCACAACCTCGGCCGCGAGGGTCTCGCCGCGCGGGCCGTCAAGGTCGGGGACGTGATGGTCGAATCGTTCGAGGCCGCCGCCGCGCACGGTGACGAGGCGCTGCCCGAGATGGCGCGCACGCTGCCGGGCTATGTGCTGCTCACCATGCATCGCGGCGACAACGTCGACGATCCGCGCCGCCTGGGCGCCTGGCTCGATGCGCTGCGCATGGAGCGACCGGTCGTCTTCCCGGTCCATCCGCGCACCGCCGCCACCCTGACCGATGCGGACGTGCCCCTCCCACAGAACGTGCATGTCATCGAGCCGGTCGGCTACCTCGCCATGGTCGCGCTCGAGCAGCACGCCGCGCTGGTGGTCACCGATTCGGGTGGCGTGCAGCGCGAGGCGTACCTCGCCGGCGTGCCGTGCCTCACGCTGCGCGACGAGACCGAATGGATCGAGACCCTCGACGGTGGCTGGAACCGCCTGGTCAGCTCCTCACCCGACGGGCTGCGCCGGGCGCTGGCCGACGACGTCTTCACGCTTCCCGGCGCGCCGCGGCCGCCGATCTTCGGCGACGGGCGTGCCGCCGAGCGGATCGTGGTCGCCATCGAGAACTTCGTTCCGTGAACACGCGTCCGGTGATTCCCATGGCTCGGCCGCGCATGGGCGCCGAGGAGAAGGAGGCCGTCTGGGCCGCGCTCGAGTCCGGCATGCTCGCCCAGGGGCCCCGCGTCGCCGAGCTGGAGGCTCGATTCGCCGAGCTGGTGGGCGTGCCGCACGCGGTGGCGACGTCGTCGGGGACGACGGCGCTGCACCTGGCGCTGCTCGGGCACGGCATCGGCCCGGGCGACGAGGTCATCACCGTCCCGTTCACCTTCATCGCCAGCGCCAACGCGGTCCTCTACACCGGCGCACGACCGGTCTTCGTCGACGTCGACGAGGCGAGCTTCACGATGAATCAGTCGCTCATCGAGGCGGCCATCACGCCGCACACGCGGGCCATCCTGCCGGTGAGCCTGTACGGGAACCCGGCCCGCCTGCCCGAGATCGCCGACATTGCGGCGCGCCACGGCCTGGCGCTGGTCGAGGATGCGGCCCAGTCCCACGGCGCGGCGATCGGTGACCGGAAGTCGGGTTCGTGGGGAACCGGGACCTTCAGCTTCTATCCGACCAAGAACATGACCACCGCCGAGGGCGGCATGATCACCACCGCCGACGAGGCCGTGGCGGAGCGGGTGCGGCTGCTGCGGGAGCACGGCATGAAGGTGCGCTATCACCACGACCTGCTCGGCTACAACTTCCGCATGAGCGACGTGCACGCCGCCATCGGTCTGGCCCAGCTGCCCAAGCTGCCTGCGAACAATGCCCGGCGCATCGAGATCGCAGACCGATACGGTCGCGAGCTGCGCGGCGTCATCACGCCCGGCATGCGGCCCGGCGTGACGCACGTCTTCCACCAGTACACGATCCGGGCGAACCGCCGCGACGAGTTCGCCGAGCGGCTGCGCGAGCGGGGCGTCGGCAGCGCCATCTTCTACCCGATTCCGGTCCACCGGCAGCAACCGTTCGTCGATCTCGGCTACGGCGCGCAGTCGTTCCCGGTCACGGAGCGGCTCACCGCCGAGGTGCTCTCCATTCCGGTCCATCCCGACCTGACCGATGCCGAGGTGGCCACCGTGATCGAGACGGTCAATGCGACCGCCGCCGAGCTCGGACCGATCACCGCCGAGACGCCCCGGACGCCCGAGACGACCACCTCGTGAGCGCCGAGGCGCCCCGGCTGCGGGCCGGCGTGGTCGGCCTGGGGACGATGGGCCGCAACCACGTCCGCGTCTACGACGAGCTGGTCGAGGAGGTCGAGCTGGTCGCGGTCGCCGATCCCGATCCGGCGGCGCTCCGCAGCGCCACCACCGGGCGGGCCGCGCGAGGTTACACGGACACGGCGCGCCTGTTCGCCGAGGAGCGGCTCGACCTGCTGAGCGTGGCCGCGCCGACCTCGCTGCACGTCGACGTGGTGCTGGCCGCCTTCGAGGCAGGCGTCAACGTGCTGGTCGAGAAGCCGATCGCCGCCAACCGCGACGAGGCGGAGCGGATGATCGCCGCCTCCGCGCAGGCGGGGAAGATGCTCACCGTCGGGCACATCGAGCGCTTCAACCCGGCCATCCGCGAGCTGAAGCGCCGGCTTGGCGAAGGGGAGCTGGGGCGCGTCTTCCAGGTGCACGCCACCCGGCTCGGTCCCTTCCCGCAGCGCATTCGGGACGTGGGCGTGGTGGTGGACCTTGCGCCGCACGATCTCGACATCATGCGGTTCCTGCTCGACAGCGACCCGGTCCGACTCTATGCCGAGACCGAGCGGCGCATTCATACCGATCACGAGGACCTCTTCAACGGCCTCATGAAGTTCCGCAACGGGGCGGTCGGGGTGCTCGACATCAACTGGCTGACGCCGACCAAGCGGCGCACGCTGACGGTCACCGGCGAGCGCGGGATGTATGTGGCCGACTACATCGGCCAGGACCTGGTCTTCTATGCCAACCCGGATGCGGTCCACGTCTGGGAGAACCGCGCCACGCCCGACATGGCGCCCATCACCTCGGTCGCCGAGGGCGAGATGACGCGTCGCTACATCCGTCGCGCCGAGCCGCTGGCGGTGGAGCTGACCGAGTTCGCCCGGGCCGTGGCCTCGGGCGGAGCGCCGCCGGTGCAGCCCCACGACGCCATGGTCGCACTGCTCCTGGCGCGCAAGATGGTGGAGGCCGCCGAGACCGGGGAGGTGATCGCCGGCGCCGGGTTGCAGGAGGCGCTGACGTGAAGATCGCGGTCGTCGGCCTCGGCCACATCGGCCTGCCGCTGGCGGTGCAGTACGCCGGGCGGGGCCACGAGGTGGTGGGGTGTGACACCGCCGCCTGGATCGTCGACGCCATCAACCGCGGCGAGTCGCCGCACGACGACGAGCAGGCGCTCATCGATCGGGTCCCGCAGCTGGTCGCGGACGGCCGGCTGCGCGCCACGACCGACGACGTCGAAGGCGTGCGTGGCGCCGAGGCGGTGGTCGTGATCGTCCCGGTGGTGGTCGATTCCCAGCGCCAGATCGACTTCGGGCCGATCGATGCCGCCACACGCGACATCGCGGCCGGCCTGCAGCCGGGGACGCTTGTGATCTACGAGACGACGCTTCCGGTCGGCACGACGCGCGACCGATTCGGTCCGATGCTCGAGGCGGGGAGTGGCTTGACCCTCGACCGCGACCTTTTCCTGGCCTTCTCGCCGGAACGGGTGCTGGTCGGGCGCGTCTTCCGCGACCTGCGCCGCTACCCGAAGATCGTGGGCGGTACCAGCGCCAAGAGCACGCGCCGCGCAACCGACTTCTATCGCGCGGTGCTGGAGGAGGGAACCGAGGTGCGGGCAGTGGCCAGCGCCGAGACGGCCGAGATGACGAAGCTGGCCGAGACGACGTACCGCGACCTGAACATCGCCTACGCCAACGAGCTGGCCCGATACGCCGCGCGGCGGGGGATCGACGTGCTCGAGGTGATCGAATCGGCCAATTCACAGCCGTACTCGCACATCCATCAGCCCGGTGTCGGGGTCGGCGGCCACTGCATTCCGGTCTATCCGCACTTCCTGTTCAACGACGCGCCCGAGCTGCGCCTGCCACCGATCGCGCGCGAGATCAACGAGGAGATGGCCGGCTGGACCGTCGACCGCATCGAGGAGGCGGTCGGCAGCCTGGTCGACCAGCCAGTCCTGATCCTGGGCATCGCCTATCGCGGCGACGTGCGCGAGGACGCCTTCAGCACCGCGTTCCGCCTACGTGACGAGCTCGCCGCGGCGGGGGCGCGGGTCTACGCCCATGACCCGTACTTCGACGACGAGCACCTGCGGCGGCTGGGCTTCGAGCCGTACGATCTCGACGCGCCGCAGCCGGTCAAGGTCGCCATCCTGCAGGCCGCTCATGAGCGGTATCGCGGGCTCGACCCGGCCGCGCTGCCGGGCGTCAAGCTCTTCTTGGACGGCCGTAACGCGCTCGAGTCGGAGCCGTTCGCGGCGGCCGGCATCCGGTACCTGGGAGTCGGGCATGGAGGCTGAGACAGAACCGCGCGTCGGCCTTGCGGCCGGGCGCGGCGTGTGGGTCGTGCTGCCGACCTACAACGAGCGGGAGAACCTGCCGCCCGTCAGCCACGCCATCCTGACGGCGTTGCCCCAGGCGCACCTGCTCGTCGTCGACGACAACTCACCGGACGGCACGGGGCGCCTAGCCGACGAGCTGGCCGCCGCGGAACCGCGCATCAGCGTCCTGCATCGGCCCGGCAAGCAGGGGCTGGGGGCAGCCTACCGCGAAGGCTTCCGGTGGGCGCTCGAGCAGCCCGACACGCGCGCGGTGGTGCAGATGGATGCTGACTTCAGCCACGATCCGGCCGCCCTGCCACGCCTGCTGGCCCCGTTGATGACCGATGCCGACCTCGTCCTCGGCACGCGCTACATGCGCGGAGGCCGCACCGTCGGCTGGCCGTTGCAGCGGCGACTGATCAGCCAGGCCGGCACGCTCTTCGCGCGGACGGTGCTGCTGCTGCCGTATCGGGACCTGACCGGCGGCTTCAAGGCCTGGCGGCGCGAGCTGCTCGAGCAGGTACGACTGCGGGAGGCGAGCGCCACCGGCTATGGGTTCCAGGTGGAGATGACATGGTGGGCGCATCGCCGCGGCGCACGCATTCGGCAGGTGCCGATCGTCTTCCGCGACCGCGTCGCCGGGAAGTCGAAGATGAGCCGTGCCATCCTGGCCGAGGCGCTGCTGATGGTTCTCCGGCTGCGCTGGGACGCCATCTCGAAACGGCGCCGCGAGCCGTAAGGCGTCGTTCACCGCGCCGCTCCGCCGGGTGGCGCCCTCCGGCGCATACCGACCGCGCTCGCCCTCCGTATCCGCGCAACGGCGGCTCGCACCGGCGTTTCGTCCTGATACCGACTGCGCTCACCCTCCGTACCCGCCCAACGGCGGTTCGCAGCTGCATCTCGTCCTGATACCGACTGCGCTTACCCTCCGTACCCGCCCAACCGCGCCGCGCAGCCGCGTTTCGTCCTGATACC
>JAICUY010000017.1 GCA_025935615.1 Steroidobacteraceae bacterium
ACCGGGAACCCGAAGGGCGCCGTCATCACGCACGGCAACCTCGTCTTCAACTACGAGGCGGTCATCCAGTGCGTCGACTTCACGCCGGACGACGTCTTCCTCTCCTGGCTGCCGCTGTCACACATCTACGAACGCGTGGCCGGCATGGTCGTGCCCATGGGCCGCGGCTGCTCGATCGCCTACGCCGAGCCGCTCATCGAGCGACTGCCGGCCAACATGGTCGAGGTGCGGCCGACCGTCATGGTCGCGGTGCCGCGCCTCTACGAGCGGGTCTACGCGCGGGTCCTGTCGACTGTCGAGGAGAGCCCGCAGCTGCGGCAGCGCATCTTCGCCTGGGCGGTCGGGCTCGGGCGCCAAACGTACGCCAACCACCTGGCAGGTCGGTCCGATTCGCTGTGGCTGCGTGCGCAGCTGGCGCTCGCCGATCGCCTCGTCTTCGGGCGCATCCGCGGACGCACCGGTGGCCGGGTCCGCTACTTCGTCTCCGGCTCCGCGCCGCTGTCGCGCGAGATCGGCGAGTTCTTTTATGCCTGCGGGATGCTCGTGCTCGAGGGCTACGGCCTGACCGAGACGTCTCCCTTCGTCTCCATCAACCGGCCCGATGACTTCGTGTTCGGCACTGTCGGCCGGCCCGCGCCGGACACCGAGGTGCGCATCGAGGAGGGCAGCGGCGAGATCCTGGTGCGCGGCCCGCAGGTGATGCAGGGCTACCTCAACCTGCCGGCCGAGACGGCGGCCGCGGTCGATGCCGACGGCTGGTTCCACACCGGCGACATCGGGGAGATCGATGGCGGTGGACGCATTCGGATCACCGACAGGCTCAAGAACATCATCGTGCTGGCCAACGGCAAGAACGTCTCGCCTGCACCGATGGAGGCCGCCATCTCGACCTCCCGCTACGTGGCGCAGGCCGTGATCCTGGGCGACCGGCAGCCCTACACCGGCGTCCTGGTCGCGCCCGATTTCGACGAGCTGGGCCGCTGGGCCGCGACGAACGGCATGGCCGAGATGCCGCCGGACCAGCTGATCGAGCAGAAGGCGGTCGAGAAGCTGTTCGACGCCGAGGTCAAGCGCACCCTCGACGGCTTCGCCATCTTCGAGCGACCGCGGCGCGTGGCGCTGCTGCCGCGCCTGCTCAACGAGGAGCAGGGCGAGCTGACGCCGTCGATGAAGACCAAGAACCGCGTCGTCCTCGCCAACTGGCCGGACAAGATCGGCGAGCTCTTCGCTGAGGAGGCGCGCGACTAGGAAACTAGCCTGGGCCGCTAGCCCAGGCGGCGATCGGTTCGTCGCCCGCTCGGCGCGCGAGCAGGACTGCCCAGGCGGGGATCACGATCAGGGTTGCGGCCAGCAGGATCAGATCGCTGACGATGCTGAGATCGGCGATCTCGGCCAGCACGTAGAGAACGAGGAGGATCGCGGCCGTCAGCGCCAGCCACTTCCCGGTATTCATGGCTCGGCGTCGGAGCCCGTTCACGGCGAGAAGCGCGAAGCCGCCGGCGCCGATGAGCAGCGCTCCGTCCCGCAGAAACCCGGACACGTGGAAGCCGGTGTTGATCGCCTGCAGGCGACCCACGATCTCCTCGGCCAGGTAGCCGCAGTCGCAGTAGGTCGGATTGGCGGCGACGGCCGTGACGCCGATGTCGGCCAGCTGTGAAGCCACGCCCAGCGTGCCGGCGACGACGAAGGCGGTCGTCAGCAGCCGTCGCGCGCCGTCGCCACGTTCGGGGCTGTCAGGCTGGTCGCCCGCGCCGACCGGTCCAAGCACGAAGCCGAGGGCCGCCAGCGCGAGGAACGCGATCCCGAACAGCAGCGCGGCGGCGTCGTACAGCGCGAGCCGATCGTGGTCATAGGCCGCCACCTGGAGCAGGAACTCGACGAAGTCCTGGCCGTCGCCGCGCACCGGCGGTGCGCCGAACAGGTCGAGGGCGCGGGCCAGGTTGAGCAGGGAGGCGACGACGAGGGTGACGGCGAGGCCGTAGCCCAGGGTGCTGATGGTGCTGCCACGGTCGCGAGCCATTTGTTGCTCATGCACCTCTGCGGGGAGTGGGGTCCCCTGCGAACCGTACGAGTACCATGACCGCATGAACGATGTCTACATTTTGTCGGCCGCACGCACGCCGATCGGCAAGTTCGGCGGCGGGTTGTCGACCGTCCCCGCGCCGGAGCTGGGAGCGGTCGCCATCCGGGCCGCAGTCGAACGCGCCGGCATCGCGCCCGAGCGCGTCGACGAGGCGATCATCGGCGAGGTGCTGCAGGCCGGGGTCGGTCAGGCGCCGGCGCGCCAGGCGGCGCTGAAGGCCGGGCTGCCCGAAGGGGTGGGGGCGACCACCATCAACAAGGTGTGCGGGTCCGGCCTGAAGGCGGTGATGATGGGCAGCGCCGCCATCCGCGCCGGCGACGCCGAGGTGATCGTTGCCGGCGGCATGGAGAACATGAACCTCGGTCCGTACCTGCTCCCGGGTGCACGCACCGGCTACCGCCTGGGCGATCAGAAGGTGGTCGACTCGACGGTCCACGATGGGCTGTGGTGCTCGGCCTGCGACGTCCACATGGGACTCCACGCCGAGCGGGTGGCGGACAAGCACGGGATCACTCGCGAGGCGCAGGACACGTTCGCGCTGCGCTCACACGAGCGGGCCATCGCCGCGCAGGAGTCGGGCGCCTTCGACGACGAGATCGTGCCGGTCGAGGTGGCGGGCAGGAAGGGTCTGACCACGGTGGCCCGCGACGAGGCGCCGCGCGCCGACACCAGCATCGAGGCGCTCGCCAAGCTCAAGCCGGCATTCCAGCCCGAGGGCGGAACGGTGACGGCCGGCAACGCGCCCGGCATCACCGACGGTGCTGCGGCGCTCGTCCTGGCCAGTGACGCCGCCGTCGATCGCGACGGCAGCACGCCCCTGGCCCGCATCACCGGCTACGCGCAGGCCGACGTCGCGCCAGAGTGGCTGTTCGAGGCACCGATCCAGGGCGTGCGACGCCTGCTCGACAAGCTCGACGCGAAGCTCGACGACTTCGACCTCATCGAGATCAACGAGGCATTCGCGGCGCAGGTGCTGGCCGACGGGAACGAGCTGGGCTTCGATTGGGATCGTGTGAACGTCAACGGGGGCGCCATCGCGCTCGGCCATCCCATTGGGGCATCGGGCGCTCGCGTGCTCACCACGCTGCTCTACGCGCTGAAGCACCGCGGCGGCCGTCGCGGCCTCGCCACGCTGTGCCTGGGTGGTGGGGGAGCGGTTGCCCTCGCGGTGGAGATGCTCTGACCCGCTCGGCGAGCAGACGAACCCGGCACGTCATCTGCGCTGCCTATAATCGAAACGCATTTGACCCGCGGCCAGCCTCCGCCCGTGCGGCGTGGAGAGGCGCCACGGCGCGCAACATGGAGGCACTTCAACAGTCGATGGCTACCCCGAATCCGGTCACGACGCAGGGACAGACCCGGACGCAGACCGAGGAACCGACCCAGGCCGCGCCGAACATCTGGGCGGTTGCCCAGCAGCAGTTCGATGCCGCGGCCGAGAAGCTCGACCTCGACGACGGCCTGCGCCGCGTCCTGCGCGTTCCGAAGCGCGAGCTGACGGTCAACTTCCCGGTCACCATGGACGACGGCCGGGTGGAAGTCTTCACCGGCTATCGCGTCCAGCACAACGTCTCGCGTGGACCGGCAAAGGGCGGTATCCGCTACCACCAGGACGTGAGCCTCGATGAGGTCCGCGCCCTGTCGATGTGGATGACCTGGAAGTGCGCCACCGTCGATATCCCGTTCGGTGGCGGCAAGGGCGGCGTGATCGTCGATCCCAAGCAGCTCAGCACGCGCGAGGTCGAGGGCCTGACCCGGCGCTTCACCACCGAGATCAGTCCCATCATCGGTCCCGATCGGGACATCCCGGCGCCGGACGTCAACACCAACGCCCAGACCATGGCCTGGATCATGGACACCTTCTCGATGCACCACGGCTACACGATCAGCGGCGTGGTGACCGGCAAGCCCATCAGCATCGGCGGGTCGCTGGGACGCAACGAGGCGACGGCACGTGGCGCGGTCTTCACCCTGCTGCAGGCCAGCAAGGTGCTCAACCTGCCGCTCTCCGGCGCGCGGGTCGCCATTCAAGGCTATGGCAACGCCGGCTCCATCGCGGCCACGCTGCTGGCCGAGCAGGGTGCCACCATCGTTGCCCTCTCCGATTCGAGCGGCGGCATCCACAACCCGAGTGGGCTCGACCCCGCCAAGGTCAGCGCCTGGAAGCGTGAGCACGGCAGCGTGGTCGGCTTCCCCGGCGCCGACGAGGTCAGCAACGCCGAGCTGCTCGAGGTGGACTGCGACATCCTGGTCCCCGCGGCGCTCGAGAACCAGATCACCGCGGCCAACGCGGGCAACATCAAGGCCAGGATCGTGGCGGAGGCCGCCAACGGCCCGACCACGCCGCAGGCCGACGCCATCCTGCACGACAAGGGCGTCTTCCTGATCCCCGACATCCTGTGCAACGCCGGCGGCGTGACGGTCAGCTACTTCGAGTGGGTGCAGGACATGCAGTCCTTCTTCTGGACAGAGGACCGCATCAACGAGAGCCTCAAGGAGATCATGGATCGCGCCTTCGAATCGGTGCATGCCATGAGCGAGCACCGCGAGGTCGATATGCGGACGGCCGCCTACATGGTCGCGGTGGCCCGCGTCGCCGAGGCGACCAACCTGCGCGGCCTCTACCCGTAAGCCGCCAGCCAGAGACCGATACGGGCGGCTGGCGCCGCCCGGAGGCGATCAGATGCTCGATCACGAAGAGCGCTTCCTGTTCCGCGAAGAGATCCTGAACATGGCCAACGCGCTCGCCGATCCTGGCGCGCTCGACAACGTCGAGGACCTGCTGGCCGAAGTGACCACCAGCCCGCGCTTCGACAGCGACGTCTTCACCCTCGAGCGATCGCTGCAGGTGATGCTCGGCTCGCGCGCCGGGTCGACACTGGTCGGGCTGCTCACCGTCAACCGCGAGGTCTTTGAGGAGATCGGGGAGATGGGCCTGCCGCCGGAGGTCCACGAGCGGATCGTGTCGTGGCGGGCGCGCTTCGGCCTGGCCATCGACAACGCGCTCAATTTCCTGAACAATCCCGATGGCATCCAGGGCCACAACTTCGGTACGCAGCTGTCGCACGCGGAGGGAGGCACGACCCTGCAGGGGCGGCTGACGCTGGTCCGCTACAACAACGAGCCGCAGTTCTTCATCGCCGATGCCGACGTCCTGCTGGCGGTCGCCGCCGACATGATGGAGCGCCTGGGCGAGCACCTCGACGCGGAGATGGTCGACGCCGAGCTGGTGACCCGCCTGCGGGAAGGGGTCGAGCTCATCGAGCGCCGCACCAAGACGCGCTAGGTGCGCCGCGTCTTCCTGGCGGCGACCGGGCAGAACCGCGGCAAGACGACCGTTTCGCTGGGGCTGATCGCCGCCGTCCTGCAACGGGGGCATCGGCTCGGATTCCTCAAGCCGGTCGGCCAGCGCTACCTGGTCGTCGACGGCACGCGCGCCGACGAGGACGCCGTCCTGGTGCGCGACGTCTTCGGCCTGACCGATGCGCTCGACGACATGAGCCCGGTCACTCTGCCGCGCCACTTCACCACCGACTTCGTGATGGGCCGCGTCGAGGGCGACCTTGCGCAGGAGGTGACCGATGCGTTCAGGCACGTCGCCGCCGGCAAGGACCTGGTCATCATCGAGGGGACCGGACACGCCGGCGTGGGCGCGGTGGTCGGGCTGTCGAACGCGCGCGCGGCGGCCGTGCTCGACGCGCCGGTGATCATCGTCTCGGAGGGTGGCGTGGGACGTCCGATCGACGAGATCGCACTCAACTGCGCGCTCTTCGCTGCCCACGGGGTGCGCGTGGTGGGAGCCATCGTCAACAAGGTCGACGTCGAGGCGCGTCCCGAGCTGCGCGAGGTGCTCGAGCGTGGCCTGGCGCAGCAGGGCGTGGACCTGCTCGGCTGCCTCCCGTACAGCCGGCTGCTGGCCAACCCGTCGCTCGAGCTGATCAGCACCCATCTCGCCGGAGAGCTGCTGAGCGGCGAGCCGACGCCGGGGCGCACCATCGGGGAGGTCGCCATCGGTGCCATGCAGGCCGGTCACGCCATGTCCGTGTTGCGGGATCGGGTACTGCTCATCACGCCCGGCGACCGCGAGGACCTGGTGCTGGCCTCGCTGGCCGCCAACCGGGCCGCGGCGGATGACACGCCGAAGGTGATCGGGATGGTGCTCACCGGCGGCTTCCGGCCGTCGGAGGCGGTGCTGGCCGAGCTGCGCCGTTCCGGGCTCTACGCCCTGCTGGTCGACAGCGACACGTACGCCACCGCCCGTGCCGTCGACGAGATCCTGGTCAAGACCCATCCGAGCGACACCGAGAAGATCGCCACCATCATCGATCTGGTGGCAGGGTCGCTCGACGTCGACGCGCTCCTTGCGCGCCTCTAGTGCGTGGTCTCGGGCAGATCCGGCACGTAGCGACTGCGCTCGCAGTCTGTACCGCCGCTTTGGCGCAATCGCGCCCCGCATCCCTCCCGTAGCGACTGCGCTCGCAGTCGTTACCGCGGCCCCGGCGCAATCGCGCCCCGCATCCGTCCCGTAGCGACTGACCCGGCAGTCATTACCGCCGCCCCGGCGAGATCACGGCGCGCATCGCTCCTGTAGCGACTGCCCTCGCAGTCCTTACCGCCGCCCTCGCGCAATCGCGCGGCACATCGGCTCTGCAGCGGCTGCGGTCCCAGTCGATACCGCCGCCCTGGCCGAGTCACGCCTCGAATCCGCTACATAGCGGCTGCGCTCGCAGTCGGTACCGCTGCCCTGGCCGAGTCACGCCTCGAATCGGCTACATAGCGGCTGCGCCTGCCGTCGGTACCGCCGCCCTGGCGCAATCACGCGGCGCATCGGTTTGTAGCGACTGCGCTCGCAGTCGGTAAGAGGCGCCGGTGGCGCAACAAGAAGGGAGGCCGGACGTGGGCACTCGCCGGCCTCCCGCGCGCCGGAGCGAACCGGCGTCGGCCGCATCATACGAACCCATTCGCGCCGGGCACCAGTACGATCGGCCCACCCTCGGTGCAGCCACGCACCGGCGACCAGCTCAGGCGATCAGCTCAGGCGATCAGCTCAGGCGACCAGCTCAGACCAACTCAGGCGACGTCCCAGGCCAGCGGCATGTTGTCGGTCAGCCGGGTACGTCCGATCCAGACCGCCACCAGGGCCAGCGCCGGACCGGTGACCCGCTGCAGCTCGGCCAGCGTGTGCGCATCGGCCACCGAGAGGTAGTCGAGGCGGGCCATTGGCTCGGCCTCGATCGCATCGGTCATGCGAGCGCGAAGGACCTCGGCTGAACGCTCGCCGCGCTCATACGCCTGCTTCGCCGTCGTGAGCGCCGTGTAGAGGCAGGTGGCGGCGTGGCGCTCCTCGATCGAGAGCTGGGCATTGGCCGACGACAGTGCCAGGCCGTCGTTGGCGCGCACCGTCGGGCAGACCACCAGCTCCACGTTCAGGAACAGGTCGCGAAGCAGCCGGCGCAGCAGGACGACCTGTTGGGCATGCTTTTGGCCGAGGTACAGCCGTGCCGGTCCGACCAGGTTGATGAGCTTGAGCATCACCGTCGTCAAGCCGTCGAGGTGCCCCGGCCGGGAGGCGCCCTCGAGCTGGCGGGTCAGGCCCTCGACCGTGACCCGGGTGCGGTCGTCGGGCGGGAAGACCGTCGCCACCTCGGGCAGAAAGGCGATATCGGTGGTCGCCTGCTCGAGCAGGGCGAGGTCGTGCTCGGTGTTGCGTGGGGTGCGGGTCGCCTCGTCGAGCATGCTGAACTCGTTGGGGTTGACGAAGCTCGACACCACCACGCAGCCGTTCTCGTCCTTCGCGCGCTCGACCAGCGAGAGCTGACCGCCGTGCAGGAAGCCCATGGTTGGGACGAACCCCACGGAGTCGCCGGCTAGGCGCCGCTGGAGGATGGCGCCCCGCAGCTCGGATGCGTCGCGAATGATCTCCATGCGGGCTCAGCCGCCGCTGCGCCGGCCGCCGCGAGGTGCCGGCGACTCGCCGTCGCGGGCCTTGCGATAGCGGTCGACGATGAGGTCCCACAGCCGCTCGGCGACCTGGCGCTTGGGCAGCATGGGCCAGTCGGTGAGCGGTCCCTCGACGCCGAAGACCGTGACCTTGTTCTCGTCCGAGCCGATGGCGTCGAACGGGCCGCCGATCACGTTGCCCACGATCAGGTCGAGGCCCTTGTCGCGCAGCTTGCCGGTGGCGTTGGCCTCGAGGTCGTCGCTCTCGGCCGCGAAGCCGATCAGGAAGGGGCGTACGTCCTCGGGCATCTCGCCGACCTCGGCCACGATGTCCGGGTTCGGCACCAGCTCGACGTTGAGCGCCGAGCCGTCGCGCTTGATCTTGCGCTTTGCCGGCCGCACCGGCGCGAAGTCGGCCACCGCCGCGGCCATGACCAGGATGTCGGCGTGCGGCGCGGCGCCGATGATCGCCTCGCGCATGGCGGCAGCAGTCGTGGCCTCCACCACGGTCACCCCGCGCGGCGGCGTGACGCTCATCGAGCCGGCCACCAGCGTGACCGATGCGCCACGATCGCGGGCCGCCTCGGCGATGGCCGCGCCCATCTTGCCGCTGCTGCGGTTGCCGATGAAGCGGACCGGGTCGATCGGCTCGCGCGTGCCGCCGGCGCTGACCACGACCCGAACGCCCTCGAGGTCGCCGGAGCGGGCGAAGCGGCGCTCGACAGCTTCGACGATGTGAACCGGGTCGGCCAGCCGACCGATGCCGGTCAACCCGCTCGCCAGCTCGCCCACCTCCGGCTCGATCACGATGTAGCCGTAGTCGCGCAGGGCGGCCACGTTGCGCTGCGTGGCGGGATGGGTCCACATGCCGGCGTCCATCGCCGGCGCGACGAGCACCGGGGCCCGGCTGGCGCAGGCGATGGCCGTCACCGCGTCGGGCACGAGCCCGGCGGCGAGCTCCGCCAGGAGGTTGGCGGTGGCCGGGGCGAGAAGGATCGCGTCGGCCGCCTCGGCCAGCTCGATGTGGGCAATCTGCTGATCGCCGTCGAGCGCCAGCACATCGCTCACGACCGGTCGGTGGGTGAGCGAGGCGAAGGTCAGGGGGGTCACGAACGCCGCGGCGGCAGGCGTCATGGCCACGTCGACGATCGCGCCCGCCTCGAGGAGGCGGCGGACGACGAGCACCGCCTTGTAGGCCGCGATGCTGCCACTGACGCCCACCACGATGCGGCGGCCTGCCAGCGACGCCGGATGCTCGTCGTTCATCGCGGAACCTCCGCCCCGGCGCGCAGCGCCTGCCAGGCGTATCGCACGCCGCGCAGGGTCAGATCCGGCTCGACGTGGTCGATGCCCGGCACGTCAGCCAGCCAGGGCTGGTGGGTGTAGCCGCCGGTCGCAATCACCGTGACTCGCGACCCCGCCGGCGATTGCTGGGCCAGCTCTTCGCGAAGCGCGGTGAGCAGTCCCGAGACGAGGCCCACGTAGCCCAATACCGTCCCGCTCTGCATGGCGTGCACCGTGTTGGTGCCGATGGCGTGCGGCGGCCGCTCGAGGTCGATCCGCGGCAGCTTCGAGGCGTAGCCGACCAGCGCCTCGAGCGACAGGCCCAGGCCCGGCGCGATGGCGCCGCCGAGGTAGGCGCCGTCGGCGGAGACGACGTCGAAGTTCGTGCTGGTGCCGAGGTCGATGACGATCGCCGGGCCGCCGAACTCGGTTCGCGCCGCCAGCGCGTTGATGAGCCGGTCGGCGCCGGCCTCCGCCGGCCTATCGATCCGGATGTCGAGCACCCCGCGCAGCGCTGCGGCGTCCACGATGAGCGGGGTGATCCGCAGGCGGCGCTCGACGAATCGGGCATACGTGGCTGTCAGGGGCGGAACGACGCTGGCCACGGCGACGGCCTCGAAGGCGTCCAGGCCGTGCCCGTCGAGGGCGAGCAGCCGTGCCGTCTCGGCCGCCAGCTCGTCCTCCGTCGCGTCGCGGGCGGTGGTGGCGCGCCACGATCCGGCCAGGCGGTCTCCGTCGAACAGCCCGAGCGTGACGTTCGTGTTGCCGATATCCACGGCCAGCAGCTGCACGGCGGCTATCCTAGTGCCGTCATGTCCGAGGCGCGCGCCAAGCTCTACATCAACACCGGCGTCGTCACCAACCGCAACGACATCTACAACATCCTGCGCCCCCTGCTCAAGCAGACGGTGAGCTACACCTATCACCGTGGCAACCAGGTGCTGGGGCGGGGGACAGGGTGGGTCGAACGGCTGGTGGTCGACCATCCCGAGATCGCGAGCTACTTCACGCCGCTGGCCATCTGCCTCAATCTCGACTCGTTCGACTACCTGCAGTTCGACACGACCTCGGAGCAGCTGCTGGTCTACACGCTGGTGATCGGCAACGAGCGGGTCGTGATCGAGTTCGCGGCGGGCTCGGCGCGGCCTGCCGACGGCGAGGAGCTGCAGCCCAACGGTCGTCCGCTGCCGCGCAGCGCCGAAGAGCTTGCCCGCGACCTGCGCTTCATCCAGATGGAGTTGTCGATGTCGTCCGACGCCCCCGATGCCAGCGATGAGGACGAGGACGCCGCGCGGTGAGCCTCGGCCTTGCGGCCGTCGGACAGGCATACGAGCGGACGGTCCTGTCAAACGGACTCCGCGTCCTGACCCAGCCGATGCCGGGGGCGCGCTCGGTGTCGGTGGCGCTCTTCGTCGGCGTCGGCTCCCGGCATGAGACCGATGAGGCGGCAGGCCTGTCGCACCTCCTCGAGCATCTCGTCTTCAAGGGGACGCGGGGCTATCCGGAGCCCGGCAGCCTGTCGGAGCTGATCGAGGGCAGCGGCGGATCGGTCAATGCCTCGACCGATCGAGAGCTGACGGTCTATTCGTCGCGTGTTCCCGCCTCGCAGGCGCTGCGCGGGTTGGAGGTGGTCGCCGAGCTCGCGCTGCGGCCGCTGCTGCGCCACGCGGACCTGGTGGCCGAGAAGCCGGTCATCGTCGACGAGATCCGCATGTACGTCGACTCACCCAGCGACCACGTCTTCACCCTGTTCGACGAGCTGCTCTTCGGCGCCCACCCGCTGGGACGCGAGATCGCCGGCAGTCCGCGCACGGTGCGCCGCGCCAAGCGCTCGGCGCTGACGGCGCACTGGCGGCAGTGGTATCGGCCGCGGCAGCTGGTGCTGGCCGTCGCCGGCGCCATCGACCATGGCAGCGTGCTGGGTGCCGCCGAAGGCTGGTGGGACGACGAGACCCGCGAGTGGCTGTCCGACGCCGCTCCCGGCGAGCCGGTTTCGCTGCCCGGCGCGCGGACGCCGTCCTTCGACGAGCCCGAGCGATTGCGGGTGGTGCACCGCTCGCTGGCGCAGGGCAACCTGTGCTTTGGCATGCCGGGCGTGTCGCGGCTCGACCCGGACCGCTGGGCGCTCGACGTCCTGGGCGCGGTGCTCGGCGACGGTATGAGCAGCCGGCTCTTCCTCGAGCTGCGTGAGCGGCGCTCGCTGGCCTACGACGTCTCGACCTTCGGGTCGACGTACGCCGACTGCGGCACCTTCGGCGTCCACGCCGGCTTCGACCCCGATCGAGCCGAGGAGGTGCTGGTCGCCATCCGCGAGCAGCTCGAACGCGTGGTGCAGGAGCCGGTGTCGGAAGCCGAGCTGGATCGGGCAGTGGCCTACACCCGCGGCCGGCTGGAGCTGCGGATGGAGGAGACCGGATCGGTTGCCTCGTGGCTGGGTACTGGCGAGAGCCTCCTGCCACGGATCCTGACGGTCGAGGAGGTCGTCGAGCGACTCGAGGCGGTGACCCGCGACGACCTGCTGCGCGTTGCCCGCCGCTTCCTGGCGCCGGGCAATGCTCGGTTGGCGGTGCTGGGGCCGTTCAAGTCGACGCGTCGCTTCGAGCGCGCGCTCGCCGGGTAGCTGGGGCGAGGGCAGTGGACGAGTACGTCATCGACCTCATCCCGGACGACCTGGCACTGGCACGCGCCCAGCTCGCCTCCGGCCTCGCACCGCTGGCCGAGGCGACCCTTCGGCGGCGGATCGCGCGGCTCGAGCTCGAAGGGCCGGGCGCCCTCGACGAGATCGACGTTGCGCGCGGATTGCTGGCCGAGGCCATGTGGCGCCAGCACCGGCCGCGCGCCGCCGGTGCGGTGATCGAGATGATCCGGGCCGCGAGCCTCGAGCGACGGCGGCCGCTCATCACGCTGGTCGAGGCCGAATCGGCGGCCGCCTCCGGCGAGCCCGATCGCGCGGCAGCGTTGATGGAGCGCGTCCTCGGTGCCGTCGGCGTTGACGAGGCCTGGCGGCTGCGCGCCGGCATCCCGACGCGCCTGGGCTGGCCGTTGCCGGCGTCATTGCGTCCACGGTCCCGCCGAACCACGCCGAGCGCCCCGGTCACATCCGACGCGGATCCGGCCCGCACCGCCGCGGCACACGCTCGGCTGGAGAGCGCACGGCAGGCGTATGCCGGGGGAGCGATCGACTTCGGCGACCGTGAGCTGGGGGTGGCGCTGCGGCTCGACCCGCGCATCGGTCCCGACGGCGTGGCGATGCTGGAACCGACGTTGGGCGAGGAGCCGTCGGCGGGGCGTCTGCTACTGTACGGCGACCTGCTGCGGGCCGCCGGCCGGCAGGCCGACTCCTCGGCCGCCTACGACCGAGCCGCCCGCGCCTGAATCGCCCACATCGAGCTCGCAACGCGAGCCGGCAACGCAAGGAGCGGCATGGAACGAACGTTGGTGCTCGTCAAACCCGATGGCGTGCAGCGCGGCCTGATCGGCGAGATCCTGGCGCGCTTCGAGCGCAAGGGCCTCAAGGTGGTCGGCCTGCGGCTGCTGAACGTGCCGGGTCCCTTGGCCGCGGAGCACTATGCCGTCCACGCCGGCAAGCACTTCTACGAGGGCCTGGTCGAGTTCATCACCTCCGGCCCCGTGGCGGCGGTCGCCCTGGAGGGGCCGGACGCCATCGCGACCGTGCGGCGCCTGGTCGGCAAGACGATGCCGAACGAGGCCGATCCGGGCACCATCCGCGGCGACCTCGGCATCAGCGGCCTGCGCAATCTCATCCACGCCTCTGATGCGTCCGATACGGCGAGAGCCGAGCTGAAGCTGTGGTTCGATGAGGGCCAGCTGCTCGACTACGATCGCGCGATCGACGCCTGGATCGTGGCAGAAGATTGAGTCAGGCCGCGCCCGGCACGGCCTGAAGGCCGGCCACGGCCATGGGTGTCGCCGCGCGCGGCGGGACATCTCTTGCCGCGGGTGGCGCTTGTGCCTTCTCCGGGAGCCCCGGATAGGTCGGGTGCTCGATGAAGCCGATGCGGTCGAGCGGGAAGTAGCGCAGCCAGGCGCGACCGATGATCGCATCGCGCTGGATCGGTCCGAAACGGCGCGAGTCCTCGCTCTGGGTCCGGTTGTCGCCCATCACGAAGTAGCTGCCGTCCGGCACGTCCCACTCCGTCTTCGGGTCGGGTGACTGGTTCTGCGTCGGGGCCGGTCGGCCGTCGGCGGTATGGGCGATGTACGCCTCGTCGATACGCACCGTCGTGCCGCCCGGCGGCGTGATCAGCACCCGGCCGTTCTCGAGGCGGATGTGATCGCCCGGGAGGCCGATGATGCGCTTGATGAACGGGATGTTGCCCTGCTCGTAGCCCTGCGGCGGGTGGAAGACGATGACGTCGCCGCGCTGGTAGTCGCCGAACCGGGCCGTGACCTTCTCGATCAGCACATAGTCGCTGGGCGTGATGGTCGGCTCCATCGACATTTGCTGGACTTCGAACGGCTGCGCCACGAAGTTGTGGATCAGCAGGTAGATGACGAGGGTGAGAACGAGGGTCTCGATGATCTCGAAGGCGCACCCGAGGCCTCTGCGGACGGGTTTCTCGCCATCGGCGGACACCGCGTCGCTGCTGTTCGGGTCGGGGGCGTAGGTCATCGGCGCTCCGTTGGGCGTGAAGGGTCGGGGGCGGCCGGTAGCATACCCCACGCCGTGCGAGGGTCGCGGGCTAGACTCCGGCGGTGGGTAGTCTCGTCCTCGTGCGTCATTCGGTCACCGCGGCGAGCGCCGGTGGCCGAAACCTCGGAAGCCGCGACGACCCGCCCCTCGCTGCCGCCGGAGTGGACGTCGCGGGCGAGCTCGCACGACGCCTGGATGCCGAGCTGGCGGAGCTGCCCCACGACCGGATCAGGCTGATCAGCAGTCCCGCCCTCCGCTGTCGCCAGACGATGGAGCCGGTTGCAGAGGCGCTCGGTCTGGGGGCCGATGCGGTCGAGGTCGAGCCCGATCTGATCGAAATCGACTACGGCGCCTGGGACGGGCTGACCGCCGACGAATGCCTCGAGCGCGACCCCGAGCTGCGCCGGGCCTGGATCGCCGACCCGTACCACACCCGCTGCCCGGAAGGCGAGAGCGGCGAGGACGTGGCGCGGCGCGCCTTCCCGGTCTTCCATGGGATTGAGAGCTGGCTGGCGGACGACCGCGCGCGCTGCGCCGTCGTCGTGGCCCACAACCACGTCAACCGGCTGCGCATCTGCGCGCTGCTGGCATGGCCCATGCGTGACTACCGAAGGCGCGTCGCGCAGGATCCCGCCGGGTACAGCCTCATCAGCTACGGTGCCGGGTTGCCTGGCGTACGCCGCATCAACGCTCCGGCGACGATCAAGGCGCCCGCCGGGGACTGAGCAAGCCCCAGCCCTATAATCGAACCCGATCGGCCCTCTTCGTCAGGGCCGTTTCGTTCCAGACCGAGGTGTCATGTCGCTCGATCTCAAGCAGCAGCTGCAGCCGGCGATGCAGGTCAAGGTCACGCCCAAGCAGATCGCCGCCAACTACATCCTGCAGATGAGCTCGGTCGAGCTGCAGGAGGCGATCGGCCAGGAGTTGGACGAGAATCCGGCGCTCGAGATGCTCGAGATGCCGACCTGCCCGATCTGCGGGTCGACGATCACCGGCAACTACTGCACCGAGTGCATGCCACGCAAGGCGAGCAGCGAGCCGGGCGATTCAGGCGTCGACGAGCTGCCGGCCGACACCCAGCAGCGGCTGCGCGACGAGGCCGACGAGCTCGACCCGATCGCCCGCGCCGAGGCCGAGTTCACGCTCGAGGAGCACCTCACCTGGAACCTGTACGCCCTCCTGCCGGCACGCCTTCATCCGGTGGCCGACTACATCATCGGCGCGTTGGATGGCAGCGGCTTCCTGACCGAGAGTGACGAAGCCATCGCTGCCGCCACCGGCGCATCGGTCGAGGACGTGCAGCAGGTGCTGGCGGCCATGCGTGGCCTGGAGCCGATCGGCATCGGGTCGCGATCGATCACCGAGAGCCTGCTGGCCCAGATCGCGCACCTGCGCGAGATGGAGGACGAGGTCGAGGTGCCGCCGATCGCCGAAGCCGTCGTCGGCGAGCATCTGCAGCAGCTCGGCGAACGCAAGTTCCGGGACATTGCCCGGGCGCTTGACGTGGATACCGATACGGTCGTCGAGACCTGGGAATTCGTGAAGTCGAACCTGAATCCGTATCCGACCTCGGCCTTCACCGCGGCGGTCACGGGAAGCGGCTCGCGGACCATCGTGCGGCCGGACGTCCTGATCCGGAGCGTGGACGGTGAGCTGGTCGTCGAGGTCGCCGAATCGCGCCGCTTCAGCCTGCGGGTCACGCCCATCTACTCCAGCCTGAGCTCTCAGCTGCGCAGCGCGGAGGCGACCGAGGACGAGAAGCGGCACGTCCGCGAGTACGTCGGCCGCGCCAAGTTCTTCATCGACAACATCAACCGCCGACGCGCCACCATGCAGCGCATCGCCGAGTGCCTCTGCGAGCGCCAGCACGACTACTTGGTGCACGGCGTTCAGCACCTCGTCCCGCTGACGCGCGCCGAGGTCGGGGAGCTGATCGGCATGCACGAGTCGACGGTGAGCCGCGCCACCGCCGACAAGTTCGTGATGATCCCATCCGGCGAGGTGGTGCCGTTCAGTCACTTCTTCACCGCATCGCTCGGCGTCAAGGATCAGATCCGCAAGATGATCGAGGCCGAGGATCCCGGCAACCCGTACTCGGACCAGGAGATCGCCGACCTGCTGCTCGGCGAGGGGATCGCCATCGCGCGCCGCACGGTCGCCAAGTACCGCGACGAACTGCAGATCCTGCCGGCTCGGCTGCGCCACACGTAGGCCGTGCGGGGTGTCCTGCTGCGGAGCCTGGCGGTCCTCGGCGTCGGGGCGGCGGTGCTGGCCGGCATCCTCTACTACGCCAGCACGGTCGACTCGCGGCCCCCGGCCGTCGCCGGCTTCGCGCTGACCCAGCACCTCGCCGGGGACGCATCGGTGGCCCTGACCAGCACCAGCCTGGAAGTCGACTTCTCAGAGCCGGTTGAGCGCGGGAGCGCCCAGGACGCCTTCCGGATCGAGCCATCGGTCGACGGGTCCTTCAGCTGGAGCGACAGCACGCTGACCTTCACGCCGCTCGACCCGCTGCCACCGGCGAGCTCGTTCACGGCGCACATCGAGCCGGGAGTGCGCGACGTGGCAGGCAACGCCATGGAGCAGGCGTCCGGTGGATTCGCGTTTCGCACGGTCGGCGAGCCCCAGGTCGTCGCCAGCGACCCCGCAGCAGGCGCGGTTGACGTACCGCTCGATGCCTCCATCAGCCTGACCTTCTCGACCCTCATGGACACGCGCTCGGTGGCCGCGGCACTCGAGCTGTCGCCGTTCTTCGCGCGTGATCTGCGCTGGAGCGGCGAGAAGCTGACGATCGTGCCGCACCAGCCGCTGGCCGCCGATCGCGAGTACACGGTCGCCGTCGGCAGCGGGGCGCGTGACCTGAGCGGGACGCCGCTGCGCGAGCCGTTCCAACTCACCTTCACCACGGTGGAGACCGGCCTCTCGGTCCGCAGCCTGGTGCCGGCCGACGAGAGCGAGGGGATCGCGGTGACGACGCCGATCGTGGTGGCGTTCGACCGCCCGATCGATCCCGACAGCCTGCAGAACGACCAGCTGCGGCTCGACCCGGCCGTGGCGGGCAGCATCGACCTGCTGCCGGCGCCGGGCGCCGACCAGAGCGCCACCGGCGACCGCCGACTGCTGCGATTCCAGCCCTCCGGCGCATTGCCGCCCAACACGACCTTCACCGTCACGCTGGCCGCCGGACTGCGCGGGACCGACGGCGCGCCTCTCGGCACGCCGGTGAGCTGGACCTTCCTGACGGGCGCGCCCCTGGCCACGCTCGGCAACCAGGTCGTCTTCGTGTCCGATGCCTCCGGGGTGGCCAACCTGTGGGCCATGAACCCGGACGGCAGCGGCCAGCGCCAGCTCTCCGTCGAGGTCGCGCCGGTGGTGGACTACGCGGTCGCGCCCGACGGCCGCTCCTTCGTGGTGGCCGACGGGGAGCAGCTGATCGAACAGCGGGCCAATGGCAGCGGGCGCCGGGTCCTGACCGACGAGGGCGCGCTCGAGTTCGACCCGACCTATGCTCCCGACGGCGGGCAGATCGCCTTCGGCCGGGTCGATGCCGCCACCGGCCGCAGCCTCGGCCTGTGGGTCCGCGGCGTTGGCGGCGGGGACGCCCATCGGCTCGAGATGCCGTCCGAGCTGCTGGCCAGCCCGACGCCCACGCCGTCGGCCTCCGGCGAGCCGGAGACGCCGCTGCTGCGCGCGCCGCGCTATTCGCCCGATGGGCATGTCCTTGCCTTCATCGACGTCACCAACCAGCGGATCGGCATGTTGGAGCTGCCGGCGGCGCGCCTCACGACCGCCCCGTTCCGTGCCGTCGAGCCACCGGTCTGGCTGCCCGACTCGAGCGGGGTGCTGGTCGACGGCCTGTATCTCGGCGTCGGCGGCTCGTTCCACGCGCCCGCCGTTTCGAGCTCCTTCGACCGCGCCGCCGCGGAGCTCACCCCGACGCAGCTGCGGTCGCTGACCATCGGCCGACTCGATCGAGGCGGCGCCGTCGTCGCCGAGAGTCAGCTGCCACCCGGGGTCGCCTCGCCATCGGTCGATGCAGAAGGCAGGCTGGCCTACCTGCTGCTGGAGCCGGGGTCGGCATCGGGCGCGGCGTGGCTGACGCGCGTCGACGACGGTCCCGGCCACAGCCTGCTGATCGCCCAGCCGCTCGACGCCGTCAGGTTCGCGCCGGATCCCGACCGGCTGCTGCTGGCCGAGGCGCGTCTACCGGGCGCATCGCGCGGCGGGATCTCCGTGTTCGACGTGTCGACCGGATCGGCCCACCAGATTGCGGATCGTGGCTGGATGCCGCGCTGGGTGCCGTGACGCATGCGCGGATAAGTTGACCCGCCGGCCCGCGCCGGGCTACCATTTCGGCCGCTTCGCTGGCGGACCGAGGGTTACCTCGTCGCCGGCGATTTCCGTGTGTTGACGATCGGTCGCCGAATGGGCTGACCGTGGCTCGAGGCCGTGTTCGGAGGACCAATGGAGCTCATCACCTGGGTCATTCCCATTGCGGGAATCCTGTCGATCCTGTTCGCCCTGTACCTGGCGCGGAGCGTGCTCAGCGCCGATACCGGCACGGCGGCGATGCAGGAGATCGCCGGCACCATCTTCGAGGGTGCCGTCGCCTTCATCCGGCGCCAATATCAGACGATCGCCCTGCTGGCGCTCGTCGGTGCGGTCGTCATCGGTCTCGTGATCGCCATCGTCGAGGGCCAGCAGGTGGCGGATACCGATGTCTACGGCACCGAGCTCGGCATCAAGACCGGCATCGCCTTCCTCGTTGGCGCAGCGTGCTCCATGGCCTCTGGCATCATCGGCATGTACATCAGCGTGCGCTCGAACCTGCGCACCGCCGCCGCGGCGCGCCACAGCCTGGTCGGCGCGGTGCAGGTGGCCATGCGCGGCGGCGCCGTCTCCGGCTTCCTGGTCGTTTCGTTGTCGCTGCTCGGCGTGTGGGCCATCTTCGCCGTCTACGGCGGCTTCACCCATCCGGAGCAGGCACCCTTCCTGATCGTCGGCTACGGCTTCGGTGCCAGCTTCGTGGCGCTCTTCGCCCAGCTCGGCGGCGGCATCTACACCAAGGCCGCGGACGTCGGCTCCGACCTCGTCGGCAAGGTCGAGGCTGGCATCCCCGAGGACGACCCGCGCAACGCCGGCGTCGTGGCGGACCTGGTGGGCGACAACGTTGGCGACTGCGCCGGCCGTGGTGCCGACCTGTTCGAGTCGACGGCCGCGGAGAACATCGGCGCCATGATCCTGGGCGTCGCGGTGTACACCATCGCGCTCAATGCCGGGTGGCCGCATCCGGAGGCCTGGATCTTCTTCCCGCTGGTGGTTCGCGCCTTCGGTCTGCTGGCCACCATCGTCGGCATCTTCTTCCTGCGCGGCCGCGAGGACGAGGATCCGATGAACATCCTCAACCGCGGCTACTGGGTCACCACGGCCCTGTCCGTGGTGGCCATGGCGTTCGTGACCTTCGTCATGATGCAGACGCCGGGCACCACGGCGGCCGGCGGCCTCCCCGCCTGGGTCTGGTTCTTCTTCGCCGGGTGCGTCGGCCTGGCGACCGCGGTCGTCTTCGTCTACATCACCCAGTACTACACCGCCGGCTCGTGGCGTCCGGTGAAGGAGATCGCCGAGGCCTCCAAGACAGGGCCGGCGACGAACATCATCTCCGGCACGGCGGTCGGCTTCGAGACGACCGCGGTGACCGCGGTGACCATCGGCGTCGCGCTGTACGCCAGCCACTGGCTCGGCTCGCAGGCGAATCTGCTGAACGCCGACGGCGTCAACGTCGGCGGCATCTTCGGCACCGCGGTGGCGACGATGGGGATGCTCATGACGTGCGCCTACATCCTGGCCATGGACACGTTCGGGCCGATCACCGACAACGCCGGCGGCATCGCCGAGTTCAGCCGCTCGGAGGCAAGTGCACGCGAGATCACCGATCGGCTCGACGCGGTCGGCAACACGACCAAGGCACTGACCAAGGGCTACGCCATCGCATCGGCCAGCCTCGCGGCCTTCCTCCTGTTCAGCGCCTACATCGACAAGGTGAACCTGATCCTGGGCCGCCAGATCGAAGCCGGCACCCGCGCCGCGGGCACGCTGCTGACCTCGGTCAACCTGGCCGACGTGTCGGTCTTCATCGCCGCGCTCATCGGCGCCGCGCTGGCGTACTTCTTCTCGAGCCTCGCCATCCGTGCGGTCGGCAACGCCGCGCAGGCGATCATCGTGGAGGTGCGTCGCCAGTTCCGGGAGATGCCGGGCATCATGGATTACACCCAGCGCCCGGACTACGCGCGCGTGGTCGACATCACCACCCGCTCGGCGCTGCGCCAGATGATCCTGCCCGGCATGGTCGCCGTGGCAACGCCGATCATCGTCGGCCTGCTGCTCGGCCACGAGGCGGTGGCGGGCCTGCTGATGGTCGGCAC
The DNA here is from genome assembly GCA_025935615.1 of Steroidobacteraceae bacterium. Taxonomy (GTDB): domain Bacteria; phylum Chloroflexota; class Limnocylindria; order QHBO01; family QHBO01; genus JAICUY01. The sequence goes on from JAICUY010000017.1 coordinate 20,384, forward strand.
CATCTCCGGCGTCCTGCTGGCGACGGTTCTGAACAACGGCGGCGGCGCGTGGGACAACGCCAAGAAGTACATCGAGTCCGGCCATCTGACCGATGAGGCCGGCAACGTGCTCGGCAAGAAGACCGAGGCGCATGCCGCGGCCGTCGTCGGCGACACCGTCGGCGACCCGTTCAAGGACACCGCCGGCCCGTCGCTCCATGTGCTGGTGAAGCTGCTGGCCACGATCACCCTGGTGCTCGCCCCGCTCTTCATCCGCTAGTTGGAGCTCGTCGTCCAGGCCGCCCTGATCGGCCTGCTGCAGGGGCTGACCGAGTTCATCCCGGTCAGTTCCTCGGCGCACCTCGAGCTGGTGCCCTGGATGGCGGGCTGGGGCAGCGACGGCCTGATCGGCAGCCTCGCCTTCGACGTCTTCCTGCACCTCGGCACGCTCGTCGCGCTGCTGATCTACTTCGCGCGCGACTGGATCCGATACCTGGTCGCCTGGCTCGCCTCAATTCGTGAGCGGCGCATCGGCGACGATCCTGAGCGCCGGCTGGCGTGGCTGCTCATCATCGCGACCGTGCCGGCCGCGATCATCGGCTTCGTCGGCGAGGACGTGATCGACTCGGTCTTCCACGGCGACAACGACACCGTCCGCCTGGCGATCGCCGGCTTCCTGGTGGTCGGCGCGCTGGCGCTCTGGCTGGCGGACCGATACGGATCGCGGCGCCGGCCGATGGACGATCTGTCGGCGCCCGGCGCACTGGCCATCGGCTTCTCGCAGGCACTCGCCCTGCTTCCCGGCATCAGCCGCTCCGGCGCAACGATCAGCACCGGGCTGGCGCTGGGCCTGACGCGCGACGCCGCGGCCCGCTTCAGCTTCCTGCTGGCCACGCCCATCACGCTGGGGGCCGGCCTGTACGGCTCGCGCCACATGCTGACCGAGGCGCATACCGGGACCGAGTGGCTGGCCATCGGCGTCGGCTTCGCGGTCGCCGCCGCGAGTGGCCTGCTGGCCATCGGCTTCCTGCTCGCCTGGCTGCGGCGCCGTTCGGTGACGGTCTTCAGCCTGTACCGAGTGGGGTTCGCGGCCCTGGTGGTGGCGCTCGTCGTGCTCGGCCGCTGAGCGGGGCAGCGGTCGCATCGGTCTTTGACAGTCGGTGACGGCCGGCCTAGACTTCCTCGAACCGCGGAACACCGCCGCAGGACGGCGGGGCCGGGGGCTTTTTGTTATCCGATTGACCTTCGTCGCCGCGGTCTCCCCACCGCGGTGATCGTCCCTTCGGAAGGTCCGAGTGGACGGCAGCACGCTCAGAAGGGGGCAGCCATGAACACCAAGCCGGTCTACCTCACCGCCGAGGGGCTCGACAAGCTCAAGGCGGAGCTGAACTTCCTGGTCACCACCGAGCGGCCGCGGGTTGCCCAGCGCATCCACGACGCCAAGCTCGACGGCGACATCAGCGAGAACGCCGAGTACGAGGACGCCAAGCAGGAGCAGTCGTTCCTGGAGGGCCGCATCGCGACGCTCGAGGCGCAGCTGAAGAATGCCGAGGTGATCGAGAAGGTCAATGGCGCGGAGCAGGTCGGCATCGGCTCCAAGGTGGTCATCAAGGGCAGTGACGGCGAGGAGACGTTCACGATCGTCGGTTCGGCCGAGGCCGCCCCGCGCGAAGGCCGCATCAGCAACGAGTCGCCGGTGGGCGCCGCGCTGATGGGTGCCCGCAAGGGCGACAAGGTCACCGTCCACGCTCCCGCGGGCCCCGTCGACTTCACGGTCGTCTCGATCAGCTGATTCCGGGCACCGTGTTCTGGGCCGACGAGATCGCGCTGGAGGCGAGCGGCCCGCAGGTCGTCAACGACTCGAAGACGCCGTCCGGCACCATCCACATCGGTGCGCTGCGCGGTGTGGTGATCCACGATGCCATCGCTCGCGCGTTGCGTGACCGTGGCCTCGAGACGCGCTTCCTGTACGGGATCGACGACCTCGACCCCATGGACTCGGCGACCCTCGCCACCCGCGAGGGCGTGACCGAGTACATGGGCATCCCGCTGGCCCACGTCCCGGCGCCGCGGGGCTCGGGCGCGTCGAGCTGGGCGCGCCACTTCGCGCAGACCTTCCTCGACACCTTCGAGCGGCTCGGCATTCATCCCGAGTTCTACTGGGCGTCGGAGCAGTACGCCGCCGGGCTGTTCGACAATTTCGTCCGCGAGGCGCTCGACCGTGCCGCCGACGTGCGCCGCGTCTACCTCGAGGTGAGCAACGTCGACCACGGCCCGGATTGGCTGCCGCTGCAGGTCATCTGCGAGAACTGCGGCCGGGTGGGCACCACCTTCGCCGACGACTGGGACGGCGAGACGGTCCACTACCGATGCATTCCCGACCTGGTGGCGTGGGCCGCCGGCTGCGGTCACCACGGCCGGGTCTCGCCCTTCGGCGGGCGCGCCAAGCTGCCCTGGAACCTGCACTGGGTCGCGAAGTGGCGGCTGCTGGAGGTCACCGTCGAGGCCGGCGGCAAGGACCTGTCGACCCGCGGCGGATCGCGCGACCGGGCGGTGGCGCTGGCGCGCGAGGTCTTCGGGGTCACGCCGCCGCGCAACGTGCCGTACGAGTTCCTGACCGTCGGCGGGCGCAAGATGAAGTCATCGGCCGGGAGCGGCGCGGCGGCGCATGCCATGGTCGAGCTGCTGCCACCCGAGATCGTGCGCTTCCTGATGCTGCGCTACCGCCCCAACGCCGCGATCGAGTTCGATCCTGCCGGCGAGACGATCCCGCGCCTCTTCGACGAGTACGACGCCTACGTCACGGCAGCGGTTGTCGGCCCGGTCAACGACGCCGATGCCGAGGAGCACGCCCATCGTCGCCGGATCGTGGAGCTGTCGCAGCTCCCCGGCAATGCGCTGCCGGCCTACTTCCTCCCGCCGTTCGTGCAGGTCGCGACCTACGCCCAGATGCCCGGCGCGACGCTCGAGCGGGTCGGGGAGCAGATCGGCCGACACCGCGGCGCGGCGCTCGACGCCGCCGAGCTGCGCGCGCTGGAGGAGCGGCTCGAGACGGTCCATCGCTGGCTGCCCGACTGGGCCCCCGAGCGCATCCGCTTCAGCGTCGCGTTGGATCAGCTGCCAGCCGATGCCGCGCAGCTCACCGAGCAGCAGCGCCGCTACCTCGAGACCCTGGCCGACGTCGTGGCGCGCACCGTCGCGTGGGACGGCGAGACGCTGCAATCGGTCATCTTCGAGCATGCCCGCAGCCTGCAGGTGTCGCCCGGCAAGGCATTCAACGCCATCTACCTCGCCTTCGTGGGCAAGCCCAGCGGCCCACGCGCCGGGGCGCTGCTCGCCTCGCTCGATCCGCAGTTCGTGGTCGATCGGTTGCGCGTTGCGGCCGGGGCCGGCGAGCCGGCGGCGACCCACGGCGGTCGCGCGTGAGGCGCGCGTGAGCCGCGGCGCAGGGGCAGGACGATGATCGGCCTGCAGGCGATCCGTGACGATCCCGAGGGTGTCAAGCGCGCCATCGCGCGCAAGGGCGAGCCGTCCGACGCCGTCGACCGCCTGCTGGTGACGGACACACGCCGTCGTGCCCTCCTCGCCGAGGCCGATGCGGCCAAGCACGAGCGCAACGCCGGCAGCAAGCGGGTCGGCGACCTGATGCGGACCGGCGAGCGCGATGCAGCCGAGCGCCTCAAGCTCGAGATGGGGAAGGTCGGCGATCGCGTCAAGCAGCTCGACGCGGAGCTCGCCGAGCTCGAGCGCACGATCGAAACCGACCTGCTGCTCATCCCGAACCTGCCGCATCCATCGGTGCCTGACGGCCGAACCGCCGACGACAACCCGGTCGTGCGCAGCTGGGGCGAAGCCCCCGCCGAGGGTGCGACCCCGCCGCACTGGGAGATCGGCGCTCGGTTGGGCCTGTTCGACCTGGAGCGCGGCGCCAAGGTCGCCGGCTCCGGCTTCATCCTGTACACCGGCAGGGGCGCCCGGCTGCAGCGCGCCCTCATCGGTCTCATGCTCGAGCTCGCCGACCGCGCCGGCTTCAGCGAGGTCTGGCCGCCGCTGCTGGTCAACGCCGCCTCAGCGCGCGGGACCGGCCAGCTGCCGGACAAGGAGGCGCAGATGTACGTCGTCGAGCGCGACGACCTGTACCTGATCCCGACCTCCGAGGTGCCGGTCACGAACATGTATCGCGACGAGATCCTGGCCGGCGACCGGCTGCCGATCTACCACTGCGCCTACTCGCCCTGCTTCCGCCGCGAGGCGGGTGCCGCCGGCAAGGACACGCGCGGGCTGCTGCGGGTGCACCAGTTCGACAAGGTGGAGATGGTCAAGTTCGTCCATCCGTCGACCAGCTACGACGAGCTCGAGTCGCTGACCCGCAGCGCCGAGGAGGTCCTCGAGGCGCTCGAGCTGCCGTATCGGACCGTCGAGCGCTGCACCGGCGACGTCGGCTTCTCGCAGGCCAAAGGCTATGACCTCGAGGCCTGGTCGCCCGGCGTCGGGCGCTGGCTCGAAGTCAGCTCATGCTCGAACTACACCGATTTCCAGGCACGCCGCATGAACCTGCGCTTCCGCGCCTCGCCCGATGCGCGCCCCGAGCTCGTCCACACCCTCAACGGTTCCGGGCTTGGCATGTCGCGGACCTATGCGGCCTTCCTCGAGACCCACCTCCAACCGGATGGGTCGGTCCGCATTCCGGAGGCGCTGCAGCCGCACTTCGGCGCAGACAGCATCCGCGCCACCTGACCATGCTGGCCGGCGCCAATCTCGCCCTCCGCTTCCTGCTCGAGCTGTGCGGGCTGGCGGCTGCCGCCTGGTGGGGCTTCCACCTGCTCCCGGATGGACCGATGCGCTACGTGCTTGCCCTCCTGGCCGCGGCGGTGGTCGGCGTCTTCTGGGCGATCGTGGTCGCGCCCAAGGCTTCGAACCCGATTGCGCCGCTGCCCCGCGTCCTGATCGGCTCGGGCGTCCTGCTGCTGACCGCGATCGGCCTGTGGGCGACGGACCAGCCCGTGCTCGCGGGGGAGTTCGCGGTGCTCATTCTCCTGAACACGATCGTCATGGTGGTGACCGGGTAACATCGGCCGCGGAGGGGTGGCAGAGCGGACGAATGCGGCGGTCTTGAAAACCGTTGACCCGCAAGGGTCCGTGGGTTCGAATCCCACCCCCTCCGCCACCCCAAGGCGTATGCGCGTGACGCATGCAAGGCCCCGTGAGGGACCTGCACGCAGCGATCGATGACCCTGGAGGCATGAAAACCCGCCCAAGGACCTCGTCACGCGGGTTGACATGCGCCTCGCGCATCACGACGCGCATCACGACGCGCATCACGGCACAGATGAGCCCCGGCCGCGAACGACCGGGGCTCATCGGAACGCGGAGAGCGCCTAGTTGCCGTAGATCTGGCTCAGCCCGGCCAGGTCGCCGTTCTCCGGGGAGCGCTTCAGCGTCTCGCCGGTGTAGCCGTACGGGTACATCGTCTCGAACCGGTCGCTGCTGGCATGGTCCAGCCCGTAGGTGTGGCCGAACTCGTGCGTCGCGATGTTGCCGACGTCGTACTTCGCCTGCGACTCGATGCAGCCATCGCCCTCGCTGCCGGCCACGAACCATGGCAGCCGGCTGTTGAAGACGGTGTCGCTTTCGATGCTGCCGTCGTTCCACTGCCAGGTGTAGGTCACCGCGATCGTCGAGCCACCGGTGCGGCCGAACATCAGCTCGTACTCGTGGTTCGCCCCGTACCGCGTGGCCGTGCCATCGGTCACCACCGTGATCGAGGGAACGCTGCCGCCGCTCCAGGCGCTGAAGCCGGCCTGCATCGCGTTCTTCACGTCGGTGGTGTTGAGTCCGCTCGGGATCGTCCGCGTGGTCAGGTGCGCGGTGGCGTTGCCGCCAACGGCCCAGCCAGTCAGTGCGAACTGGCCGTTCGACGATCCGTCGTTGGAACAGTTGGCCGTTCCACCTCCGCCGGGCTTGGCCTTGAAGACCTTGATGGCGTGGACGTCGACGAGCGTGGCGTGCTCACCGCTCGCGACGACCGGTGCGGCTGCGGCCAGCACCAGCGCCAACGCCAGACCGATACCCAGGCCCTTGCTGCGCATGGAGTCCCTCCCAGCATCGCGGCCGGCTCAGTGTCCGGCCGTCAAGTGAGGCATCTTGCTCCTGCACCGTTGTCCTCAGCAAGCGTATTTCGACGCGGTGGTGCCGGCGCGAACCGGACGGTCGTCGGCGCTCAGGACACGGCCGGGACTTCATGGTGCAGCCGGCAGCGTGCCTCGTACGTCTCGTCGCCCATCCCGCCGATGACGATCAGCGGCGAGTCGGCCGGCGCCGGCGACCCGTCGATCAACCGCTGGGTCCGTGTCGCGGGCTCGCCGCAGACCATGCAGATGGCGGTCAGCTTGGTGACCTGGTCGGCGAGCGCCATGAGGCGCGGCATCGGCCCGAACGGGATCCCGCGGAAGTCGCGGTCGAGGCCGGTCACCAGCACCTGTTTTCCCGCATCGGCCAGCGATTCGACCACCGATGGCAGCCCGTCGTCGAAGAACTGCCCCTCTTCAACCGCCACGATGTCGGCGTCGCCCGCCACGCCCTCGATCGCGCTCGAGTCGCCCACGCTGACCGCGACGTGCTGAGCACCGGATCGAGAGATGACGCTCACCGCATCGGTCCGGGTGTCGAGCTGTGGCTTGACCAGAATCACGCGACGGCCGGCGATCGAGAAGCGTCGCAGCAGGCGGAGCATCTCATCGGTCTTGCCGCAGAACATGCAGCCGCAGATGACGTGCACCCAGCCCGAGGTGTAGAACATCACGCCCGCGAGCGCATCGGTCAGTCGCCGACCACCACCGCCAGGCCTTCCGCCGGCACCCCGATCTCGGCCGCCAGTGCCTGGCGCAGGACCGATTCGTCGGCGTCCCCGCCAGTCAGTAGGCGGTATGTCTCGGCCGATGCGCGCAGGAAGCTGGCCTGCCCGTTGGCCGCCGTGCCACCGCGCTCCTTGGCCTGGCGCATCAACGGGGTGGTGGCGTGGTCGAGCACGAGGTCGAGGACGAACAGGTTCTCGGGCAGTGCCTCGTCGGCGATGGGCGTCTCACCCTCACCGATGCCGATGGCCGTGGTGTTGACCAGCAGCCCGGTCCGCGCCAGCTCAGCTTCGATGATCGTCTCGTGCCATGGCATGGCGCGCAGATCCATGTGCCGCGCGCTGCGCGTGAAGTGACCCACCAGCGCCTCGGCCCGATGCAGATGCCGGTTGAAGACGGCAATGCGCTGGAATCCGGACGAGATCAGGACCGATACGACGGCGCGCGCTCCGCCGCCCGCCCCCAGCACGATGGCGTTGCGCGGCCACTTGCCCTGCACCTTGGGCAGGATGGCGACGAGGCCGGCGCGCACGCCGTCGACGTCGGCGTTGTAGCCGCGCAGCCGCTCGCCGTCGCGCACCGCGACGCTCACCGCGCCGGTCAGCTTGGCGTCCTCGGAGAGGCTGGTCATCAACGCGGCCGCCTTCTCCTTGTGCGGCGCGACGACCAGGGCGCCCGCGTAGTCGCCGGCCTTCAGCTCGGCGATCGCATCGGGCAACTGGTGCGGCTTGCGCTCCCAGCGCTCGAACTCGACCTGCTGTCCACCGGCCTCGAAGGCGGCGCGCAGCACGGCCTCGATGAAGGTCGGGGAAGGGCTCTGAGCGATGATGGGTACGCGCTGCACGGCGGGGTCTCTTCTGAGGTGCTGGGGGTCTGGCTGGAGAAGGGTCCTCGCTCGTCGCCCCGAGGGCTCCATGCTATCATCGGCCGCCTGCGTGGAGAGGTCGCATAGTGGCCTAGTGCGGCGGTTTGCTAAACCGTTGAAGGGGGTTTCCTCTTCCGAGGGTTCGAATCCCTCCCTCTCCGCCACCTCGCGCACGTGCCCGTAGCTCAGTGGATAGAGCGTCAGGTTGCGGACCTGAAGGTCGGAGGTTCGAGTCCTCTCGGGCACGCCAGCAAACTGAGCACGAAAAAGGCCCCTCTGGCAATCACCGGAGGGGCTTTCTGCTGCCTAGGTCTAGCCTGAGTCTAGCCTACAGATTCGGATGATAGGATCAGGAGCGTGAAGCTCCTGATCCTAGGGGTCGCCTTTGTGGTCCTCATTGCCTTGCTGTCAACGAGTGCCCACCAGCACGTTCCACTGGCCGACGATAGCCAGATGACCCGAATAGGCGCGCCTGAGCCACGATGATTCTCGCGCCAGGGTAGACGTACTAATGGAGTCCTTGTCCCACTTCATTATGGAGCGGATGGCGATGAAGGAAGCTGGATCCGGGAGAGATCGAGGTCGGCTTCCGAACCGCCACCGAAGCTCATGAGGCGGTCTAGCCTAAGGTCTAGCCAAGACACCGATACAGACCCGAACGGAACGGCATCCTGACGCCTACGTTCATGCTCAATTTGCAGGCCCAGCACGTATCGGCGGCTAAGAACTGCTTCGACGCTGTGGTTTGCCGCCAGCGCAAACAGCAGCGCCGGAATCCGTGAATTCGGTCCCTTCTTCTCCGCTATTTGCTACGCCGGCAAAGGCAAGTCAGGGTTGGAGCCAGCCCGCGACCGGAGAATCCGGGTCGCGAGAATCGCAGTCACTCCAATGGCCACGGCGATGGCGCCAACCGCGATCGGCCGGAAGATCGG